>JBDSOU010000201.1:0-8594 GCA_039914625.1 Bacteroidia bacterium | reverse complement strand
AAATAGAAAAAATATTTTTGAAAGCGTCATTTCTTGAAACCGGCTTTTCTAAAATAGGTCAGCAAGAACCTTTATTAAAGTCTTATAAAAGAAAATACCGGTACCTGGTTTCAGGTCATTATAAAATCATTTACAGTGTTGCGTCAGAAAAAGTTTTTATACATACAATTTTCGATACGCGGCAGAATCCAAAAAAATTAAAGACAAGAAAATAGAAGGTTTTTTACATCTTCACAAACTTCTTATTCACCATCTCCTCCCCTGCTTTTATTCTCAAAAAATAAATTCCTTTTGCAAGCGCTTCGGTGTTTTCATTTTTTATGAATTCTCCGAAAACATTTTTATAAAAATCAGTTTTCAATTGTTTGCCATTAATATCAAAAAAAGAAATTTCAACATCGTTGGGTTTAATGGAATTTAATTGAATGGTGATGGAGGAAGTAACTGAAGTTGGAAAAACGTTTAGGAAATTTATATTTTTAACCGATTCAATTCCGGTCGTATTGTTTACAACAACATAAAAATTTAAACCAATATTTAACCAGCAAAATTCTATGGGAGCAGAATAGTTTCCGGATTGTGTAATTATTTGGGTAATGAAAAATGCTCCGGCAGTATTGGGAATAGAATCTCCGTTATAATACCATTGTTTTGCACCCAAATAAATTGATCCGGCACATGCGTCAAGAACATCAAATTTTATTGAATCACCTATATTAGCCTGAACAGTAATGCTTTGAATCCCGACTCCACCACCGAAGGTATTTTGAGTATAATTATAATAGTGCATGCTAAAAAAGGGGCCTGCAAAACTTTTTGTTATTAGCAAACAGGAAAGCAGCGTTGTAAAAATTATCTTTTTCATGATTTCAGCTATTAAGGTTACTCAAAGATAACTTTTTAACTGAATCAAAATTGTTGAGCAACAGAAAAATAAAAAAGTTTAAGTTTTCACATCTTCACAAGATTCTTATTCACCACTTCCTCTCCCGCTTTTATTCTTAAAAAATAAATTCCTTTTGCAAGAGCTTCGGTGTCGCCTGCAATTTTGATTACTTCATCCGCTGAATCACCCATCCGCTGCCATCCTCTTTTGACCAAAGGCTGAATTTCTTTTTGCCGCCTTTGGTTAATTGGGTTATAAAAAACTGGGGAGTTCGTTTTTTCCATTTGAAATCTTCTTTATCAACAGAAATAATGTCTTTTACAGCCATCGTATTGAGGATGGATCGCACAGGATGCCGCCTTCCGCGTTTTCCTATAGGCAAAAGCTGAAGTTTTTGCTTTTCTTCTTCGGTTATCCTTTTTACTGCCATTTCTCGTTTATGATTTACAGCAAAGAAAAACTAATTTACTTAAAATAGCAACATTTTAACGGAATTTATTCAACTGTTATCGATATAATTTAATTTTTTTACAGCATTTAGCCAGATATTTACAGCATTTATTAAGATGTTTTCGGAATTACTTCATTTATTTAAGGAATTACATCATTCATATACGTACGTTAGATACCTTTTTACGGAAGTTAGTAATACTTTTACCGATGCGTAATTAAGTAAAAATATTCCGTAAACAAATATCGAAATATAATGTATCTTTAAAAATATTCCATAAACAATAATAAAAATAACATATATATTAAAAGTAATTTAACAGACCTATTAATTTTGTTATTTTTGTTGTAATAATATAAATATTTTCATTATATGAGTGATACGGTTGGTAAAAAAGAGGTACGAAACTATAATCTTACTGACGGAAAAATGCTTCGGAGAGCCGAAACTATGTTAAAACAACTCAAAGAAGATCATTCCTTATTTATAGAGAAATTTCCCAAGCTTGATGATGCCTATTTAACGGTATTTGAAAATGACATTAAAGCTGCCCGAAAATGCAGGAGCGATTATACGGTGAATACAGAAAAAAAAATTACCGGGCACAGAAAGCCGCTCATGGAAGAAGCAAAAAAAAGTTTGGGAATATTGTTCAAATACGCAATTATTACTTACCGCGATGATAAAAAGAAGCAACGCATGTTTGGTCAAAACCGGATGGACAAAGCGCGGAACAACCTGGCAAAAATGGTAGTGCTGCTGGAACTTGCACACGATATGGCAAATAAAAATCCTTATAAAAATGATTTGTTAATCAAGGGATACACGCAGGAAGAAATTGACGGGCTGCAAATTATTGCCAATAAACTTTCAGACAGAAACATAGATCATGGGGTGGCTACGAAAGTACGTCCTGTTTCAACAGTTGAAAGGATTGCACTTTTAAATGCAGCATATCATCATATTTGGATCATCAATAAATGCGCACAGGTGGTTTTTATGAAAGACCCTGCAAAAATTAAATTGTATAAAATTGGTTTGTAGAAAGCGGGAATCAGCAAATTTCTTTTTTTGAAAACGGGTGGGAAATAATGGTACTTTTGATTAAAATTTCTTCCCATGCTGAACTCCATTTTTTATTTACAAAAAAGAGTGAAGTCCCGATTTTTATCGGGAAAAAAACTACTCACCCTCTCCTTTATATTATGTTCTCTTTTCGCTAAAGCGGATTATTGGACGCAGAAGGCGGATTTTCCGGGAGGGACAAAACCCGAGGCAGTTTGTTTTGTAATTGGTACCAAGGGATACGTTGGAACAGGCGGGATAACTAGCAACAGCTTTTGGGAATATGATCCGGACAACAATATTTGGACACAAAAAGCTAATATTGGAGGATTCGGAAGACATGCAGCTGTAGGATTTGCATTGAATAATAAGGGATATATCGGATTAGGGAGTAATCCGACTCAAGGTTTTTTAGTTGATTTTTGGGAATATGATCCTTCGATAAACACTTGGACTGCTAAAGCGAACTTTCCAGGAAGTCCGCGTGCATCTCCAATAAGTTTTTCAATAAACAATTTTGGCTATGTTGGGTTAGGACTAGACAATTCTCTTAACGAGTTCAATGATTTCTGGCAATATAATCCATTAAATAATTCTTGGGTACAAAAAGCAAATTTTGCAACTTTTCCAAGATGGTATGCAGTAGGTTTTTGCATTAATTTAAAAGGATATGTTTGCGCGGGCTTTGATTCAACGGGGTCTAAGAATGATTTATGGGAATATAATCCTTATAATGATTCATGGTCGCAAAAAGCAGATTTCATTGGAACTCCTCGACTTTCTCCATGTGCATTTTCTTTAAATAATAGCGGATATGTTGGAACGGGGCTGGATATTAACAATACATGTTATCAAGATTTTTATCAATATAATCCTTCTAATAATTCTTGGAGTCAAATAACAAATTTTGGTGGAAGCCCAAGGTCAGGCGCAAGTTCGTTTTCAATTAATAATAAAGGCTATGTCGGATTAGGAAGACCATCTTCAACTTTTATAGATTTCTGGGAGTATATACCCGATAGCACAATTACACCCGATAGCACACTCGCTCCACAAGACAGTACAACAGAAAATTCCTCAATCACCATTTCTCCAAATCCATTTACAACTACAACAACTTTACAAATCCCTGAAGAACTCCTTAAAGAAAACTGCACATTAACTATTTTTGATGCAACAGGAAAAAAAGTTTTTCAATCTGAAATCAAAAATCCGAAAACCGAAATAACAAGAAAAGGATTGGCTGACGGAATTTATATTTACCGTGTCATGAGTAAAGAAAAAATATTGGGAAGCGGGAAGATGGTGGTGGAATAAACCTTTCGTGCACAGGGCAATTAATCTTTTGAAAAAGGATTAACTATTTTTAGTTTCTTTTCAATTATTTGTCCATGCTGCATATCTTCTGAGTATAAAGTATTGCATCCGTTTTCAATAGCTGAGGATATAATCAAACTGTCCCAAAAACTGTAACCGTATTCGGCTGATATATCAAAGGCACCTTCAATAGTGCTGCGGGAAATTTGGACAAGTAAAAAGTTATCCATTAAATAATGCCCGTGGGTAAATGCTTCGGTTTTTGAAAGTTTTAATTTTCTGATACAAACATTTACATTCTCATTTACAACCTGTGTACTTATAATGTGCGTTTGCTTTGGTAAGGACGAAGCAAAAAGTTTTTTCTTTCTATCAGCGCCAAAAAGATTCACGAAAATATTAGAATCAATAAAAATCTTCTTACCGTTCATTTATCTCGTCACGATTGAATTTTAAATCTTTCTCCCGGAATTTATATTTGTTGTAATTCAAATAAGCATTTTTGGACTTTGATTTTTTTGAAGAAGGCTTTCGAGAATTTTTGGCTAATAAAAATTCGATAAACTCAATCACTTGCACCTGTAATGATTTGGGCAGATTCTCTATCCGTTGCAATAAATCACGACTCATTATTTTTTTTCTGTAAAGATAAATATTGTTTTAACAACCATAAATTAAAAACATTTTAGCCGGCTGGTTCATCAAAGCAAAAAAGCACTTTGCCAATTTTTATTTCTTTCTGAAAATCCAGGCTCCGCTATTTATAGAACCCTTAATTTCCTGCAAAGCGCTTTTAGCTTCCGATAAATCATCAAAAGAGGAAATGCTCACCATTGTTAATCCTGCATTATTTTTTCCAATAATTTCAGCATCGTAACCTTTTGACCGGAGGTCGGCCCGAAAATTGGCTGCGTTTTCTTCAATGCTGAAACACCCCCCGATAATATTGTATTCAAATTCAACTGCTTTATTTATTTCGTGAACAGCAGCAACTGAAGGCGGCTCTGCTTTTGGTTTACTGATGGTTGACACGGTTTCATTAACCTCCGTATTATTTGGTTTTGGTGAAATATCTTCAGGAGCTTCCGGCTTAGGTTCAGCTATTTCAACTTTTGTTGGAGGAGCCGGTGCAACAGAATCAGTTAAAATTTTTTCTGCAGGGGGCTTATTAAACACCGCATCAGCACTTGATTTTTCTTTTATAAAAATTTTACGGGGATAACCAACTGTATCAATCGTAATGTGATTTGCAAACGGATTTAAGCTGCTTAACTGCGAATCAAAATTTTTTGTGATCATCGGAAATGTAAACATCAAAGCAATCATGGCAGCTGCAGGAATCAATTCGACAACGCGCCAGTTGAATTTTGTATGTTTCTTTTTCGGAGTAAATACAAGTTCACGTACAGGAAAAGTTTCCTCCTGTTTAATAAATGCAGGAGCATGAATCATGGTCAATCCGAAAGAATCTTTCAAAAAACTCTGGTACGGATCAGGAATAAACTGTATGTTCTTTTCAGCATCATAAAATAATAATCCGATGTTGTCAAAATGCAGTTTCTTTCCATTGTCGAGCGTTTGAAAACATTCCGATACAAATTCAAAAATTATTTTACAGGCATCGGAATAAGAAATATTTTCACGTGCGGCAATACGATGGGCAAGCAAGCCATCATTATTTCTTAAGCCGGCATTGAATGCAATTTTTTTTGATGGCGGATAAAATGTTTGCTGCTGATCATTCCTTTGTGCAGGCTGGTAACTTGCAACAAATCCTCCGAAATCGCTGATGACAACACAATCATGATCGTATAAAAGTGCTGCTATATGCTGATCTGTTTTCAAAACGCAAATTTTTATCAGTCGCTAAATTAGATTTAATTCTCAAACACTCAACTTTTTTGAACCGATTGTTGAAAATTTTTTACAACAAGTGTTTGACTTTTTCTAAATCTTCAGGAGTATCAATGGAAATACTTTCATGCTCGCAGACCGCTGTTTTGATAAGATAACCGTTTTCAATCCATCGGAGTTGTTCCAGTGATTCAGCCTGCTCCAGCCTCGTTTGCTTCAACAAAGAAATTTCTTCAAGAGTGGATGAAAAGTAGCCATAAATGCCGATATGTTTAAAATAAATATTTTGAAAACCAGCATTTGCATTTTGCTGATAAGGGATTTTTGAGCGGCTGAAATACAAAGCATCAGCAAATTTGTTGATGACCACTTTCACCACATTAGGATTGGCTAAATCATCCTCATTGTTTATTCTTTTTATCAGTGTGGCAATTTCGGTCAATTCATCATCAAAGCAGGAAATTAATACATCAATTTGATCAGGATCAATGAACGGTTCGTCACCCTGTATGTTGATAACAATGTCCCATTTTTCTTTTTCTTTTTTAATTACCTCAGCGCATCGATCTGTTCCGCTTTTATGATCTGTAGCAGTCATCACCACGTTTCCGTTAAAAGATTGTACATGATCACGAATGCGGTCATCATCGGTGGCAACTACAACATGATCCAGCTTTTTTGATTTTAACGCCTGTTTGTACACGCGTTCAATCATGCTCATGTTGCCGATCATGGTTAGAGGTTTTCCCGGAAATCGTGTAGAAGCAAATCGGGCAGGAATAATCCCGATAATTTTTTTTTGAGTCACTTTAAAAAATTATTTATCTGCAACCTTCATCAATGTTTTCCCCATTCCCAGCATCATAAATTGTAATTGCTGCTGCGGGTTTTCGGTGATAACATTCAGGCTTTGATGAAAGCGGTTCCATAAGGATTCCGGTGCATCGGGGGTGGGCATGCAAAAATATTCAGGAGGCGTATTCATTTTTGAATACACCATAATGACAGCACATGGAATTGTTTCACCATCTCTCAACAATCCTTTTAAAACAACTGAACGGTCAGGTTCTTCATTTCCGCCTAAATCAACTGCTGAATACCCCTTCTTCATCGGCAGTTTGGTCTGTAGTTGAATTTTATAACCAACGGCACCATAATTATATTCTTCATCGGTGGTAGGTTTTATTTTTTGTGCAAAGGTGATGCTGCAAATAAATAGCAATGCAATAGCGGCAATTACAATTTTTTTCATAACGGACTGGATTTAAATTTTTTGCAAATTAAAAAATAATTATGGGACAGGAATGTTTTTTCAATTAAGATTTTAGCAAATTAGTTCCTGTCATTTCAACAGGTGGCTCCATTCCCATCAGGTAAAGAATGGTTGGAGCAAGATCTGCTAAGATACCGTTTGAAATTTTTTGCGCAGCCGGATTTTTGTCCACATAAAACAGTGGAACAGGATTGGTAGTATGTGCAGTATTCGGAGTTCCGTCAGGATTAATCATCATCTCTGCATTGCCATGGTCGGCTGTAATCAGGAAACTATATCCGTGCTGCAATCCTGTTTCAACAATTTCTTTCACACATTTATCAACCGTTTCCACAGCTTCAACAGCAGCGCTAAATACCCCTGTATGGCCAACCATATCAGCGTTTGCAAAATTGATGCAGACAAAATCCGGTTTTTCTTTTTGTAATTCATTCACCAAAGCATCTTTCAATTCAAAAGCGCTCATGGAAGGTTGCAAATCGTAGGTTGCAACTTTTGGGGAAGGAATCATTATTCTTTTTTCTCCGTCAAAAACATCTTCACGTCCGCCTGAAAAGAAAAAAGTCACGTGAGGATATTTTTCAGTTTCTGCCATGCGCAATTGCTTTTTTCCTGCTTTTGAAATTACTTCACCAAGTGTCATTTTCAAATTATCTTTTTCATACATGACATGAATATTTTGAAATTTATCATCATATCGCGACATGGTAACATAATTTAATTTCAAAGTTTTCATTTCCTGTACAGGCATATCTTTCTGCGTAAGCACAGCAGTTATTTCTCGGCAACGATCCGTCCGGAAATTAAAACAAATTACTGCATCCCCATTTTCAATTGTTGCAACCGGTTTACCATTCCCGTCAACGCTCACAATCGGTTTTATAAATTCATCCGTTATATTTTCATGGTAAGATGCTTCAATATCTTTTAATAAATCTTTTGAATGCTTACCCGTTCCATGCACCAGCAAATCATAAGCAAACTTTATCCGCTCCCATCTTTTATCGCGGTCCATCGCATAATATCGACCAACTACAGTACCGATTTTTGCAGAAGTATTTTTTGTTTCATCCAGCAATTGCTTTATAAAACCAATTCCGCTTTTCGGATCCGTGTCGCGCCCGTCAGTGAATGCATGAATAAAAACTTTTTGCAAACCGTGTTCATTTGCCAATTGACAAAGTTTTATCAGATGATTAATGTGTGAATGAACTCCTCCATCGGAAACCAATCCTATAAAATGCAGCTTGCAATTGTTTTTTTTGACGTAATCAAAAACATCAAGCAATGTTTTATTTTGTGCAATGGTGTTTTCACGAACGGCTTTATTTAATAATGCCAATTCCTGGTACACCACTCTTCCCGCACCAATGTTAAGGTGACCGACTTCAGAATTTCCCATCTGTCCATCAGGTAAACCAACATTTTCACCGGAAGTAAGTAAATGAGAATGCGGATGGTTTTTATACAGGCTGTCAACAAAAGAAGTATTAGCTGCATTAATGGCATTTGATTTTGCAGAATACGCTTCGCCCCATCCGTCCATGATGATAAGGACTACTTTTCTTTGTTGCATTTTTCTCTTGGAATTATTTGCAAAAGTAGCCTTTAGTTATTCAGTGAAAAAGTAGAAGATTTTTACTTCTGAAAAATAATCTCAAAAACAGTTCCGTTCGGCTTATTGTCTTTTATAAAAACTTTTCCATTATGTAATGCTGCTACATTCTTGACAATGTACAATCCCAGAC
>JBDSOU010000151.1:0-3827 GCA_039914625.1 Bacteroidia bacterium | reverse complement strand
GTTTCATTGGTTTCTTTTGCGTATTCGAAAAGCGCTTTGGCGTAACGATGCTGAATTTGTGATATGCTCATTTCAAAGAAATCTTTTATTCAAAATTAACCTTGTGCTTAGTTTAGCTTAATGTCTTTAATCATATCCTGAACATAAGCTTTTTGCTGATCAGCAGATGCTAATTCGCGCTGCAGCACTTTTTCCGCAATCTGGATGGAGAGCGATGAAACCTGGTTTTTTATTTCATTAATTGCTGCAGTTTTTTCAGCAATTATTCCTTCGCGTGCTTGTTTTAAAAGCCTGTCGGTTTCCACCTGCGCTTTTGCTTTTGCTTCGTTAATTATTCCATCTTTGGTTTCGCGGGCTTCTTTTAAAAGCAGATCGCGCTCCATGCGTGCCTGAGCCAATATTTTTTCATTGTCAGACTTTAACTGCAGCATTTCTTCTTTTGCTTTTTTAGCAGAATTCAATGCGCCTGCAATGGTCTCTTCGCGTTCTTTGAGAGAATTAAGAATGGGTTTCCATGCATACTTCTTCAATAGAAAAAGTACGATACTGAATGAAACAAGCATCCAGAATAATAAACCGATATCGGGTGTTACTAATTTCATGTTTTTGGGTGATTAAGTTGATTAAGGTAATTAAGGTAATTTGGTAATAGCATTTGAACTAATTACCTTAATTACCTATTTACTCAATTACCTATTTATAATTACGCTAAGCCGACAATAAACGCCAAAGCCACTGCTGCAAGAGCAACTCCTTCAACAAGAGCGGCAGCTACGAACATGTTAGCTACAAGATCGCCTTTCATTTCAGGCTGACGTGCCATAGACTCTAATGCGCTTCCACCAATATTTCCGATTCCGATTCCGGCACCTACTGCGGCCAAACCTGCACCAATTACCGCTCCTGCTTGTGCAACACCTGCTTCTAATAAAATTGTTAATAATGACATGTGATTTAGTTTTTAATTATTTGTTAATTGTTAATTGTTATTTATTTTTTTTATTGTCTATTGCCCATTGTCCATTGCCCATTGTCTATTGTCTTTTTTTTCTCAATGATGTTCGTCTTCCACTAATGCCATTCCGAAATAAATAGCTGTTAAGAATGTAAATACAAATGCCTGAAGAAATCCTACAAGCAATTCAAGTCCGTAAATAAATATAGTAAATGCTACGGTAGGGAGCGATGTGCTCAATCCTGCTGCTGTTGATGATGCTCCGGCAACAAATATGAGGCAGAAAAAAACAAGAACTACAATATGACCAGCTAATATGTTTGCAAAAAGCCGCACCACAAGTACAAACGGTTTCTGAATTATTCCTATAACTTCGATTAGTGTAACTATAGGCAATACATAAATAGGTACTCCGGGCATTGCAAAAATGTGGCGCCAGTAATTTTTATTTCCGTTATAAACAGTAATGACTAAGGTGAATGCTGCCAGCACAAGAGGCACTGCAATATTTCCTGTCACGTTTGCTCCGCCCGGAAAAACGGGAATTAATCCCAGCAGGTTACTTATCCAGATAAAAAAGAAAATAGTTAGTAAATAAGGCATGAAGCGCGCATAGTGTTTTTCACCGATGCCCGATATGGCAATATCATCTCTTACGAACATTATTAACGGTTCAATCGCATTTTGCAATCCTGTTGGCGCTTTGTCTTTATTTCTTGTATAGGTGTTGGCAACTGAAATAAATACCATTAACATAATGGCGGCAACGAAAAAGATGGACAGCACATTTTTGGTAATTGAAAAATCATATAATGATGCACCATTTTCAGAAACTATTTTTCCTTCTGTTAATTTATAACCATTGTATGAAGCATGACCGTGTTCAAAACGGGTTGAAGAAAAAATGCTCAGCCCTTTTTCTTTATCGTAAATAATTATCGGCAAAGGAATGGAGACAGGATGCTCTTCGCTTCCGTAAATATGCCAATCATGCGAATCGGCAATGTGATCCATTACCAGCTTTCCGGCATTGAATTTTTCTTCTGAATGCTCTTTTTTGTGCTCCGGTGTTTCCGGATTTGCAGAAACGGGTTCTTTAGCGAAAGCAAAAGCCTGCATCATCAAAAACAAGATGAAGGTAAAAAATAACTTGTAAATGGTTGGTTTGAAGCTCTTAATAACTTGAATCATCCTTTGGAAAGGCCGTTTTAAAATTTGCGAGCGCAAAGGTAAAATTTTAACCCTAATAAAAAACAAAATGCTGATTTTTGTTATTAAAATCTTTCAACATTCTTAAACCTGGTCCTGATCGGGCTCCCCTGTAACAAGGTTCTTGTTTTTAAATTGAAAATAAACCGTTGCAACTTCAAAAACTGTAAATAAAACATACAATATAAAAAAATTGCTTATAAAAGCAATGGAATTGCCTGTTTTTAACAAACCATAACCAATGATGATACCTAAATACAAGAACAGCTTCAATGCAGTAGCCATCATATAAAATGTAACAATACTGCGGTTGCTTTTTTGAGAGCTGTTAAGCAATCCGTAATGAAACACTAATGTTACAATGATGAAAAACACTATTAAATAAATTGCTTTGGCAAAATAAAATTTTTGCGGAATGTGGTCTTTTATAAAAGAATAAAACAGAAATATCGTAAAGGAATAAACCAAAAGTTTAATAAAAAAAATAACAAAATTTTTTTTCATGAATTAAGGTTTCGCAACGAGGTGCGAAAATAAAATTATAAATCCGCTTTTGAAGAATTACTTTTTAATAAAATCTTTTATCGCAAAATAAATTGCGAGAAAAATAGAGCATAAAGCAAATGAAGTGGTAAAAACAGGTGATTTATGGTACCGATCGTCCAACCAGATTCCAGCATAGGTTAGCCCGAAAATTATTGTTGCCATCTGGAACACCATGGCAGAATACTTAGCGTAGATATTAAGCGGTTTTTTCTTTGAGCTGTTGGTGGAGTTCTCCGGATTTTTCTCCATGACTGTTCATTTCTTTTACCATTGGTCCCATGTTGCAGCTTCCGGTAAATGCCGCTCCCACTTCAACTACTAATTTGCCGGTATGAATATCTCCGTTAATGATGGCTGATGATTTAAGGAAAAGCATTTCAGCAACCGTGGTCTTTCCTTTTACGTATCCTGAAATATCAGCATTCTGACAAAAAATATCCCCTTCAATTTTTCCGGTTGAGCCTAATACCACCTTTGATTTTGAATGGACTGAACCTTTAATCAGGCCGTCAATGCGGATGTCTCCATTTGATTTTATTTCGCCTTCAATGACCGTTCCGTTGCCAATCAGGTTGATCGAAGAAGAGGATGCAGCAGCAGACTCATTGGGTTTTGCAGCTTCTTTGTTTTTTTTGATTTGTTCAAACATGGTAAAATGGTTTATAATAATTGGAGTGTCGCAAATTTATACAAAATAAAACGTTGAAATGTTTCTTTTATTGAAAAAATCAGGTGTTGATAAACAAACGTAAGTTCCTAAACCTTTTTTCAAAATCTTAATTGACTGTCAGAGGTTTACAATAATTCACTCCAAAAATTGTTCTTATTCTCCCCCTACATCTTCACAACTTTCTGAACCATTGATTTTCCATCAACAATTACTTTTATAAAATAAATTGCAGGTGAAAGAAACGAAACATCAAGAGTAGTTTGAAGTTTAGAGTTTGAAGTTTGAAGTTCTTTTTCAAAAACTTCTCTTCCAAACAAATCATATATTTCCACACTCACATTTTTTTCTTCTCTTAATGTGAAAGAAATATTTATAAAATCATTTGCAGGGTTGGGGTAAATGGAAAAAGGTAATTGGGTATTGGGTAATTGGGTAATTGAGGTTGTT
>JBDSOU010000021.1:0-3451 GCA_039914625.1 Bacteroidia bacterium | reverse complement strand
TTTGCTTATTAGCTTCCCTTCAAAAGCCCACTTCAATAAACTTTGGCGATAAACTTTTAATTGTTGTTGTGCAATTTCAAGTTGTTGTTTTCCTTTTTCTAATTCGCTTAGGAGTTGTTCAATTTTGGAAACGATTTCCTTTTGCTCATGCAAAGGTGGAAGTGGAATTTCAATTTTTCTAAGATTGCCAAGAGGAATAAATTTTTGTGTAGTTCCTTTGAGAAGTTTTCTCTCGTTTAATTGCTTTTCAAAAATTGAAGACCTTAAAAAGTTTACTAAAAATACAGGGAGGATTACCTTCTCATTCTTCTTAAAGAGTCCAACATTTTTGATGCTAAAATTTGCATCACCTTTTATGATTGCAGGATTGCCAATTGTTCCAATCATTGCAAATAAAATATCACCTGCTTCAACCTTAGACCTTTTAGAAATTTCCAAATGATCTTCTAAGGAAATTAAACTTACTTTTTCAAAATCAATTTTATTTTCCTTTAAGTTTTTTGAAGTGATTAATGGAAATCCATTTTCTGCAACATACTTTGGTGTGTCATGTGTCCCATCTCTAATATCTAAAATTTCAGATGAGATAACAGTTTGCCAATGCTTAGGCAGTTCATTTCCATTGGTAGAATCTTGCATTCATTAAAAGGTTTTAGCCCAAAAGGGTTTTAATATTCTTGGCTTTCTTGCGGCTGCCTGCAACGGTGTCAACCAATTTTTGTTTTAAGTTTTCACTGTAAGGTTCGCTTACTTCGGGCTTGAAAAGAATTTCAAAATAACTGTTGCTGTCAAAAGATGCCAAACCGATATTGTATTTTTTAAAAAGGTCAATGTTGTTCATCGCTGCATTAGCTCTGCCAATGCCAATTACCACATACGAAATGTTTGAAAAACTTTTGTAGCGGAACGCTTGCTTGGCAGCCCGTTTCCAGTTTTTCAATTTCAATTCAAATGATACAAAAGAAATTTCCTGTTGTTGCCTGGCATAAAAAACAAAGTCAGGAACACCAAATAAACCTTGGTGTTCTTTGAGATACGAATTTCCGAAATTAGATTTCAGATACTTCTCAAACCGTAATGACATTTCATGTTCTGTTTGAAACATAATTTTATTTGCTTACTTCTTTTTGAAATGCGTTAATAATTTTATAGCAAGGTATTGATAGTTTCATAGTTCGTATTGAGTTCGTAAGTTGTATGCACCGATTGCCCTTTACGGATTACATATTTTTTCTTTTCGAGATTATTAAACTGTGTTCGGGTTCTTCTTTTAAAATCGTCAAATTCTTTTTGATTACGGATAAATTTATTTTGCCTGAACCATAAAATATTACTTGCCTTGCTTGCCGAAATATGTTTTGATTTATTGTAAAGATTATATTGATAAATCAATTGCAACAAGGTTTTATAATCAGCTTTCAAATGGTTGTATGCTTCACCAAAAACCTCCATCAACTTACTTCCGAAATTGTGTGTAAAAAACACTCTGTCGGTTACATAAATATCATAGTATTTCGGGCTTTTGTTATGCCGGGAAATAAGTTTTGCTTTTAATAACTTTTGTATGGAGTCAAAGTGATTATTATCTGATGTTAAGAGTATGGTGTAATACCCTTTTTGGTTTTGAAGTTCCGATTTATATAAATAGGAGAATGCTTCTTTCATTTCATCAGTGAATGCTTCGCCATCCAATTTTTGATTGATGTAGTCATTGTAAATTTCAAACATCAAATTCATTTCATCATCTAACAATTTTCCTTTGTTGATGAATAGTGAAAGCTTTTCGGAAGTATCAAATTTATAGTAAGGCAAATCGGTTTTACTGCTCAAAGCATCTCTTACCAAATTAGCCATACCGTTACCTAATCCTTCCCACTTTGAAAACACACTTAGCACTTGTGCTAAATTAGGGTTGATAGGTTTAGAGGATGGAATGATTCTTCTGAAAGGAATTTCATCATTTAATTCTTCAACTATCAGTTGTTGTTTAAATGTTCCAGGATTTGAAATTTCAATATGCTCATTCGGTGTAATCACAATTTTTACATAATCGTCAATCTTATAATCGCGGTGAGCTAATGCATTGTTGATACTTTCACTGATTAAACCTTCCGGATATTCTGCAATGTCTTTTCCCGAATCAACTCTTGTAATTCCAACCTGAATACTTTTTAAAACGAAAGCCAAACTTCGTTGCATGAGGTCAAGAATATTTCCTCCCAATTCGGACTTATCATCTGCTGCTTTTATTTGTGTATGCAGGAAACACCGCACCATTGCTTTAAATCCTAAAAATTCATCAGGTCTGCTGCCACACACTAACATACCCAAAGTGGTTATTTCATTTTCATTAATCACAAATTTTTTCTGCACCAGAAACGGCATTGCCATTTTCAAATCAGATTTAAGATTGTGTATATGATTTTTACTGTTGAGCCTTACAATGTATTCATTGAGTTTATTCAAATCAATATTTTCAAGTGTAGCATTCGGGACAGGCAACAACTCCCTTCTTCCTTTTATTTCCGCTTTGTATTCCTCTTGTGCTGCTTCGGTTTCTTTACTTATTTCATGGTCACCAGTCAGTGTTCTCTTAAATGCTTTTGAATTGAAGTAAAGAAATTTATTCTCGTCAGACAATTCATTAATGTATAAAATGCAAACTCTTCCATCCAAAAAATCTACTATCTCGTATTGAATTAATTCCGAAACATTTTTTACTATACCATTTTTATCAGTGAATTTATTTTGAATGGATTTCAATGGTCCTTCATATTCTTCTTTATAGCCTTTAAACTCATATCGTTTTTGAGATTGGTTGTTAATGTCTTTGATACCAATAATAATCCATCCGCCTTGTGTATTAAAAAATGCATTCGCACTCTCATAAATTGATTTAGCATTTTCATCCCGTTCGCCAGGCATGGAAGGCTTTAGCTCGAACTTGTCTGTTTCAACAGATTCGTAACGATTGTTTTTAATGCAATCAATTAATTTATCTACTATTTTTTGAACCTCAATATTCATTTTTCAAAAGTAGTATTTTATGCAGCCAAAACTTCGTTTAATTCTTGAATAATATCATTCGTTTTATCGCCAAACAGTTGCCACATCTTACTTAGTCCACCTTGTGCATTGAACGGGCTTAAATCAAAATCGTCTTTCTCAATGTTGTAAGAAGTGCTGATGTAATCTTTCATCATCCGCAACCATTGCATTTGTTCTTCGGTAAACTTTAAAGTGCCGGCCTGTTTTTTAAATACCCAGTCCTGGAAATTTTTGTCCACCGTTTTATCATAGCCGGTAAGTGTTTGGTCAATGCCGCTCATTTTACGTATCAAACTAACCAGGGCTATCAGTTCGTTTTTAGCACCTGTCTTTTGGCCGGGCAAGGGGTCTGCAATTGTTTCATAAGCCCGCCATACATGCATGGGTGCCAGTAAAGGTTGTT
>JBDSOU010000090.1:0-13115 GCA_039914625.1 Bacteroidia bacterium | reverse complement strand
GTTGTTCACCAGAGGTAAATTCTGTAATAAGTTTCTTAACTTCCAATAAATGTTCGCCCATGAAGCCGTTTTAATTCTGTAAAAACAGCCAAAGATACTCCGTTGGCCTGTTGTTTTTGAAGGCCGGATTTTGCCCGGTTTAACATCATAGTTATCAACAGGAGAGTTATTAACAAAAAAATGTTCATATTGCTTGTGTAATTGAAAAATAATTATAATTTTGCAACCCCTTTAACAAAAGGGACTAAAAACATTTAAAAGTGGATACATTAAGCTATAAAACAATTTCGGCAAATGCCAAAACTGTAAATAAAAAATGGGTATTGCTTGACGCTGAGGACCAAGTTGTCGGGCGTTTTGCTTCCGAGGCAGCCAAAATGCTGAGAGGAAAAAACAAAACCAATTATACCCCTCATGCGGATTGCGGTGATAACCTAATCATCATTAATGCGGAGAAAGTGAAGTTCAGCGGAAAAAAGTGGACTGAAAAGGAATATATCACTTACACCGGTTACCCCGGAGGTCAGCGTAAAACTACTCCTGAAAAAATGCTTGCTAAAAATCCGGAAGGAATTTTGAGAAAAGCCATTCATGGAATGCTGCCTACCACAAAACTGGCAAACGCAATTAAGAAAAATCTTTTCATTTATGCCGGAACAACGCATCCGCACGAAGCGCAAAAACCTGAAAAAGTTACTCTAAAATAAATTTACTTAATGGATATTACTCATACAATAGGAAGAAGGAAAACCGCAGTTGCACGTATTTATTTACAACCCGGCAATGGTGATATAAAAATTAATAATAGAGCTTACAAGGAATATTTTACAACGCTTCCGCTTCAATACATCATTAACCATGCTTTGGAGGTTTCTAACCTGAAAGATGCGTATGATATTAAAGCAAATGTAGAAGGCGGAGGTATTAGCGGCCAGGCAGAAGCTATCAGGCTTGCTATTGCAAGAGCGCTTGTAAAAATTAATCCGGAATACAAACCTGCTTTAAAAGCCCAGGGCTTGCTTACACGTGATCCAAGAATGGTGGAACGTAAAAAACCCGGTCAGAAAAAAGCAAGAAAGAGATTCCAATTCAGTAAACGTTAAAAAATACTGAGTATAAAGTATCAAGTCAAACAATCTGTTATTCGTAAATTCGTAGTTATTCGTTATTCGTACAACTTTAAAAACCTTTCATGGTAAACATCTCCCAACAGGAATTATTAGATGCAGGAGTTCACTTCGGACACCTGAAAAGAAAATGGAATCCTAAAATGGCTCCTTATATATTTATGGAGCGCAACGGCATTCACATTATTGATTTGAATAAAACACAGGTAAAATTAGAAGAGGCTGCCGCTGCCATAAAACAAATTGCCAAATCTGGAAAAAGAATTCTTTTTGTTGCAACTAAAAAACAGGCTAAGGACATTGTGGCAAATGCTGCAAAGTCCGTTAACATGCCTTATATTACTGAACGCTGGCCGGGCGGAATGCTTACCAATTTTGCCACCCAGCGCAAGTCGGTAAAAAAGATGAGCGGGTTTGAGAAAATGGAAACCGATGGAACGTTTGCCAACATTTCCAAAAAAGAGCGTTTGCAGATTACACGCCAAAAAGCTAAAATGGAAAAACTGCTGGGCAGCATTGCTGATCTTACCCGTTTACCAGCCGCATTATTCATTGTGGATGTTATGAAAGAACATATTGCTGTTGCGGAAGCTCAAAAATTGAACATTCCTACCATTGCAATTTGCGATACCAATACTGATCCTACTGGTATTGATTTTCCGATTCCGGCAAACGATGATGCTACTAAATCAATTGAGCTGATCATGAATGTGATGATAAAATCAATTGAAGAAGCAATGTCAGAACGGAAAGTGGACAAAGAAATGGAACGCGAAAAGGAAGTAGCATCCGATGAAGAAGCTTCAGACGCTGAAAAACTCGTTACAGCAGAAGGCGAAGAAGAAGGCGAAAGCGGAGAAGAAGGCGGAGCGCGTAAAAGTGGTGGAGGCGGTACACGTCCCCGCAAAAACAATCCTGTAAAGAAAAAGTAATATAATAAAAGGAGGAAAATAAACATGTCAACTACAGCAACAATTTCAGCCGCTGAGGTAAACAAGCTGCGCCAGATGACCGGTGCGGGGATGATGGATTGTAAAAAAGCTTTAATGGAAGCAGGCGGAGATTTTGAAAAGGCAATTGATGAACTTCGCAAGAAAGGTCAGAAAGTTGCTGCAGCCCGCGCAGACCGCGAAGCAAAAGAAGGATACGTTATTGCAAAAACTAATGCAGATGCAACAAAAGGTTATCTCGTTGCCATAAGCTGCGAAACAGATTTCGTGGCAAAAAGCCCGGACTTTATAAAATTTCCCAACGATGTGCTGGATATTGCAATGAAAAATAATCCTGCCGACATTGATGCATTGAAAGCATTACCGATGGACGGTGTAACAGTTGGCGACAAACTGATTGACCAGGTTGGAAAAATAGGAGAGAAAATTGAGATCACACGTTATGAAGTTATCGAAGCTCCGAAAGTTGTGATTTATATCCATCCGGGAAACCGTGTAGTTTCAATGGTCGGTATGTCCACAGCAACTGCGCCTGTTGAAACTGCAAAAGATGTTGCCATGCAAATTGCGGCAATGAATCCTGTTGCTCTTGACAAAGATGATGTGGATCAAAAAACATTGGATCGCGAAATTGAAATCGGAAAAGAACAGGCTCGTGCCGAAGGCAAACCCGAAAATATGATTGAGAAAATCGCTTTGGGCAAGCTGAATAAATTTTACACGGAATCCACTTTGCTTAACCAGTCATTTATTAAAGATGCGAACAAAAGCATTCGCCAGTATTTGGATGGGGCTGAAAAAGGGTTGACAGTTAAATCCTTTAAGAGGGTGCAAATTGGATAATCAATAGACAGTAAACAAAGGACAATAGACAATCAATAAACCGCTTCGGGATTCCGGGGCGGTTTTTTTTATTGCCCTTGATTTTCCGCTAATTCACTGCTTTCAGGCACTTTTTTGCCTCTCCGTAGTTCCGGAGAGATTTTCCGTCATAACATTTTTAGCATCCGTCATATATTTATATATTTGCGTCATATTAAAAATAGGAAGCGTCATACAAAAGAATATCTTCATCATTTCGTAAAAGCACTGCGTCATATGGTAAATTGTCCGCGTCATAAGGAAAGAGTACCGCGTCATATTGTGAATCATCCGCGTCATATTGTTAACCTATTCCGTCATATTAAAGTATAATCCCAACAGCGGAAACGATCTTTTATGTAGCGGAAACGAATTGCCGGAAGGCGCAGGAAGAGAACGATACTATAAATTATATCACCACATGAAAAAATTAACTGCCGAAGAAGCCGCACAAATCCAGATAAAACCGCCCGGGCGAGGTTCGCTTATCCGCACCACACTTTTTACCTTGAAACCTGGGGAATATGCTTTAATCGAAAATAAAGACTGGAAATCTAAAACTCAAACTCCTGTAACTTACTGCCGCAGGCTGGAAAGAAGGAGCACATTAAAATATGATTGTCACCGGACGGCTGATGAAAGCGGATGGTTAGTGAAGCGGATTTCATAACGCATCAAAACGAAATGTAATCCGTGGGATTAACAGCTGCACCGTTATACCACAATTCAAAATGCAGGTGTGGTCCGGTTGTGTATTCACCTGAGTTTCCAATGATGGCAATCACTTCTCCGGCTTTTACATAATCGCCCGCAGTTTTTAACAAAGCAGAATTATGCTTGTAAAAAGAAAATAAGTTATTGCTGTGCTGCACTCCAATTACATAGCCGGTTTCCGAAGTCCAGTCGGCAATAATTACGGTTCCGTCCAATGTAGATTTAATGGCTTCGTTGGGTTTTGAAACAATGTCCGCACCGTAGTGCTTTTTCTTTGGTTCATACTCTGCCGTTATGGTTCCTTTCAGCGGAGTAAAAAAATAAAACGAGCTGATAGGGGACGATGCACCTGATGCAACAGCAAGGTTATATTGATCCTGCGATTCAATTTCGGCTCTCATCATGGAATCAGCAGGCGATTTGTTCAAATGGTGTATGGTGTCATACCTTGCCTGCGAAGAATCGGGCTTCAAAGAATTTGCACTACCCCCTGTTCCGTTAATAACATTTCGCAGGTTTTGAAAATAAAAATCACTGGCTGCTAATTTTCGCTCCAGTGAATCGGTCTGTAACGTAAGTGCAATTAATTTCCTGCGCATGTTAGTATCAGTGTAACCCGGAATATATTCGCGCAGGGGTGTAAATGCAATAATATAAATAGTCAACGTGATGAGGCTGATGATAACTGTTCCGAAAAAAACAAATACATTTAATGGAGAAAGCCGTATCGAAGTTTTTTCTTCCAGCGTATCATCATTCATAATAACCAGTCGGTATTTGCTGCGAAGTTTTCGGTAAATTTTTTTTCGCTTGCCTGCACCCGTGCTCTCTGTCTTTTTTTCTTCTGCCATCAGGAATTGGTTAAACCAAAAACAATAATTAAGTTTGCCGTAAATATAGAGCGTTTGTGGTTTGAGGTTGGCAGTTTTCCGATAAAAATCAGGAGAGACAGCGTTAAAAATTCACAACTATAAAAATAAATACCAGGAAAAAGAGTTTAAAATTGTTGAGATAATAAAATTTAAGTGGGATTGAAACCAGGATTTTCATTTGTAAAACCCGTTGCATTTGCAATGCTTATGGTTGTGGCAGTATCATGTTCAAAAGAGAAAGATGCTTTTTTAAACCGTACCTATCACCGGCTTACAGGTCGTGATAACTTTTATTTTAATGCGCGCGAAAGTATAAAAGAAAGCGCCAAAACTCTCGCAGCATCCCATGTGGATCAATATGACCGTTTGCTGAAAGTATTCAAATATGGTGATGTTGAAAAAGCAAAAGCCATTTTTCCGGATATGGACGGAGCTATAAAAAAAGCTTCAATTGTAATTCATCGCCATTCCATGATTTTCAACGGAAATGAAAAAAACAGGTGGGTCATGGAAAGTTATTTGCTCATAGGCAAAGCGGAGTTTTATAAACATGATTACTGGGCTGCGATTGAAACCTTCCAGTTCGTAGCGTCTTCATACAGTAACCATCCCATTCGTTTTGATGCATTGTTATGGCTTACCCAATGCTATCTTGAATTAGGAAAAACTCCTGATGCTGAATTTCTGCTTGACAATATGCGGAACGATAAGGAATTTCCATGGAAGAAAAAACGGGGAGAATATTATGCCATAGCTGCCAATTATGAAATGCAAAAAGAGAATTATGAAAAGGCTGCTCAGCAGTTAAAGATTGCCAGGTTAAACGCTGAGAAAAAACAGGACAAAATCCGTTACACGTTTATTCTTGCGCAGCTGTATCAGAAAAACAATGATTGCGATTCGGCATATCCCTTATACAGCAGTGTAATAAAAAAGAATGCTCCCTATGAAATGGAGTTCAATGCAAGAATTAACAGAGCACGATGTTTTAACATCAATACAGGAAGCAAGGATATTAAGAAGCAATTGACAAAAATGCTTAAGGATCCAAAAAACAATGATTACCAGGATCAGATTTATTATGCCCTGGCAACTATAGATGAAAAAGAAAACCATGAACCGGAGGCAATTGAATATTTAAAATTGTCAGTAGGTGCCAGCACTGTAAATACGAACCAGAAAGCGCTTTCCTACCTTGAGCTTGCAGAAATATTCTTTAAGCATCAGGATTACAGGAATGCTCAAATTTACTATGATAGCACCGTTACTTTTCTTTCACAGGATCACCCCGATTATTATACCAGCCTGAATAAAAAAACGAGTCTGAGTAAGCTGGTTCGTTACCTTGATATCATTGCAGCAGAAGACAGTTTGCAGCATCTTGCTTCGTTGAGCCCGTCAGAACAACAGGCTGCTGTAGATAAATTAATTTCAAAGGAAATTGAAGAACAGGAGGCAAAAAAGCATGAAGAAGAAGTGCAAAAAATAAAAGAAAAAGAAGATCAGGACAATCCGAATAGCCAGCTGTTGCAAAATACAGGCGTCAAATCAAATTTTACTCCGACAGGATCGGGATGGTATTTTTACAACCCAAGCGCTATCAGTTTTGGTCTGAATGAGTTTTTAAAAAAATGGGGGAATAGAAAAAATGAGGATAGCTGGAGGAGAAGCAGCAAGGAACTTTCCGCAGTTGAAGACCATTTCGAAATAGAAGAAGTTGATAGTTCTGACTTACTCGCATCCGCTGAGCGCGATTCAGTGATGGCCTTAAGCAATGATAAAAGAAAAGATGCTTACCTGAAATCCATTCCGGCTTCGGAAGAATCAAAAAAAAAATCTGATGCTAAGATCGTTGAAGCATACTATGGAGCAGGATTGATTTACAAAGAACAGTTGAGTAATCCTAAAGAAGCAGCCACTGATTTTGAAACACTGCTGAAGAGGTATCCTGAAAATAAATACCTGCTCGCAACGTATTACAATCTTTACCGGTCTTATCTCACTTTGAAAGATACAGCGAAAGCAGATTATTATAAAGATATTTTGCTGAACCAATACCCCGAAAGCGAGTACAGCAAGATTATAATGAATCCGAATTATTACAAAGAGAACCAGAAAAAGACGGCTATACTCCAGGTGTTTTATGAAAATACGTTCCGTGCCTACCAAAACGGGCAATATGCTGCAGTTATTGAAAGAAAATCCACAGCAGATTCTTTATTCCCTCCGAATGCTTTGACTCCGAAATTTGAATTTCTTAAAGCATTGGCCGTTGGAAAAACAAAACCTGTTCCTGAATTTGAAGCATCGTTAAGATTTGTTATCGGGAAATATCCCGATGATTCAGTGAGCCTTCGCGCCCAGAAAATTCTTGATTTTATAAATAAAACAAACGGACAAGAATTAAAACAGGATTCACTGATAGCCTCCGAACCTGTTAAGGAACCTGCCATTGAATTTTCCTACAAGCAGGATACCATTCATTATGTGATGATTGTTTTTCCAAATGGAATGGTTGACGCAAACGCATTGAAAATAAAAATTTCAAATTTTAACAATGAGTTTTACAGCACTTCTGATTATGAAATCAGCAATGCGTTTTTAGGATCGGACAAACAATTCATCCTTATTAAAACCTTTGACAATGATGAGGATGCTTTGGATTATTATAATGCAATACTCGAAAATGAAAGTGTGTTTGAAGGAATACCAATTTCCACACTTAACCGGTTTGTCATTACTCCTTCAAATATGCTTTTGATGATGGCACATAAAGATGCCGGAAAGTATAATGAGTTTTTTAAAAGAAATTATCTGAAAACCGAGAACTAAGAAAAGAAGAATTTTTTTTCTTCTTAAAATGCATTCCTCATTTCCAGAGTTCTCTTGTTTTGTTCTGATACCAATACCTATTATAAAATAATCCAAACGAAATTGGTATAATGCCGATAGAGAAGCCGTTTCCCGATTTTTATCGGGATTACGGATTGCGTATCGGTATGAATTAAACTCGAAGGAATTATTTCAAATATTTGTCGAGCCAATTGAAGAACACTCGTTGCCAGAGGATGCTGTTCTGGGGTTTGTTTATCCAATGTCCTTCGTCAGGAAAATAGAGGAAGCGGGCAGGAATATTTTGCAATCTTGCCGCGGTGAAAGCTTCCATTCCCTGCCCCAGCGGGACGCGGAAATCCTTTTCGTTATGAATAATTAAAATGGGGGTGTCCCAGTTTTGAATAAAGTCATTGGGCGAAAAATTTTGGTAGCTCTGCGGCATGGGATTTTTCCAGTACGGACCGCCTAAATCGAAATCAGGAAACCAGAGTTCTTCAGTGGTGCCGTACATGCTTTTTAAATCAAATACTCCGCAGTGAGCAATAAATGCTTTGAAACGTTTTTGATGGTGTCCGGCTAACCAGTAAGCGGAATACCCTCCGAAACTGGCGCCTACACAACCGAGCTTGCTCTTGTCCACATATTTTTCTTTACTAACGTTATCTATAGCCGAAAGATAATCATCCATGCACTGGCCACCCCAGTCACCGGAAATTTCGCGGTTCCATTCGGTTCCGAAAGAGGGTAAGCCCCTGCGGTTAGGGGCAACAACGATATAGCCGTTAGCTGCCATGATCTGGAAGTTCCAGCGGTAGGAGAAAAACTGGCTGACGGTACTTTGAGGCCCGCCCTGGCAGTATAAAAGAGCGGGATATTTTTTTGTTTCCGAAGAATCGAAGCCGGGAGGATAGATGATCCAGGTTAAAATTTCCTTTCCATCAGTTGCTTTTATCATTCTTTTTTCAACTTTTCCCATGTGTACCGTACCAAGAATGGATTTGTTGGTGGCACTTATTTGGGTTAATGAGCCGTCTTTGAGGTTTATTTTAAATAATTCGGTGGGGAGGCTGATGGACATCATGCTGGAAACCATTACCGGGTTTTTCCCATCCATAGCAAAAGAAAAATCGGTATGGTCAGCTACGTCATGAGTGATTTGGCGAATGGGATTTTTGGCAGACGGATCAGGGTTGAGAGACCAGAGCTGATTAGTGGCATTGATGCCGCAGAGGAAATAAATCATTTTTCCATCGGTGCTCCAGTCGGCTGATTCAATGCTGTAGTCGAAGCCTTTAGTAAGCTCTTTCTTTTCTTTGGTGCCAACATCGTAAACAAACATGCGGTTGCGGTCGGCTTCGTAAGTGGGGGTTTCCATGCTGAGGAAGAGGATTTTTTTGTCATCGGGCGAAAAGCGGGGATTGATATCGTAACCGTTCATGCCTTCGGAAATGTTTATGGTTTTGGCGGAAGCCACATCGTAAAGGAAGACATCGGAGTTGGTGCTAACGGCATAGTCCTTGCCGAAAAGTTTTTTGCAGGTATAGGCAATAGTTTTTCCGTCATTGCTGATGGCAATTTGTTCCTCACCGGCCATGGGTTTCATGGGGCTATCGTAGCGCTCACCCGACATGATGTCTTTGGGGACACCCGTAATTTTTCCATCAGAATAATTTGTTACAAAAACGTGGCTGTAAAGTCCATCTTCCCATTCGTTCCAGTGGCGGTACATGAGATCGTCATAAATTTGCCCGGTGGCTTTAGGCAAGTCGGGATAAAGATCAGCAGCCTGCTTGTCAATTTTTACATCAGCGGTAAACCAGATGGAGTTTAACGCGTGTGCATACCCGTAATTTGAAATGTCGGAAGGATGGTTGGTGACTTGGGATTTACCGGTACCGTCAGGGTTTATTTCCCAGATTTGAGCAATTCCGTTTTTGTCGGCTTCGAGAAAGCAGATTTTCTTTCCATCAGGCCGCCAGCGTGCGCTGGTTTCGTCAATCGAATCGGCACAGAGCTTTTTTGATTCGCTGGTGGCGAGATTGAGGAGGTAAACATCATTGTTGCCTTTGTTAGCGGCAATGTTGTAGTAACGGACACCGTAGATGACCGTTTTGCCGTCCGGAGAAACGCGGGGTTCAGAAACTCTGCCGAGCCTCCAAAGGAATTCAGGGGTGAGATTTTGTTCTTTGGTAGCGGGAGGTTGAACAGGCGCTTTTGCTGCAAGAACTTCGGGCCGGGCCTTCTCGGGAGCGGCACTGATTTTTGCGTGTTGAGCAATGCCTGCGGTTACGCATAAGGGAAATAAAAGGAAGATGAGTTTTTTCATGTTTAAATTTTTGGGTAAAGTTGGGGAAAAGATTTGGGAATTGGGAATTATAGTAGCTGGGGTTGTGGCTTTTAAAAAGATTCCTGCTGAATGACAACGGAAAGAGATTTATTATTTAAAAAGGATTGATCCTGAATGGCCGCCTTAGGGATTGCATGAAAAAAGTGTAACTTAAGGACATTGGAATACGCGATTTGCTGATAGTTCTTATTGAAAAACAAAAAGCCGCTCTTCATGCGAAGAACGGCTTTTAGTTTTCAGAGCTGGCGGCTATTCAGTACCGGCTATAGCGTTCACGTCAGTATCCATCAGGATGTGAGGAGGAACGTCAATAATTCTCTCAATGTTAACAGTGTTGTCTATAATAAGGCCGTGAGCGATTTTGAAAGCGGCACATATAAACCTGACTTGCGCAGCATCACCAGCCGGGGAATAGCAGATGGTAACCTTTGCACCTTTTGGATTGGCATAGCACACTTGTTTTACATCTTTATCGAGCTGGAATTTTGAAGTTGCAGTTTCGAGATATTTTTTAAGCTCTGCAAATCTTGAATCGGGCAGCTTCCATTTTTTGGCACCCATCCCTGAACCATCATCGCGGGCGGTGAAAGTGACCCATGCATCACCGCTGACGGTAATGCTGTAATCAGAAGCATTGTTGCCTGCTGAAATGCGGTCAATGCGAATGAGGGTAAATTTTTTGCTGAGACCGGAAACCGAAACGGCCTCCTCCACTTGTACGCCTGAAATTTGTTTTGAAGTATTTGCATTGGCGTCAATGGCGGAAGGAGCTTTAATGAAGTTTTCTTTTTCACAGCTTGCAAGGAAGAGCGCTGATACAAATAATGATACTGTTAAACTGCTTTTGATAACTGGTGAGTTTTTCATAATTTTTAAGTTTTTAAATTGTTAGAGTTTTTTTTGTTTTTTATTATGCAGCAAATCTACATGCGCAGAGAGCGGGATTATAACGGTAATGAGCCGGAGGGTTGATATTTTGATTGGTTGGAGAGAATGAGTGAGTAATAGGGAAAGTGCGAAAGTGAGAAAGGGTGATGGTAACACATCATCTCACTCACTTTCTCACTTTCTCGCTTCTTAAATTATTTTTTTTGTTAAATTCGCTCAAAATGGTCAAATGCGGACATACGTAAATAGTATTACAGGGAATTAGGGGATTAAAATTTTATCAACATTTTAAGCTTTTTATTTGGTGGTTTCAAATTAAATGTTTAATTTCGTCACCGTAATTGGAATGTCTCACTGAGGAAAAGTTGATGTTCGCCAAAAAAAGCGCATTAAATGGAAGCAGGAATAGTATCTTTATCCTCTTATACGATTTAGCAGGCATGAAATTTTACACAAAGTGTTTTAGTAATAGTTAACATTAACGATAGAAAAAGTTGAGATTAAAAATTAATTTTGGGGTCCAAAATTAATGTGCACTGAGAAACGGTAATTAAAAGCAGCTAAACAGCATAATGAAAAACTTGAATCACTCTTAAAAGACATTTATAACATTGATTAACTTAAATTCATTTCTAAACCAAAATAATATGAATTCTAAATTTACTTCCGCAGTAAAAATCGCAATTGTAGCAGCAATTTTGATTGTTGCAGCAAGAACTTCAAAAGCACAAACACAGGTATCTGAAGGGTTTGATGCTACCTATGCCGGAACCACCTGGCCGAATAACCAGTTGCCTTTCGGCTGGAATAGCGGTCCTATGGGCGTAGCCACAGATGCAAATAACACATGGGAACGGGTAAATGCAGCCAACTTTACAAATCCTGCAGGTGCACCTCGTGGAGGAAGTTTAGGAGCTATGCGTTACCGTTCGTTTTATTGCAACAATGTGGAACAGTCCAATCTGACGTCAAGACCTTATGACTTGAGCGCACGTCCTGCTGGTGTTCCTTCAAACTTCAGATTCTGGATGTACCGCGATCCAGCAGTACAAAATGATAATATCCAGTTAAGGGTGCATTCAAATCCTGACCCTACTGCGGCAGGTTTTGTCCTCCCTCTTGATTCTGTAAGTTTCCTCAGCACACTTAACCGCCCGATGGGAAGCGCTCCCGTAGTTGGAGCAGCCGGATGGTATTTATACGGATTTACTATTCCTTCCTCAGCAACACCAGGAGTATTTCCCAGTTCTTCTAATGTGTATGTGAGCTTCATTGCACAAAATGCCGGTAATGCCGGAGCTAATATTTATATTGAAGATTTTTCAATAACAACTTATCCGACTGCTCAAACATATACAGCCGGAAACATTTCGCTGGTTTACCAGAACGTTGCATTGGTAGCCAAAAATTCCATAAATAACTGGATAATAGGTATGAAGATTACAGTGACAGGAGGAGGATCGCCTATTACTCCCGGAACATTTGTTTTTTCTCCGAACGGATGTACCAATGCTAACCCGGGAGTTGATATAAACATGACAAAATTATGGTTTACCGGTGGAAACAATGCATTTCCTACCGATGCATCCGGCCTGGAACAAAATGCTATTTTAGTGGCTTCGGCAAATCCGGGATGGCCCGTTGCAACCTGGAGTTTGATACCCGGAACAGGCGGAACGGCAGTTCAGCTTTATAATGGAGATAATTATTTTTGGCTTTCTTATAATGTACCTGCCGGAGCTATTTCAGGCGACTATGTAGATGCTGATTTTATCTCGGCTGTAGTTGGCGCTTCCCAAGTCTGCGGAACTGCGGGCTGCACCATGACGGGCGGAAGGCTTATTGATGTGGCATATTGTGTGCCGTCTTATACCGCAGGAACATCGTGGCTCAACGGTTCATATACGGATAATGATTATATAAAAAATGTAAGAATAACAAATCCGTTAGGAACCGATCTATTGTTTGTTCCTTTTTATAATGATCATAATACAACAGGTCCCACAACAGTTGGAGCAGGATACCCGGCTGACCCGTGTGTAACTTCTACCACCTTTATTAATGGCGGGCTTTCGCCTTTCAGTGTTCATCCGCCCGATTATGAAAAATTTTCGACTGCAACAGTTGCAAATTTATGTAGTGGAGGAAGCGGTGTACGAACAGCTTCGTTCTTGGAAACTTCTGTTTCCCCTCCTACTTATAATATAGAAGTTCAGGCCGGAACTTGGTTTGGCTCTAATTACATAGCGGCATTTATTGATCTGAATCATGATGGTGACTTTGCTGATGCGCAGGAAAAGATATTTCAGTCCACCTCCATGATAAAGCTTACTTTCCAGAATGCTAATTTCACGATTCCGACTACTTACGGATATTTCGGAAATACCACCCTTAGAGTTCGTGAATGGTATGCACAGCCTAATATTGACGGCTGCTCAGGTGGATATTATGGAGAGACGGAGGATTATCAAATCACGTTGAGGCCTGATTGCTTACCTGCAGGATGGAAAGTATGGCTGGG
>JBDSOU010000043.1:0-41739 GCA_039914625.1 Bacteroidia bacterium | reverse complement strand
TCACCTCTTTTATTTTTTGTTTTTTGTTTGTTGAATGTTTTTCGCAGGCGGGAGAGTGGGTGTGGTTAAAAGGAGACAGTGTTCCTAACCAGCCGGGGAATTATGGTGTGCAGGGAGTTCCAAGCCCAACAAATAATCCACCCTCTTTATATGAACCTTGTGAATGGACTGATTTGAACGGGAATTTTTGGATGTTTGGGGGATCCGGCATTACACCAGGAGGCTATTATGGGGATCTATGGAAATATAATCTATTAACCAATGAATGGAACTGGATGAAAGGTACTGGTATTACTAATGATCCCGGAAACTATGGAACTCAGGGAATTCCTTCAATGACAAATAATCCATCCGCCCGCAGTTATGGTGCCGCTACATGGATTGATTCGCTGGGTAATCTATGGATGTTTGGCGGATTAACCGCTCTTAATCCCAGTCATTGCAGCGATTTATGGAAATATGATATTTCAACGAATGAATGGACCTGGATGAAAGGTCCCAGTGTTACGGGTCAGTCGGGAATATATGGCACCCAGGGAATGCCTGATTCTGCTAACAATCCTGCTGCAAAATGGGAATGTGTTGCATCATGGACCGATCATAACAGTGATTTATGGTTCTTTGGCGGATTCGGAAGTCTTTTAGATGATTTATGGAAATTCAATATTGCTTCTAATCAATGGACATGGATGAAAGGTTCGCTGATATTATCTAACCCCGGAATTAATGGCACAGCAGGAATTGAAGACAGTTTAAATACCCCAGGTTCGAGGTGTGCCTATTCCCGATGGAAAGACACTAATGGCAATCTTTGGTTTTTTGGAGGAATGTTTGGGTCTGGCGTGTATCCGTTTAATGATATGTGGCGATATAACCCGTTAACGAATAACTGGACCTGGATGGGAGGAAACGGTGTAACAGGTATATATGGTACAAAATGTATTGCATCGCCTAATAATATTCCCGCAGCCCGTTATGAAAACCGCCCCTGCTGGACCGATCAGGATGGAAATTTTTGGTTTTTTGGCGGTGGAAATGGATCCGGTTTCGGAGCGGTGTACAATGACATATGGAAGTATTGCGTTGCTTCAAATCAATGGATTTGGATACATGGGAGTTCCTCAATTAATCCAGCAGGTAACTGGGGAACTTTGGGTGTATCCAGTGCGACTAACAAGCCAAACGGAAGAGGAGGAGGCGTTGGATGGAGAGATAATAACAATAATCTTTATATATTTGGCGGAGCTACTCATCATTATAACAGTCCTTATTATTACAACGATCTTTGGAAATACACCATAGACACCACCTGCGGAGTGTGCCCCACAAGCACAGGTATTCAAGAAAATAATTTCACCAACGAACTTCTTGTTTTCCCAAATCCAACAAACTCCTCCCTCACCATTTCATTTCAATCATCCTCAAAACAAAATATTGAATTACGTATATATAATACGTTAGGCAAACAAATTTATCTTGAAAAAGCAGCAATCGCATCAGGAAAATTTGAAAAAGAAATAAATGTGAAAAAGCTGAGTGACGGAATTTATTTTTTGCAGGTGAAAATGGCAGAAACGATAATAAGCAAAAAAGTTGTAATACAACATTAAAGTAAACTTTTTGGTAGTTTTGCTTTGCAAAAAAAATAATTCAATTTTCATGGACTTACTTATTAGAAACATCCGCACAAAATCTGACAAAAAACTTATTACTGATCTCCTCAAAAGATTAGGAATGTCTTTTAAGGAGCTTTCAGCATCAGCAAAAGAAGACATTGCTTTTGGAATTGCAATTGAAGAAGGAATGAAATCAGGATTTGCCGAAGAGAAAGAAGTGATGAGTATGCTGAAGAGAAAAATGAAGGGCTGATGCAGGTTCGGTTTACCAAAGTTTTTTTGAAGGAAGTTGAACAAAACACCAATGCAAAACTTGCCTCCTCTGTTAATAATATTATTCAAAGCATTAAAGCTGCAGATTCATTGATGACAATTACCAATATGAAAAAACTTACAGGTTACAAAAATGCCTACCGGATTCGTACCGGTGATTATCGAATCGGCATGGTGATTGAAAATGATATGCTGATTTTTTCCCGGTTTATGCATCGAAAAGATATTTATAAATTTTTTCCATAATACAGGAAAATGAAAAACCTCATCACCTCTTTTATTTTTTGTTTTTTGTTTGGTGAATGTTTTCCGCAGGCGGGAGAGTGGACATGGATAAAAGGAGACAGCATTCCAAACCAAGCCGGAAGTTATGGTGTGCAGGGAGTTCCAAGCCCAACAAATAATCCACCCTCTTTATATGAACCTTGTGAATGGACTGATTTGAACGGGAATTTCTGGTTGTTTGGAGGAGGTAACCTTACTGTAAGGAATGATCTCTGGAAATTCAATCCCCTTTTTAATGAATGGACATGGATGAAAGGTTCAGGAATGCCATATGATTCTGGAAGCTTTGGAATACAAGGTGTTCCTTCACCAACAAATAATCCACCTGCTCTATCTTGGGCAATGGCATCATGGACAGATAATATAGGTAACCTTTGGATGTTTGGAGGCACTAATTCAAATGGCACTGGAGGTGTTCAAAATGCTCTGTGGAAATATAATATTTCTTCTAATGAATGGACATGGATGAAAGGATCTGATAGTTTGAGTCCGGTCGGTTTCTATGGTATTCAAGGGATTTCAGCACCAACTAATAATCCATCTGGACGTAATGAAAGTGCAGCAGCCTGGACGGATGATACAGGAGATTTATGGCTTTTTGGCGGAAATTATTTTAATACGAATAATGGGATTTCTTATAATTTGAATGATTTATGGCGATACAATATTAGTTCTAATCAATGGACATGGATTAAAGGATCAGAGTTTCAAAATCAAGCAGGTACTTATGGAGTAATGGGAGTTGAAAATATAATAAATACACCTGAGGCACGTATGGTATATTCTCACTGGAAAGATGTCGATGGTAACCTTTGGTTGTTTGGAGGAAGAGATACTGACGTTATTTTTTTTAATGATTTTTGGAAATACAATATAAATAGCAATAATTGGGCGTGGATGGGAGGAGATAGCTCTGGAAATGCAATTAGCATTTATGGAACAAAATGTCTTCCATCTTTCAACAATATGCCAGGCGCAAGATTTGAAAATCGTGCAGAATGGAAAGATCAAAGTGGAAATTTTTGGTTTTTTGGAGGAGGTGATGGCATTGGAGGCTCTTTTTCTAATCTTTGGAATGACTTGTGGCAGTATTGTTTTGCAACAAACAAATGGATTTGGATAAACGGTGACAATATTTCTAATCCATTAGGCAATTGGGGAACTCTTGGAACTTCAAGTCCAACTAATAAACCAAATGGCAGAGGGGGCGCGGTTGGATGGAGTGATAATAATGGACATTTTTATATGTTTGGTGGCACGAATCTGAATGGTGGCTATAACGACCTCTGGAAATTTACTGTTGACATCACTTGCGGAGTTTGCCCAACAAGCACAAGCATCCAGGAAAACAATTTCAACAACGAACTTCTTGTTTTTCCAAACCCAACCAACTCTTCCATCACTATTTCCTTTCAATCCTCCTCAAACCAAACCATCGAATTACGTATATATAACACGTTAGGCAAACAAATTTATCTTGAAAAAGCAGCAATCACAGCAGGGAAATATGAAAAGGAAATAAATGTGAAAAAGCTGAGTGACGGGATTTATTTTTTGCAGGTGAAGATGAAAGAAGGAAATATAAACAGGAAGGTAATTATTAATCATTGAAATCATAAATATTAAGATAAAGCTTTGGACTGAAAATAAATAAAATTCAGCATGCGACTTTTATTGTTTCTTCTTAGTCTTATTGTAACAAACAAAACATTTCACTTATGAACAAACCATACCTGCTCTTATATTCTAGAGTTTTAATTTTTGCTTTTCTCTTGTTTTGCGGAAATAATGCATTTTCTCAACCGGGTGAATGGGTTTGGATTCATGGAGACAGCATTACCGAACAGCCTGCCGTTTATGGCGTACAGGGAGTTGCAAACCCTGCAAACCATCCGCCTTCATTGTATGAACCCTGTGAGTGGACAGATTTGAACGGCAACTTCTGGTTGTTTGGCGGAATTAATAATAGTGGCGTACATGGTGATCTCTGGAAATATAATCCTATAACAAATCAATGGATATGGGTGAAGGGAAACGGAACTGTTAACGATCCGGGGAGTTATGGTACCATCGGTGTTGCTTCGCAATCTAACCGCCCTCCCGCCCGTGCTGAAGGAGTGGTTACATGGGTGGATGCAGTGGGAAATCTCTGGCTTTTTGGCGGCATTGTAATTTACCAGAAAAACGATCTTTGGAAGTACGATATTTCAACTAATCAATGGACATGGATTAAAGGGCCTAATACGAGCAGCGATCCGGGATTATATGGAACAAAGGGTGTTCCCAATATCGCTAATAATCCCTGTGCACGCTGGAAAACCGGTGCCGGATGGACTGACAATGCAGGAGACTTCTGGCTTTTCGGAGGGGCAACAATCAGCAGCGTGCTGAATGATTTATGGCGGTACCATATTGCAACCAATGAATGGACATGGATGAAAGGCGACAGCACTACCGGTGCAGCAGGTGTTTACGGTACGTTAGGAGTAGAAAACCCGGCAAACACCCCTTCAGCGAGAACGGCTAATGCTCACTGGAAAGATCCTTCAGGAAACCTCTGGCTTTTTGGAGGTGCAAATGTTTCGGGTGCGTACAATGATATGTGGCGTTATAATACGGCTACTAATATGTGGGCATGGATAGGTGGTGATATTGCAGGAAATATAATAGGAATAAGCGGGACAAAATGTGATTTAGATTCAGCAAACATTCCCCGCGGACGTTATGATGATAAGACTGCGTGGACTGACCAGCAGGGAAACTTTTGGCTGTTTGGCGGATTTGGCTACGGAGGAACGCGGACAAATGATTTATGGAAATATTGTTATACATCCAATATCTGGATCTGGCAGAGTGGCGACAGTACGCTTAATCCTCCGGGGTCCTGGGGAACACAAGGAATTTCAAATCCGGCTAACATGCCGCCCGGTCGGGGTGGCGCGGTAGGATGGACGGATCATAATGGTCACTTGTATGTATTCGGGGGCTGGGGAGTTCCGGGAAATTATGATGATATTTGGAAATATACTATGGACAGTACTTGTGGAGTATGTCCTGTAGCTTCCGGCATAACAGAAATCATTCATGCGGAAGATTTTTTTGTTTTTCCCAACCCGGCTTCTTCTTCTTTTTCAATTTCATTTCCATCATCTGATAAGCAAATTATGGAATTACGCATTTACAATACGTTAGGCAAACAAGTTTATGTTGAAAAAGAAGAAATCACAGAAGGGAAATTTGAAAAGCAAATAAATGTGGAGAAGTGGAGTGATGGGATTTATTTTTTGCAGGTGAAAATGCAGGAAGATTTATTTAATAAAAAGATAGTAATTCAACATTGACAAATGCTAAAGAAAAATTTTGAAACTAATTTTATAACTCATACATTTGAAAAAAAAGTAACATGAAAAAGATTTTTATTCTTCTCGCAATTCTCCTCGTAAAAACAAATTGTTTTTCCCAGGATTTAATCCGTTTTTACGAAAACGCAAAAGTTGGTTACAAAGACCAAATCAGACAAGTTGTTGTTCCTGCAAAATATGAAGCAGGCAGTGAATTTTATGAAGGCATGGCGCTGGTTCTCGAAAACCGTATGCGCGGTTTTATCAATAACAAAGGCGAAGTGGCAATTCCATTTATGTACAACGATGCCTCTGTTTTTAAAAATGGTTTAGCAAGAGTAATGAAAGGAAATAAACACGGCTATATTAATCAAAAAGGTGAAACAGTAATTCCTTTTGAATTTGAATTTGCTGATGATTTTACAGGCGAAATTGCCCGTGTGAATAAAAACAACAAGTGGGGTTTTATTGATGCATCAGGCAGAGAAGCTATAACTCTTCAATTTAACAATGCAAGGAATTTTACAGAAGGAATAGCCCCCGTAATGCAAAACGGCTTGTGGGGATTTATTGATGCAACAGGAAAATTTGTAATTACTCCTCAATATAAAGATGCGCAGCAGTTTTCAAACGGGCAGGCATTAGTGAACAAAGACAACAAATATTTTTTTATTGATAAGAAAGGAAAATTTGTAAAAGAACTTGAAAACCCCGAAGAAGCTGAAAGGAAAATGGAACGTCACTGAAAGGCTATCATGAAAGCAGGTGATAAAAAGCCGGGTGTTTATTATTTCGCCTCTTTAAATCGTTTTGCAACTTCATCCCAATTCACAAGGTTCCACCAGGCGGCAACATAATCAACACGCTTATTCTGGTAATGCAAATAATAAGCATGTTCCCACACATCAAGACAAAGCACAGGAGTTCCTTTTAATTCTGAAACATCCATTAGCGGATTGTCCTGGTTGGGTGTACTCCCAATAGTTAGTTTATTATTTTGCTTTACTAACCATGTCCATCCGGAACCAAAACGACCCATTGCAGTATCGTTAAATTTCTTTTTGAAATCATCAAACGTTCCGAATGCTGAATTGATGGCATCAGCAATTTCTCCTGATGGGGTTCCACCTCCTCCGGCCTTCATCATGTTCCAGAACATAGAATGATTCCAATGTCCGCCACTATTGTTTCTGATAGCAGGCGGGAGGGTGGAAGCTTTCATGAGCAAATCTTCGAGCTTTACGTTTTCCATTTTATTTTCTGTAAGCGCTTTGTTCAGGTTGGTTACATATCCAGCATGATGTTTGTCATGATGAATTTGCATGGTCATGGTGTCAATATGCGGTTCTAATGTTGCATAATCATAAGGGAGTGGCGGCAGTGTAAACGGAGAAGTTTCTGCCGGAAGAATAGCTTCTGCAAACAGTTCGTTTTTCAATAGGGGTAATGCGGTTGCGGCAACAGCAAGCAACGCACTTTTTTTAATAAAATCTCTTCTGTTGTTTTTTGACTCTTTGATTTCCATGTGAATTCTTTTTTTAAGAAAGATATATTAATACTTCATTTTTATCTACAGTCGACCCTTTTTTTACGGCAACTTTTGTCACTGTAGCATCTGCATCAGCTTTCAATGAATTTTCCATTTTCATAGCTTCAAGGGTTATGAGCACATCGCCTTTTTTTATTGTTTGTCCTTCTGAAACATTTACTGCAATAACTAATCCCGGCATAGGCGCCTTCAGATCATTCACTTTATTCGATGTCATCTCATCCAAACCCAAACGATGCAGTAATTCATCATACTGATCTTTCAACTGCACCGTGTAATTGTTATTATTTACACGAAGCTGGATAATTTTTTCATCGAAATTTATTCCCAGCACTTCAATATTATAGGAACGATAATTCTGAATCACATGAAACGAACCTTCCTTTAATTTTAGTAAATCAATTTTAAATTCTTCTCCGTTCACAATAAAAACATCAGCAGATTTTCCCTGTTTAATCTCAAATTCTTTATCGTTTACTTTCGCTTTATACATAAGGCAAAGGTAGCTAATAATGCAAAGTTCAAATGAATGAAGTACCTTTGTGTTCACAAATATCCATCTGAAGTATACTTCCCCGTATCTTCTTTTTTAATTTTGAACAACAGATTTTCAATATGATCAAATCCCAATACAACTTTACACCGGAAGTTTTAAGAACCAACATTCTTGAAATTTTTAAAAGCCATCCATATAAAACTTTTAATCACAAGCAGATTCACAAACAGCTTTTAAGTTTGCATGGAGAAAAAATTAATACATTCATACATCCGACCAATTCAAAGGCCGAAACACGCACGGTAATCATTGAAGCAATTGAACAGCTTGTGAATAGCGGAGAGGTAATCGAAACGGATTTTGGTAAATACAAACTTTTCCCTGTTGAATCTTTTGCTGAAGGAAAAATTGACATTCCATCAACTGGTGCTGCCTATTTAATGAATGAAGATTATGAGGAAGACATTTATATTGCTCCGCGAAATACGCTGAATGCTTTGAACGGTGATAAAGTTAAAGTGCTGCTCTATGCAAACCGCGAAGGAAAAAGAATGGAAGGGGAAGTAACGGAAATTATTGAACGTGCAAAAACGGAATTTGTAGGGAATGTTCAGGTTTCGGGCAAGTTTGCATTTCTTATTCCTGACAATGCTAAAGTGAATGTGGATATTTTTATTCCGCTTTCAAAACTTAATGGAGCAAAGCATGGCGAAAAAGCAGTTGCATCCATAACGGAGTGGTTACCCGAAGCTAAAAACCCGACAGGTGAAATTACCAAAGTGCTTGGTATGCCGGGTGAAAATAACACAGAGATGGATGCCATTCTTGTTGAATATGGTTTTCCATTGCAGTTCCCTGAAAATGTAGAAAGTGAAGCAGAAACAATTCCGTTTGAAATTCCTGCTGATGAAATAAAAAAGAGAAAAGATTTTCGCAATGTCACCACTTTTACAATTGATCCTGTTGATGCAAAAGATTTTGATGATGCACTTTCGTTAAGAGATTTAGGAAACGGGAAATGGGAAATCGGTATTCACATTGCAGATGTTTCCTATTATGTTCTTCCCGAAACTGAATTGGAAAAAGAAGCATTCAGCCGCGCAACTTCCATTTACCTTGTCGATCGCGTGATTCCGATGTTGCCCGAAAAATTATCAAACAATGTTTGTTCGTTGCGACCGAATGAAGAGAAGCTTTGTTACTCTGCAGTTTTTGTAATGGATGAGAATGCAAATGTTCTGGAAGAATGGTTCGGGCGGACAATTATTAAATCGGATAAAAGATTTTCTTACGAAGAAGCACAGGAAATTATTGAAACAAAAACCGGAGCACTTGCAAAAGAAATACTTCTGCTTGACACGCTTGCAAAAAAATTAAGAGCAGAACGTTTCCGCAAAGGAGCAATCAGTTTTGAAAAAGTGGAAGTGAAATTTAAATTGGATGCCAAAGGAAATCCGCTTGGTGTTTTTATTAAAGAAAGTAAAGATTCTAATAAGCTGATTGAAGAATTTATGTTGCTCGCTAACAGAAAAGTTGCTGAGTTTATTGGCAAGCCCCAAAACCTGAAACGAACTTTTGTGTATCGCATTCACGATTCTCCCCCGGGCGACCGGCTTGAAAATTTTGCTCAGTTTGCAAGTAAATTCGGATATAAAATAAATACAGGATCTGACAGAGAGATTTCACAATCATTAAATAAATTAATGAAAGATGTGCATGGCAAAAAAGAGCAAAATGTTTTGGAACAGCTTGCTATCCGCACCATGTCAAAAGCAATTTACACGACTGAAAACATCGGTCATTACGGGCTGGCATTTGATTATTACACGCATTTTACTTCCCCCATCAGGCGGTATCCTGATGTGATGGTGCACCGCCTGCTTGATCATTATATGAAAAACGGAAATTCTGTTTCACAAAATGACTATGAATTAAAATGCAAGCACAGCACCGATATGGAAATTCGTGCGTCAGAAGCTGAGCGAGCTTCAATTAAATATAAGCAGGTTCAATTCATGACCGGCAAGCAGGGAGAAATTTTTGACGCCATAGTTTCAGGAGTTACTGAGTGGGGAATTTATGTGGAGATTGTAGAAAATAAATGCGAAGGACTTATTCGTTTACGTGACATCGGAGATGATTTTTATGAACTGGATGAAAAAAATTATTGTATAAAAGGAGTTCGTTCAAAGAAAGTTTTTCGCTTAGGAGATGCTGTAAAAGTTATTCTCAGCAAGACTGATTTGGTGAAAAAGCAAATTGATTTTGTTTTGTATGATGAAAATAAACCTGAAAGAAGAAAAAAAAAATCTGAACAATTTCCTGACAAGTACGGAAGAAGGAGAAAGGAAAAAGAAGGAAGCGCCAAACAAAGAAAATATTTTTCAGGAGGTAAAGGGAAGAATAAAAAAGGAAGATAACTTATTCACCGAATAATTTTTGAACTTCAATATACAATTTCTTTTTTCTCCCGTAATAATCAATAGCACTCCATGAAATTCCGGGCCAGCAATCGTTCAGTTGCCAGAACAAAGTTCCCATGCAATATGGTTTTGCTTTCAGATGGGCTTTAATTCCTTTGCCGATTCCATCTGCCTGCAACTGCTGGCTGCGTTCAACAAATTCAGAAAACCCTGCAGCGCTTGTATCAGGAACAATTCCATATTCACGCTGCATGTAAGTTTTGATGATTGCATTTCCACGCGAATGTTTTTGATGTGATTTCATTACAGCAGAATTTACAGTACGGTCACTGGCAACTGTAAAAATTTTTATTGTTTCCATATCAGGATAAGATTGAAAACCGAACTCGCTCATAAAACGCGGAATTTTCTGTTCGTAATTTTCAAACGGCTCTCCATCGTGCCACACAAACCAGTTATGAGCATCGCCTTCTTTTGAATGTCGCACATCGCCTCTTCCAAATTCAGGAGTTGTTTCCCAATAAAAAGTGTTGGAATATTTTTTTACTGCTGTTGGTAATAAATCATTGAATAATTTTTCATAACCATTCCAAATGTCTTTTCGCTGCAACGAATCAAAACCATCCTGCCAGCCCCAGCGATGCCAGCCTTCAGAATTTTCATTGTTGCCGCACCACAATGCAATGCACGGATGATTGCTCAATCGTTTCACCTGCTGCTCTGCTTCTTCTTTTACATTTTGTAAAAAAGTTGTATCAAACGGATACATGCCGCAAGCAAACATAAAATCCTGCCACACCAAAATTCCATATTCATCACACAAATCATAAAATTTTTCTTTTTCATAAATTCCGCCACCCCATACGCGAAGCATGTTCATGTTTGCATCTTTCACATCTTTTAAAAGTGATTCATATTTATCATCCGTCACACGATTCAGAAAAACATCCGGGGGAATATAATTAGCCCCTTTTATAAAAATAGGTCTGCCGTTTAATTTGAAATAAAAACTTTTTCCTGCTGAATCAGGCTGTTGGACTAATTCAATAGTTCTGATTCCAACTTTTGTTACTATAGAATCGGAATGACCATTTGGATCAATTGTATATACTAACAGATCATAATTATTTTGGTCCCCGGAGCCATTGCACCACCATAGTTTTGGGTTCTTTATAGTAAATTGAAATGGTATTTCATTTTCTCCTTTTATTAAATTTCCAACTACATCTGGATTTTTCTTTGAAAAATTGAAAATATCTGCTTTATTAAAAACAATTATTCCGAGATAACTTTCTTGCAAGCTATTAATATTTATTTTTCCGGATAAGTAAGCTTCATTAGAATTGAATGAGTCTGTTTGAAATGTTACATTTTCAATATTAAAATAATCCCATCCAATTAGTTCAGCCCAACCAAGTCCACAACCAACGAACCGTGGGGCAAAATCCCAACCGAAATGATATTGTGCTTTACGAACCATTACACGTTCCTCTCCGGGAAGTTTTTTGTACGGATAATTTTCGTAAAGTTCTTTTGATTTTTTTGACGCTGAATGAAAAATTATTTTCACATAGTTCTTGCCGAATCGGAGATTCGGCTTGCAGGAAATATTCCATTCGCGAAACATATTGTCAGCTTGCAAAATCAAACTGTCATTCAGATACACAACAGAGTATGTATCCAATCCTTTAAAAATAAGTTCAACAACTTGTCTTTGGAGTAATGATGAATCAACTTCAAACTCTTTTTTGTACTCCCAATCTAAAGAATCAATCCATTGCAATTTAGATTCATTATCACGGTAAAAAGGATCATCAATTAATTTGTTGTTGAGTAAATCTGTATGAATGGAATTGGGAACTTCTGTGTTATACCACTTGTTTTTGTATTTGAATTGCCAGTTTTTATTAAGTGAAATTGTTGTTGCGGTTTGTGAAAAACAAAATTTACTTATTATAACGAGAACAAGCATTAAAGAAAAATTTCTTCTCATATATTTGAATTATTTATCACATAATGGCAACAAAATTTTCTCTCCCTATAATAAAAAAATTCCCATGTTCAATGTTACTTAAACACATTGGTAAACATCTGTCTATGATTTCAAACAGTTCATTATTTGAACTGTTGCCAATTGTTAATAAAATTACTTTAGGAGGCGAACCTTTTAAAATAAAATATTCACGAAAATGAGTGTCTTTGGTGATAATAATTCTGTTTTGATCAACTGCTATTTTTCTGATTTCATGATCATTCATTAAATGACCATTTGGAAAAAAGGTAGTATGAACAGCATCACACCCTTTGTTAGTTATTAATTGGGAAAGCCCCGGAGGAAGTTGGGTGTCAATAATAAATTTCACCTCCATTAGTTTGCCGCCTGCGAAAAAGATTTAATGTCAGTTATACGTGATGCAAACAAGAGGCAAGCCTGTATGTCATCCAATTCGAGATAAGGATAATCACTAAGTATTTGTTCCGTTTTCATTCCGGAAGCAAGCAGTTCCAATAATTGCGTTACTGTAAAACGCATATTGCGGATAGTAGGTTTTCCATTACAAACATCAGGGTTCAGCGTGACTCTTTCTAACAGTTTGTTATTTTTATTTGAATCCATACTACAAATGTAATGATTTTGTCCCGCGAAATGAAAATCGTTTAATATGGTTCAATTGAATATTCACAGCTAAAAGTTTTTCCTCCTTCCAAATTTATAATTCCTTCTTTATTTTCCAATTGATGATCATGACTTACGCTATCAGCGATTCCATGCCACGGTTCGAGACAAACAAATTTTGCATCTTTTGCAGCCCAAATTCCGAAGTATGGAAATCCTTTAAAATTAAAATGCAAACCATGATTTGATTTTTCGCTTTTGATGGAAATCTTATCTGATTTCAAATGTTTAAAAACTAAAGCATCATCGTAAAACAAAGATTTTTTCAGAGGTAATTTATTGGTGTTATTTAAAACAATTTCTTTTTCATCAGCAACTAATCCGTTTTGTAATTTCCACCTTTCGGCAAATTCATTTTGGTTGAATTCTAAAAAATAATCTTTATACAATTCATTTTCTATTAACGGAATTTTAAATGCAGGATGAGCGCCAATAGAGAAAAACATATTATTGTCGGCAGAATTTTTTACTTCATACTTTATATTCAGTTTTACTTCTTCAACCGAATAAATAATTTTCAACTCAAATTGAAAAGGAAAATTGTTCAATGTTTTATCTGAGGATTTAAGTACAAATTCAATTCGGCTAAATTGTGAATTGTGATCCCGATAGCTATCGGGAGTGAATTGTGAATTTCGTGCGAAGCCATGTCGGTCTAAAGAATATGATTTTCCATCGTAGAAATAACTATTTTCTTTCAACTGCCCGACTATCGGAAATAAAACAGGAGCCTGTTTAGTCCATTCCTTTTCTGCCTGCCATAAATATTCCAGATTTGTTTTCTTATTAAAAATGCTGGTGAGTTCAGCGCCCGCTGTTTTTGCTTTTACAATTAAGAAATCGTTTTCAATCTTAATCATAGTAGTTCATTAAATTAATTTACTCAAGTGAGATTTCATTTTTCCAATCATTCCTTCATCAGCATAAATCATTTCTTTCGCTCCATTAATTATTTTTGCTGAACCATGAAAAGATTTGATTCCTGTTTTAGCTGCAAGTTCTAAAATATTTTCATCTGTAATTCCGCTCCCTGCCATGATTTTAATTTTTCCATTTGCTTGAATTTTTAATTGATGAATTAAATCCGCTCCCTCAATTGCTTTTTCCTTTTGACCTGATGTGAGTAAAATATTTGCGCCACATGTTATAATGCTATTCAATGCTTCAAAAGGATCAATGGTTTCATCAAAGGCACGATGAAAAGTTACCTTCATTGGTCGCGAAAGTATAACAAGTTCTTTTATTCTTTCAACATCCACCTTTTTTTCAGCAGTTAAAATACCAAAGACCACTCCATCAGCTTTTAACTGTTTCGCCATTTCAATTTCTTTTTTCATTTGTTCAAACTCTGAATCAGAATAAAAAAAATCTCCTGAACGCGGACGAATCATTATATGAAGTTTGATGGTCAGGTTTTTTCTGCATGCTTCTATTGTTTCATAATCTGGAGTAGTTCCTCCTTCTTGCAGATTATAACATAATTCGATCTGGTCAGCACCTGCATGTTGTGCAGTTAATGCGGACTCAAGTGAAGTAACACAAATTTCAAGAAGCATAGATGGCAACTAAATTAAAAATGCAGAATGCAGAATGTAAAACGAACGTTGCTATTCTTATTCAAGAAAAAATAAATTAAATTTTTTCTATAACTACTGCTGTTCCGTAACCAAGAACTTCGGTGATTCCTGCTGACACTTCATTGGCATCATAACGCATAGCAATAATTGCATTGGCTCCCATTTCATCAGCATGTTGCATCATAAATTCAAAAGCTTCTTCACGCGCCTTTTCACAAAGCTCGGTGTAAAGAGAAATATTTCCGCCTACTAAACTTTGCAAGCCCGCCCCGATATTAGCAAAAATATTTCGTGAGCGTACGGTAATGCCTCTTACAATTCCTAACTCTCTGGTAATACGAAAACCTTCAAAATTAAGTCCGGTTGTAATTTTTGTTTTGTCCATTGTTTTGTAATTATAATTATTTGATGGCTGTTGTTCAGCTTGAATATACAAACGATGATTTAAAAAACAATACCAATTTTTCCTGTAATTTAAACTTTTTTCAGCGATTGCATCATCTTGGAAGCAAAAACAAATTCATCCAATTCTTTATTATCGCTTTTCATCAGTTCTTCTGCATTACCCTGCCACCATTTTTTTCCTTTATAAATAAAAATTATTTTTTCCCCGATCTCTGTAACTGAATTCATATCGTGCGTATTGATGATGGTAGTCGTCTTGTATTCTACCGTAATTTCCTGGATGAGTTTATCAATGACAAGAGAGGTTTTAGGATCAAGACCTGAGTTTGGCTCATCACAAAAAAGATATTTGGGATTGTTGGCAATTGCACGTGCTATAGAAACACGTTTTTTCATTCCTCCGCTTATTTCAGCAGGAAACAGATGACCTACATTTACAAGGTTGACCCTGTTCAGGCATGTATTGGCACGTTCACGCCTTTCAGCAAAATTCATTTGTGAAAACATAGTAAGCGGAAACATCACATTTTTTTCCACATTCAATGAATCGAACAGTGCACCTCCCTGGAACACCATCCCGATTTCCTGCTGAATAGGCTTTCGTTCTTTATGGGAGAGGGCAGAAAAATTACGATCATCATAGACCACTTTTCCTTCGTCCACTTCATACAATCCGACAAGGCATTTCATCAAAACAGTTTTCCCGGAACCGCTTCCGCCAATTATAAGATTTATTTTTCCCGGTTCAAATGTGCAGGAAACATCATCCAGCACTTTTTTCTCATTAAAACTTTTTGAAATTTTTTGCGCTTCAATCATGCAAGGAGCAGTTGTGTACAAATATAATCAAAGATAAGAATGAGAATGTTGCTATATACAACAGCTTTGGTGCTGGCGCGTCCTACTTCAAGCGCACCACCTTGTGTGAAATATCCCTGATAAGATGAAACGCTGGTAATGATAAAAGAGAAGATCACTGTTTTGATAAGAGCAAACGTAATGTTAAATGAATTAAAAGAATTCTGCAAGCCTTTGAGATAATCGGGCGAAGGACATGCACCACTGAGATCACCTGCCACCCAACCTCCGAGTATGCCCATGAACATACTGATGACAACAATAAAAGGAAGAATAGAAATAGCCGCGACAATTTTCGGCACTACAAGATAGCTTGCTGAATTAATTCCCATTATTTCCAACGCATCAATTTGTTCAGTCACTCTCATAGTACCAATTTCAGAGGAAATGCTTGACCCTATTTTTCCTGCAAGCACCATCATTATAACGGTGGGAGAAAATTCAATGATGATAGAATCGCGTGCCACAATTCCGATTGCTGAAAGCGGCACAAGAGGATTTATAATATTGTAAGCGCTCTGAATAGTAATAACGGCTCCCATGAAAATGGAATTGATTACAACAATTCCAACTGAGCCAAATCCCATTGCTTCCATTTCCCTGAAAATCTGTTTTAAATAAACTTTGAACTTTTCAGGTTTAGTGAAAAGCCCTTTCATGAAAATCCAAAAGCGACCAATTTCAAATAAGTAGCCCATAATGGGAAGTAAAAGATTTAAGGTTTAATGTTGAAATTAAGAATTTCCAATTCTAAAACATTTTGCAATGTTGGGATAAAAATAGAAATAAATCAGGAATACTTTTGTAATTTTTTTCAAAAAGCATCTTACAATCCTTTAAACTAAGGTGCAATTTGTCATACATCCAAAGAAAATGATTTTATGTCAATAGAGCGTCTGTTTTCCCGGTTGTCCCGATAAATCGGATGTTTTTACCCGGTTCGCGAATTTCTTACAGGTATAAATCTTTGCATAACTTTGAAGAAATTTTCTCGTTACTATAAAAATGAAATCTATAAAGTGGACTAAATTAGTCTTTGCAGTTTGCATTCTTTATTTTGTACTTTTTCTTTCCGGCTGTTTTATTTTTAAAAAAAAATGCGATTGCCCTAAATTTTCAAAATCAAAAACTGAGATAATCAAAACAAAATTCCGGAGTTGATTTTCCCGTTTCTTTTTCACAAAAAAATCTTATTTACATTTGCTCACTTTTGATAACAAATTGAAGACTGAATGTTTCAGATTTTATAAATTCTTTCAAATTCACATTCGTTAATGTCCTGATAAATGAAATTATCACAGTTAAAGGCAGGTCAATGTTGTATCATAGAATCTTTTACGGATGAATTCCTGAAATTAAAATTAATGGAAATGGGATGCATACCGGGCGAAATGGTGCAGGTAGTCAGACTTGCCCCAATGGGCGATCCGATTGCAATTACTGTTGCAAACTATATATTAAGCATGAGAAAAGAAGAAGCGGATACTGTGATTGTAAAAATGATTGAAGAATGAGATGTTATTCTGAGGACTCCAAATTCCTGGCTTACGACTAATAAGGATGGCTCGAAAAATAAAAGTTGCACTCGTAGGAAACCCGAACAGCGGCAAGTCAACGCTGTTCAATGCACTTACCGGGTTGAATCAAAAGATTGCAAATTTTCCGGGAGTTACAGTAGAAAAGAAAACAGGTATATGCACAGCAATTAGTAAATCAGGCGAAACAGTAAGTGCCCAGATTATTGATTTGCCGGGCACTTACAGTCTTTATCCGAAGACACCGGACGAGCAGATTCCTTTTAAAGTGCTTTGTGATCCGAGCAATGAATCACTTCCCGATATTACTATTATTATAGCAGACGGAACAAACCTTAAGCGCAGCCTGTTTCTCTGTTCCCAAATCGTTGATCTCAAAACTCCCGTTATTCTCGCCATCAATATGATTGACCTGATGAATTACAAAGGGATACGTGTTGATTACCTGGAGCTTTCAAAAAAATTAGGAATAAAAGTATTGCCGATTTCAGCCCGGAAAAATATCGGAATTGAAGAAATAAAAATCGCGTTAACCGAACCGGTATCAGTTCAGGAAAATGATTTTATTGATTCAAAAAAATTTGCTCCCGAAGTGGTTGATGGCATACGCAATGAAATTCAGGTAACCAGTAGCTACGGGGCATTTCAGATTGCAAGTAACCTGAATGAGATTGAATGGTTTGAAGAATATCCGGAGAAAAAAATTAAAATTAAATCATTGCTTGCCGCACATTCTTTTGACAGCACACAATTACAGGCAGGTGAAACACTGGAACGTTACAAAGTAATCACCGAAGTAATGAACCAATGTGTAAAAATTGAAGGGGTAAAAAAAGGTCCGCAATGGAGCAAGGGATTGGATAATTTACTCACACATCCTATCTGGGGATATGTAATTTTTCTTGCAGTGTTGTTTTTAATTTTCCAGGCAATATTTTCCTGGGCCAGATACCCGATGGACTTTATTGACGGCATCTTTGCCGACCTCGGAAGTTTAGTTCACAATCATCTTCCGCAAGGAGTGCTGAACGATCTTTTGGTTAATGGTATTCTTGCGGGACTTGCAGGCATCATCATTTTTGTTCCCCAGATTGCATTGTTGTTTGCATTCATTGCTATACTGGAAGACACAGGGTATATGGCCCGCGTTAGTTTCATCATGGATCGGATCATGCGCAGGTATGGACTGAACGGAAGGTCGGTTATACCGCTCATAAGTGGTGTGGCATGCGCTGTACCAGCAATTCTTTCCACGCGAACTATTCAAAGTTGGAAACAGCGCATTATCACCATCATGGTAACTCCGCTGATGAGTTGCTCCGCACGATTACCAGTTTACACGCTGATTATTTCAATAATCATTCCTTCAAATCCTGTATTCGGGTTTATCAACAGGCAGGGATTGGTTATGATGTCATTATATCTTATCGGATTTTTTGCCGCGATCGGTTCAGCTTTTCTGATGAAATGGTTTGTGAAAGCGCGCAGCCGCGATTATTTTATCATGGAACTTCCGCTGTATCATGTTCCGCGCTGGTCAAACGTTGGAATCACTATTTATGAAAAAGTAAAAATTTTCCTTTTCGATGCAGGCAAAGTAATCATAGCGATTTCAATTATTCTCTGGTTTCTTTCTTCACGCGGACCGGGAGAACAATTCAATTATGTTCAAAACCAAGTGGATTCTTTAAGAACAGAAAACATAAATTCGGATTCAGAAGAAATGAATCGTTTACAGGCAAAAAAATTAGAAGCCTCCTATGCAGGCAAAATGGGTAAGTGGCTGGAACCGGCAATTGAACCACTGGGCTTCGATTGGAAAATAGGGATTGCCCTGGTAACTTCATTTGCTGCACGCGAAGTTTTTGTAGGTACCATGTCCACTATTTACAGTGCAGGAAATGAAAATAAAAAAGACCGGACCGTTCGTGATAAAATGATGGCTGAAATAAATCCTGATACAGGAGAACCAAGATACACTGTGGCTGTAGGCTGGAGCCTGATGATTTTTTATGCATTCGCTATGCAATGTATGAGTACGCTGGCTGTGGTGAAAAGAGAAACCGGGGGTTGGAAATGGCCCATCATCCAATTCATTTTTATGGGTGCGCTTGCGTACCTGTCGAGCTTGCTGATTTATGATATTTTGAAATAAAGATTTTTTAAGTGTATATAGGTTCTTCTGATAGAGTAATAATCTTCAAAAAAAAAATAAGATTTTCTATTCATAAAAATGTCTCTCCTTAATATATTTAAAAACATTTTCAGGAAGCATAAAGCGAACATCTTTTTTTTCTTTGATTGCTTCACGAATAAATGTTGCGGAAATTTCCATTAAAGGCGCAAGAATAAATTTTAGTTTCGGATGGTTTTTTAATTCTCCTCCATCAACTGACGGTCGCGGATACACGTAAATTTCATGAGCAGTTAAAATCTGTTCATAGTCTTTCCATTTATTTAAAATTTCAAGATTATCGGCTCCCATAATAATTACAAACTCATGTTGCGGATATTTTTCTGTAAGATGTTTCAATGTGTGAATGGTGTAAGACGGTTTCGGTAAACCGAATTCAATGTCTGATGCTTTAATTTTTTTATAATCATCAATTGCAAGCGCTACCAGTTGAAAGCGTTCATTTTCTCCCAGCAATGAATTAGCATCTTTCAGCGGATTTTGCGGAGAAACTATCATCCAAACTTCCTGCAAGTCGGTGAACTCCGCCATGTAATTAGCAATGGCAAAATGCCCGATATGAACGGGATTAAATGTGCCGAAGAAAAGGCCGATTTTCAAAAAGTTTAAAGTTTAAAGTTCCAAGTTCAAAGTTTTTGTGGACAAAAATTCCCTGACAAGATTCTCTGCATCCTTTGCAGCATCTTCAAAAACATGATTAACGATTACATGTGAAAATCTTTCAGAATATTTTAATTCATCTTCCGCCCTGTGAATTCTTGCCCCAAGTGATTCTTCAGTTTCTGTTGCTCTTGCGATCAGGCGTTTTTTAAGTTCTTCTATTCCGGGAGGCATTACAAAAACATCAAGTAAGTTATCGCCATATTCTTTTTTAATATTCAATCCACCCACTACATCCACATCAAAGATCACTGCTTTCCCTTCATAGGTGAATCGTTTAATTTCCGATTTCAATGTTCCGTAAAAACCATTTGTATAAACTTCTTCCCACTCCAAAAATTCACGGGCATCAATTTTATTTTTGAAATCATCAATCGAAAGAAAATAATAATCTTTTCCATCCACTTCATAAGGACGCTTTGCACGCGTGGTTGCAGAAACCGAAAAACTCAGTTCAGGAATTTTATGCAACAGGTAATGAACAATACTCGTTTTCCCGCTGCCTGAAGGACCACAAAAAAGAATTAGTTTTTCATTCATCAACAAATATAAATTACTGCAAACTTCTACAAAACATTGGCAAGCTGTTCTTTCATTTTTTCCAGTTCATCTTTCATTTCCACCACATGCCGCTGCATGTCTGCATCATTTGCTTTTGAACCGATGGTGTTAATTTCCCTTCCTATTTCCTGGATAATAAACCCTAACTTTTTTCCATTAGAACTTTTTTCTTTAATCGTATCCAGAAAATAATCACAATGGCTTTTTAACCTGACTTTTTCTTCGGTAATATCCAGTTTTTCGAGGTAATAAATTAATTCCTGTTCAAAACGGTTTTTGTCAATTAAAGAATCATCCTGTCCTGAAAGCATTTTCGTTAATCGCGCCCTGATGATATTCATACGGTTCGGTTCAAACTTTTCAACTTCTTTCAGGTGATGAAAGATATTTTTTATTCTCAGCAATAAATCTTTTTCAAGCGCTTTTCCTTCTTTTAAACGAAACAGTTGAAATTCTTTAATCGCTTTACGAACCAATTGGTGAGCCTGCTTCCATTCATCTTCGTTGAAATCAGATTTTTCGAGGTTCATTGCATTTGGCATGGATAGAGCAAGCTGAAGGTAATTATTTTTCTCCAACTTTAATTCTTTTCCAATTGCCAGGAGGTCTTTCACATAAGCTTTGATGAGTTTTCTATTTAATGTTCCTGTTTTTAATTCACTATTACTTTCAAACATGATTGAAGCATCTGCTTTCCCTCTTTCAATTTCTGACGACAGCAGTGTCCGAAGTTCCTGCTCCTTGCAACGGTAAGCTCCGGGTAATTTTAAATTTAGCTCGAATGCTTTACTGTTCACTGATTTTACTTCTGCGGTTACCAAACACCCGTTTATTTCACCGGTGGCTTTGCCGTAGCCTGTCATGGATAGAATCATTGCGGAAATTGGATGTTAGATGTTGGAAGTTAGAGATTGAATGCTGGATATTTCGTCATTGGTCATTGGGATTTTAAAAACTGATGTTTCAACAAAATTAGATTTTTTTATTTGAAACGGGTTCGGTCTTTAGTGAAGCAGAATTGTTTTTACTTACAAGATAAACTCCGGTGAAAATAAGAAGTGCTGAAATTAACTGGAGAAAATTGGGAGTTCCTTCGCCAAGGATCAATGAAAAGATTGTTGCAAACATGGGTTGAAGGTAAATATAAAAGCTGACAACAGAAGGGCTGAGATGTTTAAGTGCAACAATATTCAAAAAATATGCAATGAATGTAACGCCAACAACTACATAGACCACACCCATCCAAAGATTAAAATTTAAATCTGTCCATCGTGCTTGCAGGCATTGTTCAAAACCAAAAGGCAAAACCATAAATGTTCCGAAAAGAAAAACCCATTTCATTATTGTCACCACATGATATTTCATCATCATTGGTTTTACCATGATCAGGAAAACGGCAAACGAAAGTGAGTTAACAAGTACCATCATATCACCAATTGCTGTTTCGGAACTAAGTGAAACATTTTTGCCGAAAACAATTAATGTTGAAGCCCCTGAAATTCCGACAATGATTCCGATAACTTTAAGCCAGGATATTTTTTCATTCAGAATAAAATGAGCCATCACCAGTACCATGATAGGATTGGTTGTCATCATGAGAGCGGCATTAATAGGTTCAGTTTTTGACAATCCCCAGAAAAAAAGCAGTTGATTAATGGCAACTCCAAACAAAGCGCAAAGAATAAGTTTTTTAAAAAACTTCTTTTCAATTTTTTCTTTCACAAATAAACCTGCAATGAAAAATAAAATAGCAGCGCAAACAACCCGAACAACGATGAACCCGAACGGACCAATATATTCAGGCATAATTTTTTTTGCAATGGAATAATTGGCTCCGTAAATAAGATTGGCTCCGAGAACTGAAAGGTGAGCCTTTATATTATTGTTCATAAATCAAAAATTGTTTAAAAGTGGGTAAAAGATTTGGAATACGGGTAAATAGTTAATCGAAGGCAGGCTTATCGCATAACCTTTCGGTTTTGCGGCAAAACCTTTCGGTTTTGTGATAAAACCTTTCGGTTTTGCGGCAAAACCTTTCGGTATTGCGATAAAACCTTTCGGTTTTGCGGTAAAACCTTTCGGTTTTGCGGTAAAACCGAAAGGTTTTAACATAAACCCTCTTTTATTCGTTTGAAACGTTTCCGTTTCCGGGAAATTTCCTTTCGGTAAATTCCTAAAACCTGTTTAAACAGACTAATAACCAAGGGTATATAAAATAAGGGTGGGAGGTTAATCACCTCATAGCAGCCTTAACAGCAGCAATATTTTTCGGTGAGTTGCCGATAAATATTTGTTTGTCACTAATTATTACCGGGCGTTTCAGGAAGGTGTATTCTTCCAGGATAAACTTGCGGTAATCTTTTTCGGTCAATTTCTTTTCATTTAGTTTCCATGCCCTGAATTTCAAAGCAATGCGGCTGAATAAAGCCTCATAACTCCCTGCCATTTCTTTCATTTCATCTATTTGTTTCTCTGAAATAGGTTCGGTTTTTATATCCTGGAGAACATATTCCTTTGCCGGTTTCAACTCCTTAAGAATTCGCTGGCAGGTTGTACAAGTGGAGAGATGGTAAATCTTTTTCATAAATCTTTTTTCAAACAGCGTCAAAATTAACAACTGTTGAAAGATTAATTTCCAGATTTTAACTTATTTTTCGTTTCTTTGAAGACAAATAATTACCGAATGATAATCAGTGACAGCTTTGAAATAAAACTTACCCAGTTTGAAGGTCCGTTTGATCTTTTATTATTTTTTATTGAGCGCGATGAATTGGATATTCACGATATTCCGATTTCACAAATAGCCAATGATTTTCTGGATTACATTCACAAAGCGGAGGCGATGAACATGGAATTGGCAAGCGAATTTATTTTAGTTGCCGCAACGCTGATGCGGATAAAAGCAAAAATGTTATTGCCGCGATACGAGAAAGATGAACAGGGGAATGAAATTGATCCGCGCCAGGACCTGATAAACAAGCTGCTTGAATACAAACAATACAAAGCAGCTTGCGAAGAATTGAAGCAAAAAGAAACGGAACGGGAACAGATGTTTGAAAGAGGAAATATTAAAAATGAGCTTTCAAAAATTTCTTTATTCGCTGACGGATCCTCTTATAACGGTGAGTTAAGCAATCTCACACTCTACAAGCTCATGATGACTTTTGAAAAAGTAATGGAGCGTTTCCGCAAAAATGAAAATGAAGTAAAACATACCGTTATTCAATATCCTTTTACAATCGAAGATGAGCAGGAGCGGATTAGTACATTGATTAAATCTAAACCAACCATTGCATTTATTGAAATTTTTAATCATTGTAAAACACGTGTTCATGCCGTATTTACTTTTCTTGCTTTGCTTGATCTTATTCAAACACGCATTATAAATATTTTTCTTGGTGACGGGTTTAATAATTTTTTTATCACACACACGGAAACAAGTCCGGAAGTTACGAATTAAATTAATATTTCAGCTTTGCCGGATTTTGCCTGGTATCCCAGAATTGCAAAAATTCAATGGATTGTTTTTTTACACGGTAAATCAGAATCGTATGTTTGGTGATAAGAGCAAGGCGAATATTCTTTTTAGAAGATTTTTTTAAATATTCCCGGATAAACACTTATTAAGTGAAATACTTTTTGAGATTTCGAAATGAATTTTTCCTTTTCCTTAACTGTCCAAGTTTTTTCAATGTAAAGCAGAATTTTTTGAAATGATTTTCTGCATCCGGAGTCCCAAAAATTATTAATGCCATTTACGGATTTTTCTCATCACCTGTTCGTGAGGAATTAACTCACTTTTATCGGCTTGTTTAATCGCTTTTTCAATAGCTGATTTCTGTTCTTCATTCAGTTCATCCCAAAAATCCTGATCTTTTTCTTTAAAAACCGATTTAACTTTTTTCAAAATTGTTTCACTATCGGTTTTCAAGAGCAGTTGAATCAGTTCGAGTTTTTGAGCGTGTGTATTCATAATACTGTTTTTTCCAAAATTAATTAAAAGTTCAATGTCAGGACTTGATCCGGAACTATTCGTTTATCAGACAGTAGAGAATCGAATTCGTTAATGATTTATTTCAAAATTTCTTCCACTTTCTGAACAATTTCTTCAATAGCAATTCTCTGCATACATGTAAGTTCCGGATGTTTACAATGAATCTGATCACACGGATTACATTCTAATTTATGATGTATAAAAGTTGTTTTCCTCCCGAAAGGAGAAAATACATGCGGTTCACCGGGGCCAAATAACCCGATGACAGGAATGTTTACTGCAGCAGCAAGATGCATCGGTCCGCTTTCATTTCCAATCATGAGCGATGCTTTGGAAGAAAGTGCAGCAAAATCAAGCAATGAATATCCACTGAAAATGTAGGTCGGAAAACTAATTTGCTCCTGAATTTTTTTAATATCCTCCAATTCATCATCCGTTCCTACAAATACGATATCGAACTGATATTTTTCTTTCAAATATTTTGCAGTTGCTCCAAATTTTTCTCCCGGTAATCTTCGCAATAATTTTCGCGCACCTGTATGAAAAACAGCAAAGTTCCGGATGGAGTTTTTCTCAAGAAATTGCAACGCTGCATCTTTATTTTCTTTTCCGAAAAGAAGCTCAATCCCGACTTGTTCATTAATTTTTCCGGTAACCGGTGATAACACCTGGAGATTTGTGAACACCTCATGCGGATGCTGTTTTAATAAAAATTTATTCCTGAAACGAACTGTACCCCTGTCTAATCTTATTTTAGGAACATGAGTTAAAGCATATCGGATTGTTTTAAAATCTCCCCTCAGATCAACTACCAGGTCAAATTTTTCTTCCAGCTCTTTTTCGTAAAAAACTATTTTGCTGATAGCCTGGTTATATTTCAGAAGTTGTGAAGTGAGTGGCGAACACCAAACTGTTATTTCAGCACCGGGAAATTTCTTCTTTAAAGCATCAAAAACCGGAAGTGTAGTTATCATATCGCCAATTTCATCTAACCGGATAACAAGAATCTTTTTAAAAACTTGCTTCCCGGGATTCTTAAAATTGTTGATAATGATTGTGGTGAGCCAGGAAAAAAAATATATGACTTTCCATTTATACATCGCGCAAAACTAAGAATACTTTAAAACACCGCATTATGAAGTACTGTTCATCTTGCAGGCTCATCTGTTGGAGCTATGCTGGGCGCAGTGTTTTTTGCGGCAGCATCATTAAGGGAATAAAATGCTCTTGCGAAAAGGGAAAACCTAAAAAGACAGTATAGTTAACTGGAATAGTTTAATATCTTTTATTCCGGGTTATTATTTGCATGTTATTTCCTTATAGTAATTGAATACGGATCAACAGAAAGCTCCGGTGTAAAACCGGGAATTATTTTGAGCGTATGAATATCAATTGCATTCATAAAACCATTTCTGCCACCGCAATATGATGTATGATGCGGAGGAGGACCTGAGCCGGGTCTATTCCTGCTGACAACATAGCATAAACCTTTATCATCATCCACCACTATGCCATGAGGTTCAGCAAAACCAACATCACTGAGTGTGTTTACAAGAGTAGTGTTTTTGTAATTAATTATACTTACAGCATTTCCTGTCAGACAGGAAACAAATAAATAATCAGTTGAATTGGAAAATGCCATTTCAACAGGATCTCCGGCAACAGAAATTGATTTTAAGTAAGCATCATCCGATACTCTGTAAACTAACACATCATTGCTAGCTTCGCAAGTCACGAAATAAAGAATTCCATCCGGAGAGAAAGCAATTTCATGCGGATGCAACGATGGCATTGGAAATGCAGGCAGCGCAAATCCATCCGGAATGGGACCGGTCAGATCTATTTTATACAGGTAATTAGCCTGCTGCATAGTTACATATAAATAGTGATCGTCAGGGCTTATAAAGGAGCCGTGAGGATTAATAAAATCATTTCCCGGAAAAAAAGGATTTATTTGCAAGAAATTATCATGTCTGAGTGTCATTGTTTCGCAATCAACTACCACAATACTGTTGTTATTGAAATCGGGAATATAAGCCCATTTAGAATCCGAAGTGAAAGCAAAAGTGTTCAATGATCTCCCTGCGCCAATATCCACTTGCCCTACAAAAGAATCATCGCTGGTTCGGTATTTTTGAAAATGTCTTGCTGATAGTCCTGTAAATGACAGATACCAATATTTTCCGTCAGGTGATATTCCAACCTTATGAGGATTTTCAATAGTATTCGGATTTCCTCCAACCGTAATATATTTCATGATCACTTTCTTATCAGCATCCCACACTGAAACAAGATCACAACTCTGGTTGGTAATGTAAAATTTCTTACGGTCAGGATTATCTGTGAGGCGGTGGCCGTTGCAATCAGGCGCTCCGTCATTGATCCAGTTTATAACTGTCAGCACTTCATTGCGCGAAAGCGGTGTACTGTTATTGGGCATAGTGGGTAGTTTCATACTGTCCAAATCTGGAAAGGTATTGATAAAGCTTACTAAGTAGCTCAGGTGAGAATTGTAAGGAATAACTGCAGGCCCGTTTCTTGCTCCGTTAAAAAGGCTGTTCCATGAACTCATATCAAGGCCGGCCGCTCCATCCTTGCTTTGGGTGTTATGACATCCTGCAGTAGCACACTTTTCAGTAAATATTTTGCCTACATCTTCCGGGTAACATGCAGCGTTTAGCTGTTCTTCAATCGAAATATTTTTATTAGCGCATCCGCTAAAAAAAAACAGTGCGGGTAACAGGCAACAAAAGTGCAATATAAGGGTGTGAAAATTTTTTTTCATCGTTGGAGGAAATTATTAAGCAATGTTACTGTTATTTAATGAATTTAAAATTAGTAAAAGAATCCAGATATGACAAGCTCATTTGAAAAATCGTGCCCGCAGTTGCATATTTAATCATCATGCAAGGATTAAGCTGCATGAAGGATACAGAGAATCAAATATTTATTCAGTTAAAGGAACTGCAAGATCAACCTCACCGGTTGCCTGGGATAATGTATAAGGAATTCCTCCTGTTACCCTGCCCTCGGGGCTACCTGCGGCAAGACCTGATGTGTCATAGCCGGCCATGAAGATATAATAATAGCCGGTTTTTAATCCTTCCATTCGGACATGGTCATGACCCGCTTCGCCTACAAATAAAGCATCGAATAGAGAAGGATCGATTCCGGGAAGTTCTTTTGCATTAAATTTTACATAAGCGGTATCAAGGTACCCATTTGGATATCCTGGGAAAGCAGCCTGATTGTAAATAGTTAATCCATGATGCTGCGGCTTGCCAACAATTATTGTGTTGCCTCCCAAGCCGGCAACTTGGCATGAACCGTTATCTTCTTCTGCATCTTTATCAAAATTTAGGGCGTTTGAATTGGTGCATCCCTCTTTTTTGCTGCAGCCTGCAAAGAAGCAAGAGTTTAAAAACATGAGAGCAAGAGCAGTTACATTTATGGTATTTTTCATTATTATATTTTTTGATATTTTCATTGTATATTTTTGTATTGATTGACTGTTTTTTTTATTGATGTACTGATTCGGACATGTTACTGTAATAAGGCAAAACACCTGATAAGAGGGTCAGGAACTTAAATCATAATTGTGCGGAACCACTAAACACAGGGCGGATGAAAGAAGGAAAAATACGGAGGGGTGACAGTTTCTGTGAAATAGTAATACGTAATCTGTCCACAATAATGAAGGGAAAAATCAAAACCAGTTTTTTGCCGTGCAAACCATTGCAGCTCGAAATTGTTTTGAGCGGATGTCGGATGGTTTTGCTTTTTATTTTCTTCGTTCATCTTTTTAATAACCTGGCATTTGCCGTTGCAATGAAGTTGGGGCTTAGTGCGGTTTTCGCAAAGATGTTTTGAAATGTATTTTTTATTTGCCTGGTAAGAAAAATAAATCATGCTGCGGCTGAATGACATGACCAACACGGAAACGGAAATTAAAAAAGAAAGAATAACTTTCATATTGAAGCAAAAATAGAAATTTAATTAATCAGATGAAATACTCACTTTTATAAGTAATGTAAGGTGCCCTGAAGATTACTTCATCTCAAGTATAAATTTTGTCCGTTACTTTGTATAAGAAAATTAAAAAGATGATACATAAAATCAATTCAATAATTTCGGCAGCAATGGCATGGGTAATTACCGCCTGTTCGCAGCCTGTTGAAAAACCGCTTAACCTGCAAACTGTTCCGTCCAAATCTTTTTATAATTTTAAAATGAAAGACATTGACGGGAATGAAATCGATTTCAACCGATACAAAGGAAAAAAGGTGCTTATCGTAAACGTAGCTTCCGAATGCGGCAACACTCCTCAATATGCCGACCTCGAAAAGCTGCATGAGCAATACGGTGATAAAGTTACGGTACTCGGTTTTCCTGCCAATAATTTCGGCAGCCAGGAACCCGGCAGCAATTCGGATATTAAGACATTTTGCAAAAAAAATTATGAGGTGAAATTCACCATGTTCAGCAAAATTTCCGTTAAAGGAGATGATGCTGATCCATTGTATCAGTGGCTTGCCGATAAATCAAGAAACGGCTGGAACGACAAACAGCCCAACTGGAATTTTGCAAAATACTTGGTTGATGAAAACGGTCAGCTCATTGCTTTTTTTCCTGCGAAAACAAATCCTTTGAGTGAGGATATTTTATCAAAGATCACAAAGTGATCCATAGTGCAAATACCAAATCGAAAATTGTAATTAATTGTTTACTACGTGAGCCGTAAAAAATTACGCAACTTTTGAATCAATAACCTGCGCATCGGGATATTTTTGTTTCCAGACTTTAAGAGCAGAGATATGATGGATGGTTACAGTAGTCCGTTCGTCAAGACGTACTTTAATTTTCGCTGTAGTCGGACCCTGGGTCATAACCATATTGCTTTTCGATATCCGTGGATATTTCTTTTTATTTTTGTTCATATTCATTTGTCAAATATAACTTAAAAAAGTTCAACTTATTGGTTAATTTATCATGAAGTATTCAGAATAACATTAATTAAGTAAAGTTCTATAGCAGAATAGTAAAAAAGACATAAAAACCCTTGTTTTTAATTCTTTTTTACTAATCGGAATAAACTTTGGCTAAGATACAAAATAATTCCTGATAATTCACCCGGCTATAAGTATTTATTAACACTACATAAAAATGGCAGATGATGCCGATGTTTTAGTTCAAAAAGCTGTCCTTTTTTGATCGTGACACAGGTTGCAGGAGCTTTATTGGATAGAAAACCTTACGGGGATATTCATTTGAACCCTGACCGGGGTTCCGCGATTAGATCCGGGCTCCCATCGCGGCATTTTATTCATCACCTGCAATGCTTCTGAATTAAATTTTTCGCCAATGCCGCGTACAATCCGCGCATGATTCACCGAACCATCCTTTTCAACAATAAAAGACACATAAACAGTCCCTTCAGTAGTTTTTTCTCCTGCGGGATAATGCGTGTTTGCCGAAAGGTATTTGATCAGCGCCTCGTCATCACCATTAAAGCTGGGCATCTTATCTGCAACAAAATAAACGCTGTCTCTGAACACAACTTTACCATCATTAAGTTTCATAGTGATGGTCTGGTAGGCAAGGTTTGTTTTAGCCGGGTGGCGTAGCGAATCATAGCTTACAGTATCAATAACTCCGCAGCCGTTCATAAACTTATTTAAAGCTGCTGAATCGCCTGCCCATGCTTCGCGTGAGCATATTGCACAATAACCGCCTTCCTGGGCAACCAGACGGGTGTTCACTAAAATGGAGATCAATAACACAAAATTTATTTTCCTCATTATTTTTTCCATCCTGAATATTTTTACAAACCTAATAAATTTTAATTGATACAAAGACATTGGTTAAACCCGGTTTGGCAGGATTGTAAAGGGTATGATGCAGAAATGGGAAAACGAGAAAGTGGGAAGGTGTGTCTGCTTCCACTTTCCCACTTTCTCACCTGCTCACCTTCAAAATTTTACTAAAAAACTAAATTGTGATTACCTTCGTGAAAAATAATTACAGCTTTGACATTCAACGATTTTAATTTTGAAGACAGCCTGCAGCAAGGTCTTGATGCAATGGGCTTTTCAAAACCCACCCTCATACAGGAACAGGCAATACCTGTGATACTGGATAATAAAGACCTCATTGCCTGCGCCCAGACCGGCACAGGTAAAACGGCAGCCTTTGTTTTACCGGTAATTAATAAATTGATACAGCACCACACGGCCGCCACCAATACGCTGATCATAGTTCCCACGCGTGAGCTTGCATTGCAGATTGACCAGGTGTTGCAGGGATTTTCGTACTTCACCTCCGTTAGTTCACTCGCGATTTATGGAGGCAATGATGGCGCTGCATTTGAAAATGAAAAACGTGCGTTAACACAGGGTGCAAATTTTATCATTGCAACTCCTGGCAGGCTGCTCTCGCATTTGAATATGGGCTATGTTAAATTAAACGAATTGCAGCACCTTATTTTAGACGAAGCCGACAAAATGCTAGACATGGGTTTTGTGGACGATATTTTAAAAATTACAACGTTCCTGCCCGCAAAACGGCAAACTCTAATGTTCTCTGCAACCATGCCATCCAATATCAGAACGCTCGCAAAAAAACTGCTGGTGCATCCTGAACAAATCAGCATTGCGGTTTCAAAACCGGCAGAAGGTGTGCTGCAGGGAGCTTACCTGTTATATGACAATCAGAAGAATGAATTGATAAAAGTATTGCTGAAGGGTAAGGATATCAGCAGCGTGCTCATTTTTTTATCTACCAAATCTAAAGTAAAGCAACTGGATCTTGAATTGCGGCAATCGGGAATAAAAGCAAAAGCCATTCACTCTGATCTTGAACAAAACGAACGCGAAGAAGTGCTGCGCAGCTTCAAGAATAAGCAAACACAAATTTTAGTAGCAACCGACATTCTTTCGCGCGGCATTGATATTGAAGACATCGGACTGGTAATAAATTATGACGTGCCTGCCGATGCCGAAGATTATATTCACCGCGTTGGCCGTACCGCCCGTGCAGCTTCAACAGGTGTGGCGTTAACATTGATTAACCAGCATGACCAGAAAAAATTTTCGAAGATAGAAGCGCTTATCGGAAACGAAATAAGAAAGTTGCCTTTACCTGAACATCTTGGTGAAGCACCGGCATATGATCCTCATGCAAGAACAAAAAGTCATTTTCCAAAGGGAAACAAAAGACCACACGGAAAACCAAAACATCACCGGAATAAAGTTAAACATTAGCCTGTATGGCAATGTCTTTTCCTTCTAATATAGTTTTGTCACATCCTTTTACCGCACAATTAATCATGGCGAGACCAACTTGCGAAATGTGCAGGCATATTTGTTACGAAAAGCTGGGTGAAGTAAATTATTCTAACATGAAAATTTCGCGCTTGCCGCCTTCTAATAAATCCATGTAGCCTTTCATAATTTCCTGCATTTCCGGATTTGCAGTGCCACCGCGGAGGTTTCCGAAAAACTCACCGATGTTTTCCACTTCAAATTCAATGACCACCGTCCAATAATTGTAAACGACATCTGTCATTACTTTATAGTTTTTTCCTTCTTCGTTTTTTTCAAAGATAGGAATGCATTGTTTAAATTTTTTTACCAGTTCTTTTGCTTTGCCCGGTTTTGTGTTGAATACTTCGCGTATGAGATACATAATTTTATTTTTTTTTGTTTTTAAAGATAAGAATTTATTTCTTTATGACAGTGGATTTATTTTTTTACCAGCACAACCAAATTTCCGGCAAATCAACAATCATTACGAATTTTATATTTGTTTCGCATTATGAAATATTTGGTAAAAAAAATTGCCACTGTTCTTTTTATTGCAATCAGTACGATTGTTTTTTTAATAATGGTTTTTTCAGGAGTTAATTTTCTTAATCCCGGTGTTCATGATCTTATCAGGTATGGGGCTAACTTCAATGCGCTTGTATATCAAGGTGAATATTTCCGGCTCATCACTTCCCAGTTCGTGCATGTTGGGATTATACATCTTGTGGTAAATATGTTTGCTTTGTACAGCCTGGGAAGTGTTCTTGAGGAACAGCTTGGAAAATTCCGGTTTGTTTCAGTTTATATCCTCAGTGGAATTGCAGGAGGTTTATTAAGTGCTTCATGGCATTCATTTATTGTAAGCACAGGTGCTTCAGGTGCAATCATGGGGCTGGCGGGCGCTGATCTTGCTCTTATCCTGTTGCATCCTGCTACTGCTGCCGGAAGAACAAGAATTTTTATAAGGGCTTTTAGCGTGGTATTAATTAATCTCATTATAGGATTTTCATTTCCGTTCATTGACAATGCAGCACATATTGGAGGATTATTGTTTGGTTTCTTTTATATTTTTATTTCATACAGCGTTTCATCTTTTGAAAATAAAACCAATATTTTGAAAGAAGTAATGCTTGCTTTCTTTTCAGTTTTTCTTTTATGCCTGGGAGCTTATAACTTACCGGCTGCTTCTTATAACTACTATGTGGCATTTAACAGGTTCATAAATTATGAGAGTATAGCCACTAAACAATCGGAAGGCAAAGGGTATATAGAAACTGAAAAGTATATACAGCAACTGAAAGAAATAAAAGCAATCTGGCTTGAATGTAAGCTCATGCTTGATACATTGCCTGATTTACCCGAAGACCTGGACTATGATACCCGGTTGCTGAAAAAATATTCTTATTATAAAATGAAGGCATTAGATCAATATATAAAAGCAATTAGTGAGGAAGAATTTCAATTGCTCGACAGCATGGAAATTACCAATACATTATTAGCCATGTTGCCGAAACCAAAACATGGCATTGCACCGGAGCCGGAAAAAAAGGACACTGATTCTGAAAAAAGCACGTTGAGAAATGTTAAGATATTTTACGATCAAAACTGGAAAGTAACAGACAGCATCCACGCGAAATATTTCCGCGAAGCACAGGTGGATTCATTAAACAGGGTGAATGGATTTGTTTATGATTATTACAGGAATGGCCAAATACAAATGAAAGGTTATTACCTTAACGACCTGAAGAATGACATCTTCCGGTATTATTACCCGAACGGAAATTATGAATCTATGGGTAAATATACCTTTGACGAACCCACAGGTAAATGGAAAAATTATTATATGAATGGAGCGCTGAAAGAAGAACTCCTTTACACGGATGAACGGGTACTGCTGAAAAATTTTTGGGATTCACTCCGCATACGGCTCGTGTATGATGGTACGGGAATTTATATAACATATAATCCCGATGGATCGCCACGGGATAGCGGCAATTACCTGGATGGCTTAAAAAACGGAATATGGCAGGGTAATTATTCCATAGACAAACGTTACTATATTGAAAAGTATTTCAACGGCAGGCTTGTTACAGGAGCTTCCTGGTCTCCTGAAAATGAAATTTTTCAATACACAAAAAACTATGTGGCACCTGAACCTGTCGGAGGAGTGAAAAATTACAAAGAGTATCTTGAAAAAAATTTGGTTTATCCTGAAAACGCAAAAGCAAATAGAATAGAAGGAATTATCCTGACGGATGTCACGATTGACTCAACAGGGAAAAAGATAAATATTGAAAATGTCAACAAGCTTGGATTTGGCTGTGATGAAGAAGCAAAACGGCTGATCAAAGAAGGTTCGGACTTTTCGCCTGCCCGTGAGAAAGGGCAAATCATTAAGGCAGTGAAAAGAATTGAAGTAAAATTTGATTTGAATAAGGAAAGATAATTGAGTGCAGCATAAAACATTCAGTATGCAATGGTACAAACTGAAATTTTATTGTAACATTTTAAAAAAGTTACCTAAAAACCTCAGCAGTTGATGCAATGTTCATTTTTAATCAGTGTTTGAATATCTATCTTTGGCTGATGGATTTGGGAATTTTATTGAATAAATGATGCATGCATCGCGGTAAAATACTTTTAGCGCTTTTATTTTTTGTTCCCGACAACGGTACATGGGTATTGAGAAAAAATCAGGACGATATTAGGGTTTATACCCGGAGTATTTCTACTTCCGATTTTAAGGAGCTCAAATGTACAACGCGTGTGAAATCATCCATGTCGGCAATTGTAAAATTGCTGATTGATGTTGATCATTTTAAGGGCTGGATTTATAAATGCACAGAAGCAACTCTGATAAAAAAGGTAAGCGCACGTGAAGTTATTTCTTACCAGTTGTTTGACGCCCCCTGGCCTGTTGATGACCGTGATGTGGTTGCAAACTGCTATGTAACTCAGGATGAAAAAACCAAAATAGTTGTCGTTCGGTCAGTGGTTGCCAATGTTTTGATTCCCGAAAAAAAGGGAATTGTAAGAATTAAAAATTTTCGCACCACCTATACATTAACACCAAAAGGAAACGGATGGATTGAAATTGATTACGAACTGGGAACGGAACCCGGGGGAAGTGTGCCGGCATGGCTGGCCAACATGGTAATGGTGAATGGGCCTTTCACCTCACAGCAGGCGATGAGTGCATTGTTACAAACCTCCTATTTTAAATCAGCAAAGCTTGGTTTTCTTGTGGAGCCCTGATGTTGTTTTACTATGTGTTTTTGATAAGAAAGATTAGTGATAATTTTGTTTTAAATTTGGCTGCACAAACCAATAACATAATAAATGTTTTTATACGCACCCTCTGATAAGCCATTACTTTCTGCCAAGAAGTTTTATAAAAGGTTATTTAATAATCTGCTGATCGCCTTATTGTTTATTACGATTTCGCTGAGCATTGGCATTGCCGGTTATATAACTCTTGCAAAGCTGGATTTTACTGATGCCTTATTAAATGCAAGTATGATCCTGGGAGGCATGGGTCCTGTGGATGCAATGCCAAGTGTTGCTTCTAAATATTTTGCATCGTTCTATGCCCTTTTTAGCGGGATTACTTTTCTTTCAACTATAGTAGTTCTTACGGCTCCTGTTGTACACCGGGTTTTGCATAAATTTCACCTCGGAACTGAAGATGATGAAGAGAAAGATGAGAAAGGAAATGGTGCTAAAAGCTGATGGTAATTGGATAAGTCTTACCTGAAATGTTTGCACCCCATTTTTATTGTAAATTTGAAATCAAAAAAAAATATTAGATGCTAAAAGAATCATTTACAGAGGTCTTTGAAAGGGACTTGCTCCAGTTGAAAAAGGAAATTGAAAGCTATACGGATGAAAATAAATTGTGGATTGTCAAAGAAGGAATCAGCAACTCAGCAGGAAATTTAAGTTTGCATTTAATTGGAAACCTGAATCATTTCATTGGAGTTGCGCTTGGCGATACTGGTTATATAAGAAACCGGGATAACGAATTTTCTTTAAAAAACATTCCGAAAAAAGAATTGATTGAAAGCATGGAACAAACAATTGTTGTTGTAAAAAACACATTGAGTAAATTAGTTCCGGCAGATTTTGAAAAAAACTTTCCACTCGAAAAGCATGGAAAAATAGTTACCACAGATTTTATGCTGCTGCATCTTGTAACACATTTTAATTATCACTTAGGACAGGTCAATTATCACCGGAGAATGATAAATGAATTTTAATCATTTGAAAAATAATCCGCACTTTGATATACACCTGAAATTTGTTTCATGATTTGCATCAGCAAATCATTTGCAAGCGAGCTGGCACCAAAACGAAAGTAATCATGGGTGAGCCATGCGTTTCCTAAGGTTTCTTTTAAAATCACAAGATATTGCAAAGCGAGTTTTGCTGTGGCAATGCCACCGGCAGGTTTCATACCAATCATTTTCCCTTCGGCATAATAAAAATCACGGATGGCCTCAAGCATGACTAACGTAACGGGCAGCGTAGCCGCAGGCTGAATTTTTCCGGTTGATGTTTTTATAAAATCAGCTCCTGCATGCATGGCAATTTCGCTGGCAAGCCGGACATTATCAAGCGTGCTCAATTCGCCTGTTTCCAAAATCACTTTGAGATGCGCTTTACCACAGGCTTCTTTTACAGCAGCTATTTCATCAAATACAAAATTGTAATCTCCGTTCAAAAACTTTCCTCTTGAAATTACCATGTCCACTTCATCAGCACCTTCATTGACGGCAAATTTTGTTTCTTCAATTTTTACTTTCCTTGTTGACATGCCACTTGGAAATGCAGTTGCAACAGCCGCCACTTTTACTTTGCTTCCCTTTAATGCCTCTTTTGCAACACGCACTAAATTCGGATATACGCATACGGCAGCAGCAGAAGGAATATCAGTCAGTGATTCATGAGGCCGCATGGCTTTTGCACAAAGCTGCCGCACTTTTCCCGGAGTATCGCGCGCTTCAAGAGTTGTAAGATCCATCATGCTGATTGCCATTTTTAACCCGGCAAGCTTCGATTCATTTTTTATGCTGCGTTTTGTTAAACGTGCAATCCGTTCTTCAACACCTACCTGGTCAATCGTAGGAATGTCAGATAGTTTCAAATTAAAGGATGTATTCATATCAACCTTTTAAATAATTATTTATCATATTAAGTAAAATAAAAATTAATTCTCGTCCACCACTTTGCCTGAACCGTTTACTGAAGAATTTACCGAGGGCTTTCCTTTATAATGAACTGTGCCGCTGCCGTTAATTTTTACATCCAGGTTTTGAATAGTGTAAACAAAAACATCACCGCTGCCCGCTACTTCAATATCAGCAGCATTGCAGGGAAGGTCGCCCGCTTTAATATCACCGGAGCCTAAAATTTCCATCGAGTGTTTATTGGCTGAACCGGAAAGAACAACATTTCCGGAACCGCGGATTTCAGATTCAATTTTTGCAGCAATGAATTTTCCTTTTATATCACCCGATCCGTTTATTTCCAATTTTAAATCCTTTACCTGGAAAGTATCGGGCACCGTTATATTTCCTGAACCATTTACTTCGAGTGATTCAAGTTCGGGTAAGTATGCCGTTATTTTTATGCGCTCGTTGCTGTTGATGCAGCCTTCATCGCTGATAATAAGATTTCCTCCCCGTGTTTTGGTTCTGATCTTATCAATAAGGTTTTCCTGAGCCTGAATGATCAATGCCATGGAGTCGCTTTTTATGACAGTGACATCAGCAGAAAGTTCCAAAGTAATTTCTTTGAACGAACCGGGCTGGCGTTTGGAGGTTTGAACGGGCCCTGTACCGTCTGTGCATATAACGCTGCAACTGTTGAACAGGATTCCCACAGCCAGGACAAAGGTGAATTTCAAATAAATGTGCATAAAAAGATTTTTTAACAGTTCCGCAAATTAATTTCAAAAGTAACGTAAAAAGTGAAATGCGAACGATGCCATGAGCCGTTTTTTATTTGCAACGAAAAAATGAATTTATTCTTAATCATCAATCCTGCTGCCCCTCTTTTTCATAAAAAACCCACCAATCACATAACCTTGTATTAATTTTGCATAAATAAATTTTATAAAAATGAATATGTTCTATTTATTAATGATTGTATTAATGCTGGTCGGGTGGCTGATTCAGATGCAATTGAAAAGAAAATTTAAAGAATATTCGGAAACACCCATAAGTTCGGGCTTGAGCGGAAAAGAAATTGCGGAAAAAATGCTTCGCGATAACGGGATCATTGATGTAACTGTTATTTCAGTTGAAGGACAGTTGACCGATCATTACAATCCGATGAAAAAAACTGTGAACCTTAGTCCTGACGTTTTCAACGGCAGCAATGCAGCAGCGGCTGCTGTTGCAGCTCATGAATGCGGGCATGCAGTGCAGCATGCTCATGCTTATGCCATGCTCAATCTCCGTTCGGCTTTAGTCCCCGTAGTAAATGTAAGTTCAAAATGTATGATATGGGTATTGCTTGCCGGTATTTTATTAATAAACACTTTTCCGGGATTATTGCTTGCAGGTATCGCCATGTTTGCATTAACCACTTTATTCAGTTTTGTTACGTTGCCGGTTGAATTTGATGCAAGCCGCAGGGCTTTGGTATGGCTCGAAAGCAGCCGGGTTGCCACCAGTCTTGAACACAGCAAAGCAAAGAACGCATTGTGGTGGGCAGCCATGACATACGTAGTTGCCGCGGTGGCTTCGCTGGCAACGCTGATGTATTACATTATGATTTATAGCGGAAGAAGGAACTGAGAGGACTCAATAATTAATGGTCAAAAATCCAGTCTTCACTATTTAATAGAGAGTTATTTGTATCTTGGACTTTAGACCTATTTTCTCTTTCCCTCAAAATATTTTTTCATCAGCTCTGCGCATTCTTTTTCTAAAACTCCTGAAACAATTTTTGTTTTAGGATGCAGAATAAATCCTTTTGCTTTAGAATATCCGCGCTTTTCATCATGGGCGCCAAAAACAATTTTGGAAATTTGTGTCCAATAGCTTGCCCCTGCACACATCAGGCAGGGTTCAATTGTAACGTACAGCATACACTCATTCAGATATTTTGAATTAAGGTAATTGCTTGCAGAAGTAAATGCCAGCATCTCTGCATGAGCGGTGACATCATTAAGTTTCTCAGTCATGTTATGGGCGCGTGCAATAACCTGGTTATTGCAAACAATTACAGCGCCTATTGGAATTTCATCGGCATCAAAAGCTTTTTTTGCCTCCTGCATGGCAGCTTTCATAAAATATTCATCAGTAATATTCATCAGATCAGCGAATTTTCTTTGTTTTGATGGTTGTTACTCAGGGCATAAATTACAAACATTCACCTGTTCAAAACATTGCAAGGATAATTAAAATAAAAATTGCTGATAATTAAAATTAAATTAGTTTTGCTCCAAAATATTATTAATCAAAAAGAAATAAATTAATTTAAACCTAAATTAAAATCAAAATGAAAAAAACATTTGTAAAAATTATGATGGCAGCGGCAGCTTGCATAGCGCTCACTGCAGGAACAACAAAAACAACACATGCACAAAACGGAAGATTTTCTGTTGGCGCTGAATTAGGATTACCATTAGGAAATTTTGGAGATGGTTCAGGGCTTGGCTTTGGCGGCACACTTCGTTATGAATTACCTTTGGGAGATAAGCTGGGATTAACGGGTACTGTTGGATATATTTCTTTTTCTGGCAAAAGTTTTGACCCGGGGTTTGGCTTACCATCAATCAAAGGAGAAAGCTTAGCAATGATACCCGTTCAGTTGGGTCTTAAATACTATTTTATGGAGGCTCAGAATGGTTTTTATGCAATGGCACAAATTGGAGTGCATATTGCATCAGTTGATCAATCATCCATAGACGCAAACGGGAATTTAACAACTACTTCCAAATCTAAAACTTATTTAAGCTATGCCCCAGAGTTAGGCTATCATCTTGCCAATCTTGATTTTGGTTTAAGATATCAATTATTTTCGCAATCGTATGATTATATTACTTATGATGCAATGGGTAACCCTAATGGAACTGCTTCAGAAACTCAATCTGCAGGCTACATTGGGATACGGGTAGCTTACGTATTTGGAGAAAAATAATTAAAGCATTTTATCGCAATAAGGGGATTTAAACGAGTCCCCTTTTTTATTGGATAGAAAAATTTTATAACATGTACTGCGAAACGATGGTGTTCAGGTTGATGTAACCTGCTGCACTGTGTGCCAACACGCCTACAGACACTTTTGTGAGTTCACGAAATCCGGCTGCTTCTACACCCTCACTGCAAGGTTTACCACGGTTTTTAAGAAGGATGGCCGCAGGTATAAAAAAGACGGCTGAATATATTTGCAACACCATTGTTTATACATGCAATGTTTTTTCTTATACATACAGTAACAATACTTATAATTTGCCTGATCATTGTTTACTCTTGCGGCAGCCGTTCAAAACCTGAATCCCAAATTGATGGAAACGTATTTAAGGGTTATGCTGTCCTCTGATGGCTGGCCGTAAAAATTATACTGTGGGATGGAAACTTTTTGCATCATGTATGAAACCGAAAAATTAAAGTTAACACCGTTTGCCGGGATATTTACGCCTAACCCAGGCTCCATAATAAGACCATCCATTCCATCAGCATTATCAATTTTAATAGAAGGCCCTATGTCAAAAAAAACAACAGGTGAAATTTTTTGGGTACCTAAGATGGTTCCTCTCAAATCAAGAAATAAAGGAAGCGTTATGGCATGTTCGCCCTGATCATAAAAGTAATGAAAGCCAAGCCCGAATCCGGCTGAAAAATAATTGTTTATCTGTACTGCATTTATGGTTGTTAATTGTACAATTTTGAGTGTGTTCTCAATTCCTTGTTCTATAGTAAAAGGTTGCCCTGTGTACGGGTCATAATAAGTAAAAGAATAATCAAAACCTCCCACACCCGGAGCAAAACCAAATTGTGTAATGTTTGTATAATGAGGAAAAGATGTTTTTTTATCTTTATCAGCAGATGCCACTGCGGTTGCCGGAGCTTTTTCGTTGTTAAATACATCTTTTGTTCCGTTTTCATATTTAATCATAAACACATCGCTTTTAGCAACGCTGTATGCAGGACCATCGATATTATCAGCTTTCTTATATTTAATTTCATTTGAACCAACTTCCAAAACTTTTGATTTTATTTCATCACCTGTTTTCATTATAATAACATCCTGTTGTGAATATGCAAACTGACAGGCAATAATAAACGCGATTAAGGTTACGATTTTTTTCATAGGAATATTTTTTAGGTTTGGATGACAAATATATATTAAAAATTTTGAGATTACTACATTTGCTTCAAAATGTTAACGATTAAAATTGTTATTGCTGTTGCAAGTTTGTTTATTTCATCCATAGCACTTTGTCAGTCAAACGAAAAAGGAACCCTTCAATTAGGAGCCGGAGCATGGATAACTTTGGGAGGCTCCTCCTTCAAATCTGCTTTTGATAATTCGCGCGAAGTTAAAGGGAGTGGTATTGAAGTAAAAGCTAATGCAGGGATTAATGCCCAGTACGGAATGTCAGAAAAAGTAAGTGCAGGTATTTCCATTAAGAGAGAGGTGTCGTTTTATTCGACCGCTTATTCTTATAGTGATCCGTATTTTACTCCGCCCGCAACGGATATTTCTACAGCCGGGTTTTCATTTGGCGCTGAAGGAAAATATTATTTAATTAACAAGAACCCTTATAATTTATTTGTAGGACCTTCACTGGGATTTTACACCGGCAACTCTACTCTTAAAGTTTATAATGCAGAAGGGAGCTTAAACGGATTAACCTATGGTGTGGGCGGAGGTTTTAACTGGTATTGGGGATACAATGACGGAATGGCATTTGATTTTGCGTTTATGGGTCAATCTCTCAGCGGTTCTCCTGATAATGCTTCAGATTTCGCTAACCATCCTG
>JBDSOU010000007.1:0-18943 GCA_039914625.1 Bacteroidia bacterium | reverse complement strand
CTGCAAGTTTTATTTGCAATTCTGTCTTTTTAAACTGCGCCTGCAAATCCTCATCATTGATTTTAATCAGTAAGTCACCTTTATTTATGTGGCTTCCTTCTGTAAAATAAATTTTGACTATTCGTCCGGCTGTTTCTGCAACGAGATCCACTTCTTCAAAAGCCAACACTGTTCCGGTGGTACGAATGATGTTATCCAATTTCTCTGATCTCACAATATAACCGCTCACTTTCATAGGTCCTTTAGACGCTCCCGGTGCGCCTGCACCGCCAGGAGCAGGATCGTTACCGCCTGATTTTAGTTTCGGAATAATTATGACAGCCGCAATAATAATTACTACTGCAATAATTAAAATATTTTTAGCTTGTTTACTCATATAAATTTCATTGCATCAAAAATAAAAAACATTTGTGGAAACGGTCGTCAATGTAATAAAAGGAGTCCGACCGCATCGCGGTTTCATCTTTATAGCAACTATATTCTATAAACATGCGGCTCCATTGGAGTGGAACAAGCTTGCTTATCATAGTTGGAAAGTGCTATCCTTTAACGGCACATTTATTTCCACCTTTTCAACCGTTGTTGTCAGAATAGTTTGCCCTTCAACTTTACTTATTGATGTGAAAGGAATCTTAATCCCGCTTATAGTTCTATAATCGCTGTAATAAATATCTATCAGCGCATTTTTCATTTCAACATTTTTTGATACTGCGCGTTTCATCACCAGTTCAAAATTATCGCAGCTAAAATAATATGTTTCTGTTTCATTATCCTTTAGTATAAGCCTTATCCTGAAGCAGGGTTGAGAATCAATAGTGTCTGTTCCTTCGTATTCTATTACGTTTCCTTTTTTGATATAGTTAATAAAAGGTGATTCCAATTCCACACCGGCTTCGTTTGCCATCTTCACAGCTTCATTACCCGTAAGTTCAGTTGGTTTTGTTTCTTTGCTGAAGCCATCTATTTTCCATCCCTGCTTTCCGTTGTATGACTGCACATAGCTAACACCGTTCAAAGATGCTTCGTATTTATAAAGATCGGGGGCTTTTGAAAAGGAGGTGAATAAAAAACTCATGCCACCATATTTATACTCACCTGTTGTGACTATTGTTTTTATTTTCTTCCACGCTTTTTCGCCTCCCGAAAATTCCATGTATTTTGAAACAATCTCCTCTGCAGATTGCGCCTGGGTATGGAATGAAAAAATTAAAAGCGGCAGGGAGAAAAAATATTTTTTAAAAAACATAACAGAGTATTTCGTAAAAATATTTAAAAATTTATTTTAACATTGTCTTCGGGATTAGAATTTACAACTCCTGAATGAATTTAGTTGATTATAAAAAATCAGCGCAGCAAGGTTACATTTCCAATCTTCAATATTCTATTTTCACCGGATACCAGGCTTATATGATAAGCATAAACGCCTGCCGTTTGTTTCAGTCCTTTGTAAGTTCCATCCCAGAATTCAGAAATGTTATTGCTGTTAAAAACCATTTCACCCCAGCGGTTAAATATTTTCATATCAAAGGAGTCATATTTTCCGGCATGGACGGCTCCGAATAAATCGTTTTTTCCATCCCCATTGGGTGTAAATGAATTTGGAACAAAAACAGCATCACCGATATAAATGATTTCAATCGTAACTGAATCAATTGCAGAACACCGGTCAATATTCCCGGTAACTATATATTGAGTCGTTGAATACGGAGATGCAATGGGAGACTGGAGGGTAGAATCATTAAGATATAATCCGGGTGACCATAAATAGCTATTCGCTCCTGAAGCATTTAATTCTATTGATTCACCGAAAACAATTGTTGCATCGTTGCCGGCAGTTACTTCTACTTTGATCACCTTTATCAAAACAGTATCAGTTGAAGAACAAATTCCATTGGTGCTTGTAATGGTATAAACAGAGGTTTCAGAAGGAGAAGAAACCGGATCAGGGCAATTAAAACAACTAAGATCATTGATTGCATTCCAACTATAAGAGGAATAGTTTGAGGAAGCAATTAACTGTACTGTTTCGCCAAAACATAGCATTGTATCCCGTCCCGCATCAACTACAACAGCAGGAACGACATTAACCGTGACTGTATCATTCGATGAGCAGGGTAAAGAAGATGAAACGACATAAGTGGTAGTTGAAATGGGATTTGCAATCGGACCCGTGCAGTAAGTGCAATTTAACCCTGTTGATGGGGTCCAGAGTATATTAGATGTTCCGGATGCATTCAACTGAACACTATATCCTGAGCAGATAGTTTGATCACTTCCGGCATTTAAAAATATTAAAGGATTAACAATTAAATTCTTTGCTGCTGTGTTTGAGCAACTATTGGAATCGGTATAAGAATACACAATGGCATGCGTTCCGGTTCCTGCTGAAGCAGGATAAAAATTATTTCCGCTAACACCGGCTCCTGAATATGATCCACCAATGGGAGCACCACCGCTTAATGGAAAAGATGGCGTGTTCTGACAAACGGAATTGAAATTTAAAAGAGTAACATTTGGCAGCGCATTCACCGTTATAGCTGATGTTGTGGAATTTGAACAGCCATTTCCATCGGTATAATGGTATGTAATATTTTGAGTGCCTATGCCGGGAATTGCAGGATCAAAATTATTTCCTATAACCCCAATTCCTGAATAAGTTCCTCCAGACGGCAATCCACCCGAAAGCGCAAATGAAGGACTACCATTGCAAACAGGATTCCAGGGAGTAAAGGTAACTTGCGGAATGTTATACACTGTTAGTATTGTTGAATCAATATTTGAACAACCGTTTGCATCAGAGTAGAAATAAAATATTTTGTGTGTTCCGATTCCCGCAATTGATGGTGAGAAAATTCCACTGCTTATTCCTGCGCCAGAATAAATTCCTCCTACAGGTGTTCCGGTAGTTAAAACAAATGCAGAAGATGCTATACAAACAGGATTAATTGCTGATAGATTAACTGCAGGTAGTGGATTCACAATTATGTTTTTTGTTACAGATTTACTGCATCCGTTTGCATCTGTGTAAGAATAGGCGATTGCATGAGTCCCCACTCCGGCAGATGCAGGATTAAAATTATTTGCATTAACTCCGGCACCTGAATATAATCCTCCTACAGGCGATCCGCCATTCAATGCAAATGATGATGCATTTACACAAACTGAATTAAAGTTTGAAAGTGTAACAATGGGCAGTGGATTTACAATGATGTTTGTAGTTATTGAATTGGAACAACCCTGCGGATCGGTGAAAGAATAAGTAATATTGTGTGTCCCGATTCCGGCAATGGTGGGATCAAAATTATTTCCAACTACTCCCGCTCCTGAATAAATTCCCCCGGCAGGTGACCCGCTCGTCAATGTGAACACAGGCGTGCCATCACATACCGGATTAACAGTGGTGAAAGTAACTTGCGGAATATTATATACAGTGATTGTTGTTGAATCACTTCCCGAACATCCATTTGCATCTGAATAGAAATAATATATTTTATGAATTCCGATTCCTGCGACAAATGGTGTAAAATTTCCTGCGTTCACTCCAACTCCTGAATACGTTCCTCCGGACGGGATTCCTGCTGTGAGAGTAAAAGATGATGATGCAATGCATACAGGATTAATTGTTGAAAGAATAACTGCGGGTAATGCATTAACAATAATGTTTTTTGCTGCAACATCGCTGCAACCATTTGCATCAGTATAGTTATAAGTTATTGCATGAGTTCCAACTCCGGCAGTTGCAGGATCAAAATTATTTGCATTAACTCCTGCACCTGTATAAGTGCCTCCTGCAGGAGTACCACCATTCAAAATAAACGATGATGCATCAACGCAAACTGCATTGAAGTTTGACAATGTAACATTCGGCAATGCATTTACAGTAATATTAATTGTTGCGGAATTAGAACATCCCTGCACGTCAGTATAGGAATATGTCAGAGTTTGAATCCCAATTCCTGCAACAGCAGGATCAAAAACATTTCCTGATACTCCAACTCCGGAATATGTTCCTCCCGCAGGCGATGCATTTGTAAGAGCAAATGCTGGGGTGCCATCACAAATTGAATTCCCAGGAGTGAATGTAATAATTGGAATATTATAAACTGTGATTGTATTTGAATCAATGCCCGAACAACCATTCGCATCGGTATAGAAATAATAAATTTTATGAGTTCCTATACCTGCAACAATCGGTGTAAAATTTCCTCCGCTTACTCCAACTCCTGAGTAAGTGCCTCCTGCAGGAGTTCCATTTGATAATGAAAATGCCGGAGAAGCAATACAAACAGAGCTAATCCCTGACAGCGTCACTACAGGCAATGCATTTACTATTAAGTTTTTAGTTTTCGCATTTGAACAGCCATTGCCATCCGTATAGAAATAAGTAATTTGAGTAAGTCCCACTCCTGCAATTGAAGGATCGAAATTATTTGCGCTCACTCCAGATCCCGAGTAAATTCCTCCAATAGGTGATCCACCACTTAATGCAAACGAAGATCCATCCACACAAACTGAATTAAAGTTGGATAAAGTAACATTTGGTAATGCATTTACAATTATGTCAATGGTTGTTGAATTAGAACAACCTTGTACATCGGTATAAAAGTATGCAATCGTTTGCGTGCCAATTCCGGCAACAGCAGGGTCAAAATCATTTCCGGATACACCTACTCCTGAGTATGTTCCTCCTGCCGGTGATCCGCCAGCGAGCATAAAAGCAGAAGCACCATCACAAACTGGGTTTACAGAAGTAAAAGTTACCTGTGGAATGTCATATACAGTTAGTGTGGTTGAATCCACATTAGAACATCCGTTTCCATCTGTAAACGTATAATAAACTTGTTGTGTTCCTGTCCCTGCCGCTACAGGATCAAAATTATTTCCTGTGACTCCAATTCCTGAATATATTCCTCCAAGAGGAGTTCCTGTTATAAGTGCAAATGTTGGAGCTGCGATACAAACAGAACTGATCGGGGAAAGTGATACTGTTGGCAATGAGTTTACAGTAATGTTTTTTGTCTTTGTATTTGAACAACCATTTGCATCTGTATAAGAATAGGTTACTGGATAACTTCCAACACCCGCAGTTGCAGGATCAAAATTATTTGTGATCACTCCTGTTCCTGAGTAAGTTCCTCCCGAAGGCATACCGCCACTTAATGAAAATGATGCTGCATCAACACATACTGAGCTGAAGTTGGACAAGGTAACATTTGGCAATGCATTTACAGTAATGTCAGTGATTAATGAATTAGAACAACCTTGTGCATCGGTATATGAATATGTAATCGTTTGTGTTCCGATACCTGCAATTGCAGGGTCAAAATCATTTCCGGATACACCTACTCCTGAATATGTTCCTCCTGCCGGTGATCCGCCAGTGAGCATAAAAGAAGAAGCGCCATCACAAACAGGGTTTACAGAAGTAAAAGTTACCTGTGGAATGTCATATACAGTTAGTGTGGTTGAATCCACATTAGAACATACGTTTCCATCTGTAAACGTATAATACACTTGTTGCGTACCTATCCCTGCACCTACAGGATCGAAATTATTTCCTGTAACTCCAACTCCTGAATATGTTCCTCCCGCAGGTGTTCCTGTTGTAAGAGCAAATGCCGGTGATGCAATACAAACTGAATTGATTGAAGAAAGTGTTACTGTCGGTAACGAATGTACAGTAATGTTTTTTGTTTTTGCATTTGAACAACCATTCGCATTAGTGTAAGAATATGTTATCGGATATGCTCCAATACCTGCAACTACAGGATCAAAATTATTTGCACTCACTCCGGTTCCAGTATAAGCACCTCCGGCAGGTATGCCACCACTCAATGCAAAAGTTGCTTCATTTACACAAACTGAATTGAAATTTGACAAAGTAACATTTGGCAATGCATTTACTATAATGTCAGTGGTTGCCGAATTCGAACAACCCTGCGGATCGGTGAAAGAATAAGTAATAGTGTGTGTTCCGATACCTGCAATAACAGGATTGAAATCAGTTCCAACTATACCTGCTCCTGAATATGTCCCTCCTGAAGGTGCTCCGCCATTAAGTGTAAATGCAGCAGTGCCATCACAAACAGGATTTACAGGTGTAAAAGTTACTTGCGGAATATCATATACAGTCACTATAGTTGAATCTATATTAGAGCATCCATTTACGTCAGCATATGAATAATAAACCTTATGGTTGCCTGATCCTGCTACAGCAGGATCAAAATTATTTCCTGTAACTCCAACTCCTGAATATGTTCCTCCCGCGGGAGTTCCTGTTGACAATGCAAATGTTTGTGAGGCAATACACACAGAATTGATCGGTGAAAGTGTAACGGTTGGCAACGCATTAACAGTTATATTTTTGGTTGCTGTATTGTCACAGTTATTAGCATCTGAATAAGAATATGTAATTGGATGTGAGCCAACACCTGCAACTGACGGATCAAAATTATTTGCACTAACTCCGGTTCCACTATAAATACCTCCTGCAGGCGCACCGCCACTCACAGCAAAAGATGATGCATCAATACAAACTGAATTGAGATTTGCTAGTGTAACATTCGGTAAAGAATTTATTTGTACAGTAAATGAATCAATATAAATACAAGAGGAAAAATTAACGGTGGCAATATAAACAGTTGTGACATTCACTGTTGCAGCAGGAGCCTGGCAGTTTGTACAACTTAAACCTGCGGCAGGACTCCAGGAATATATGGAGCCGGTTGTTGCAGTCAAAGTTAATAATCCGTTATTGCAAAATACGGTGTCCTTTGCTGAAGTAGTAGTCGGATTACTAAGCTGCTGAGGCAACACTAAATTAAATTTCGTTGCGCCCGGACATCCGTTTAATGAGCCGTTTGCACTTACATCACAAAGTCCTGCGGAACCCCCGCTGATTGAATTTATGGTAACATTAGCAGGTAATGATGCGCTCGTAAAAACAGCCAATCCGCCTCCGCCACCGCCTCCGGGACCATGAGGATTTACATTATTAAATGCATTAATATTTCCGCCATTACCACCATTCGCATCAATTTTAACACTTGAATTTATAGTAGCACAATCAAAAACTACTGTTCCCCCAGCACCCCCGCCTCCGACACCATCTATGATACCATCAGCTGCAGTGGCTCCGGATGTTTTAATAAATTTAGAATTACCAGTTAAATTATTTGTCGTGATGAGAATAATTCCGCCACCATTGCCCCCGGAAGAATTACTCAAATTATCGGCATTGCCTGCTCCTCCGCCTCCGCCCATAAAAACTTTGAAAGAAACACCTGCATTAGAAAGAGCATAACCACCGCTTCCCTGGGCAGAGGCATAATTAACTCCATAAGCTGCATCTGTATATCCGTAACCTCCGTTGCCACCACATCCTGCATTTGAACCGCCTCCACCTCCTGCATTGTGACTGCCTCCTCCGCCACCCCCGTTTGCACAAGCCCCTCGCCCGGAAATAAAAGATGCCAGGGTATAAGTTGCAATGCCTTCGCCTTTAAGAGAAAAAGTATCCGGCTGGTTTAATGCCAGGTAATCCCCCACATGAATGCCTATATCAAAACAAGGCTGATAGAGCCCTCCTCTGAATCCTTTTCCACTTGCATCAATATCTGCACTCATTGTTATAGTGCCTGTTGCATCAAGTGCAATAATACCGCCCGTCAAACCATTCCATGCCGGACAGGTAATAATGCCTGTAATTGTCGGGCTTATATATTGGGGAACCTTTACTAACTGAACCACTCCGAGTATATCATAACTATTACCAAGAGGAGCCACAGTTTGGATGACAGTTCCGGCAACCGAAAATATTTTTGCATATTCAAAATTTCCCGAGTTGTTATAATTTATGATCGTGCCATAAGAGGCAGTATTGGTTGTATTAATAGTTGCGTTTTCCATCTGGATAATGAGCACCAGATCGCCTGCAGCAAAACCGGCAGCTGAAAGAACAGTAATGGAAGATGAGCAGGGTGAGGGGGTAATGGAAAAAACAGGGGAATATGTATTTATAACTCCTGAAATATTTGGTGAACCATCCGATCCGTCACCTAATCCATCGGCAATAACAAATGAGCTGGGTGACAAAAAAATCAATACGATTAAAATTCGGATAAGTATATTTGATAAAAAAGTTAACGGTAAAAACTTTTTTATTTCTGAAAAAAACAAGGAATACTTTCTGCGGTACAAGCGAGGTAAAGTCAAAGTTTAGCAAATATAAAAAAAATTAAATGAATATTAATGAATTTTGGGATAAAGAGGAATGGAAAACTGTCCTCAGTCAAAAAAATTACATCCAGCCGTTTAATATTCTTTGTATATCTGCCGTATGCTTAAAAGGGGTAATAAGGGATTTTGTTTTTTCGATGCTGTCAATTTTTATTGTTGAATCAAAATATCCAAATCCTTTGTAGATCCCATTTTCGATAAGAACCACTGATTTTTCATTCCATGTCCTGCCTTCGTCAATAATCATTTTTGTTTCGAGCGAATTTTGAAAACTGTCCAAAGCAAGTTGCACTCGCAGGTTATATTCATCAATAGATTCTTTTCCTGTGCAAACCCCTTTGCATTTTTTTAACTGGTAATCAAAACAGGCACCTGTGGTCGTTTGCATTCCGCAATGTTTGGGACAGAGTTGAAATTCAGCTATAAGCTGAAACATATTTTCGCGGGCTGATTCAAAACTTTTAAATGAGGTAACAGGCTTCAGAGACCTGTGGTTTTTTGCAATAAGGAGCCGCCTGATTTCTTTGTTATCGCAGTATTGTGCTAAAATGTAATTACCCCTGTCACGTTTTTGCGCCTGATTGTACATTGGGTACAATCGCTTTATTTCATCAGATTCGAGCAGGAGTGCAATCAATTCAGTGCCGCATAAAGTGAAGCTTACATTGGCTATAGCCGAAGTAAAAGAAAGTTTTGCAGAACCCGGGCTTGTAAAATGCGAATAAATCCGGTTCTTAATATTCACAGCTTTTCCCACATAAATTATTTTGCCTTTCAAATCATGAAAATAATAAACACCTGTTTTTTCCGGAAGGGCATCAAAAACTTCTTTCGGCAAATTGGGAGGAAGGGTGGCCTCCTTTGAATTCTTTTTAAGCGATTTCTCAACGATGTTATCTCGGTCATTCTTTAAGCACAATTCAAAAAGCTTTACGGTTGCAGCAGCATCTCCCATTGCCCGGTGACGGTTTTCAAACGAAATGCCAAGATGTGTGCAAATATTTCCCAGACTGTAGGAAGGATAACCCGGAAAAATTTTTCTGCTTAACCGGACGGTGCATAATTTTTTTCTCCTGAAATCAGCGCCCATGCTTTTAAATTCATCATGGATATGGGTGAAATCAAAATTTACAGAATGAGCAATGAAAACAGCACCATCAGTTAAGTTCCAGATTTGTTTTGCAACTTCGTGGAACCTCGGGGCATCTCGCACCATTTCGTTGGTGATCCCCGTCATACGCGAAACATAAGGATTAATCGAAGTATCGGGATTGATAAGAGACTGGAATGAGTCAATAATTTTATTTCCGTCATGCACAATAATAGCCACTTCCGTGATTACATGCGCGGTGCGCTGGAAACCGGTGGTTTCTATGTCAACAATTGCATAATTCATCAAAAAAACAAATCCAAAGGAATTTACGAAAGTACAAATGTAAATTGAAGTTTGAAAACGGGCGGTTCCACTATTATTTATAGTGTTGATTGTTCATAAATAAATTATAACTCATCAGGGTTTAAAAAAAATCTGGCATAATTTTTTAGGATGGTAGTATGAAGTAACATTTTAAAAATTTAACATTTTAAATATTCTTATTATTATGAACTTATTTATCAATCCTTCACTACAGGAGCTTAAAAAGCTCGTCAGCCAATGCGACATCTCCACCCCTACTCACAATATTGTAGTGGATTATGACGGAGAAGTTTTAATTGATCCCGATTTGCAGCAGCCTGAAATTGATCTTAACCGGTTTAAATATCGGATTCAGTTGCGGGAAATCAGTAAAGATTATATTAACCGCAGTTCGCACTGGATGCGAAATTTGCTCAATAACCTTGTTAATTGCTGGGAAAATAACCAGAGATGTTCCAATATTGAGTTTAATTAGATGAGTTATAGGAGCTGCACGGATTAATATTTTTATTTTATTATAACGACAGTAACCTGACTTATGTTATTTCATTTCAAGCATTAGAGTTTGACCGAAATATTATTAACGGAATTAACTTGTTAAGAAGTTTGTTCATTTAATCAGCCGACCGCAAAAAAAGCATGGATATTTAAAACTTTTTTAATTCCATGTTATTGCCATCAAAAACAGCATAAGTAAAAAATTTTATCCAGTCTCCAAGATTGATGTAACGGCTTTTTTCTCCAACTTTTACATCAATCGGTAAATGACGGTGACCGAAAATAAAATAATCATAATATTCTTTCTTTAAAATTTCATTTGAGAATACGACAAGATATTCTTTGTCGTCACCAAGATATTTCTCGTCATAATCTCCCGTTGCAAAGCGGCTTTTCCGACTCCAGTAATTCGCTATGCCAATTCCTAAGTTCGGATGAATACGCGCAAACAGCCATTGGCAAAATTTATTTGCAAAAACCTTTTTGATAAATTTATATCCGTGATCACCCGGTCCCAGGCCATCGCCATGCCCTATAAAAAAATTTTTCCCGTTAATTTCTCTTTGAACAGCTGTTCTGTATAAGGTCATTCCGATTTCCTTTGGTAAATAATCAAACACCCACATGTCATGGTTACCCGTAAAGTAATGCAGCTTTATTCCCTGGTCCGCAAGTTCCGCCAATTTTCCCTGCAGGCGGATAAATCCTTTTGGAACAGCATGTTTGTATTCAAACCAAAAATCAAATACATCACCGAGAATATAAATTTCTGAAGCATCTTCCCTGGTCATTTCCAACCAGCTCACAATTTTCTTTTCACGTTCCAGACTTTTTTCATATCCGGGAACACCGAGATGAAAATCGGAAATGAAGTAAATTTTATTTTTTTCTGCTACCACTTATTGTCTCAGTAAATTATCACGTACACGGAAAGGATTCATCAGGTTGAAATTTAGAAGAAAGCGAACTTGCTCTTTATATTTTACATCATTTGTTTCGAGTGCGCTTTTTATTGCTGATGATTTAAACAAAGGAAAATAAATTTCGGCAACATCTTTAATAAGCGACAAAGATATTCCTCCGTCATACAATATAGCCTGTCCTGAAATATTTTTTGCATCACTGTAAGTTCCTAAATCCATATAGAACCTGAATGGAAGTTTTCCCGGAAAGTCTGCTGTTATATTTAATGACCCTACCCATTTATCACTTTCTCCCCCGGCAAAAAAAGTTTTAAATCCTCCGTCACGCAGATACGTTTGCCGCGATAGAATACCTGTGCTTTCACTCCGGCCTAAATAAACATCATCATACAAATAATCTGTTGTTGAATAATCGGACAATCTTAAATTATATGAAGGATCATTTGTTTTGTTGTAAAAAAATATCCCATAGTAGGCTCTCAACGCGACTCCGCTACGAAGATTCGGATATGAAAATTTATAATGAGCGCTTGTAAATGCTTTCATATACTGGTCTCCATTTTCTAAAACAACATGAAATTTGTAAGGATCAAAAGTGCGATGGTTTATGAATTGAAATGCCGTTTGAAAATAAAATAAATATTTTTCTTCCTTCACTCCGTTACCCTGGCCATCATAAACATTTTCATTCTGCCATGTGTTTATATTGCGAAGAATGAATTTTTTTTCAAGGGTTGACCGTGCATTTGATTTATTGAATGTAAAAAATAATTCAAGAGGAGCTGAAGTAAAATAATAATCTGTTTTGTGTTCATCGGTAACAAAAACATTTGTCCGCGCAAATGCATAACGCTTTGCCGATGCAGATATTTCAAGATGATGGATAAATGATCTTGAAAAGTAAAATGTATTTGAAACCGTTCCGCTTCCTGCTAAACTTTTTGTTCCGAATGAATACATGGGCATAAACAGGTATTCAAAATTTTTATTCACAACAAACTTGTTATACAACGCAAGCCCTGCCATCGTCTTATTGTAATTATTCCACCCAACTACGGGAGTAAAAAATAATTGTGACTTAGAAGGGTCTTCTGTTTTTCCGGGAATACTAAATTTAAGCGGTTCGGTTTTTTTGAAGAGTCCTTTTGTTTTAATGCTGTTGTTTTTCTTTTTTATTTCTGGAATATCATTTGCAACATCTATTTTTATTTCATCACATTGTACGCATGAAACCTGTAAATTTTTTTCTCCCGAAAAACCTTCTTCCCATTTTGTCGAAATTACTTCTCCATCCTTCATTGCAGAATACGAAAACGGTGAGGCAACTTCTCCTTTATTTTTAATAGTGAGTCCGTAACTCCTTCCTGCAGGGCTTATCATGTTTTCGCCACGCAAAGGATGAATGGACGATATGCTGTAATCAATTTTTTTATTTGTCTTCACCAGGTCATCAAAAAACCAATCAAGATTTTTTCCGGTTGTGCTTTCAAAAACTTTCCTCACATCACCGGGATAAGGATGTTTGAATTTCCATTCATCAAAATAATTTTTCATGCATGAATCAAAAAGTGAATCACCGAGGTAACTTTTTAAATAATCAACTATTAAAGCTGTTTTATGATACATTATAATGCCATAATTAATATAGCTAAAATCAGCAGATGTTAAATCAATGGGCTGATCACGGTGGATGCGCGATATGCCAAGGTACTCCTGTTCATAGCCTTCTTTAAAACTAATTTTATCAGCCCCAATGATTTTCCCGATTGTACCCAATCCGGAAAGATCATTCATGCCATTCGATTTTTCGCCCGGATATTTTGTATAAAAATATCGTAATTCATTAAAGGAATTTATTCCTTCATCCATCCAGGCATGATCGCGTTCATTACTTCCCAGCATTCCATAAAACCAATTGTGTCCCACTTCATGCACAATGACATCTTCCAACTCATAGGCACTTGAAGGATTATCAATGATTGTAATATTCGGATATTCCATTCCACCTCCCGCAGCTATCGTTCCATCAACTGCCGTACAGTTATGATAGGCATAATCTCCGTTCCAGAGAGAGTAATAATATAAGGCGCTGTCAATATACTCAGTAGCTTTTGTCCAGTATTTTGCCCCGCTATTGGTAAACAAAGCCCATGTAGTCACCTTGTTTTTTGAATGCGGTAACTCGACTTCACTTTTTAATACATTAAACCGTTTATCGGCAAACCATGCAAAGTCATGCACCTTAGATTGCTTAAAAGTTATGGTCTTTGTTTCTGCATCTGATTTCGGAAATGACATAGAATCCGGAAAGTCCTTTATCAGTAAAGTTTCTTCCGCTTTTTTATTCATCCAATCTTTTTCCTCTTCATTCTGCAAATCGCCTGTTGCACCCACCACATAATTTCCAGGAAGCGTAATACTAACTTCAAACGAACCGAATTCAGAATAAAATTCTCCTTCGTTCAAATAAGGAATTGCATGCCATCCGAACTGATCATACACTGCCGGCTTTGGATACCATTGAGAAATATAATATGCCTGCCCAACGTGACCTAACCGCGAAAATTTTCCTGAAGGAATTTTTACATGAAAAGTAGTGGTGATAGTTACTTTTTGCCCGCTCTTCAAAGGTTCATTTAAAATCAATTTACAAATGTCAATGTTCAATGAATCGTAAATAATTTGTACAGGCTTGTCATTCACTTTAAAATCGAGACTGTCCACATACCCGCGGTCTTTTTCAGAAGCAAAATACAAAGAAACGTTTCCATTTTCAACCATTTGTTTCACCAGCGCAGTTGAATTGTCCTTATATGCATTTGCCCAGAGATGGAAATAAATTTCATTCAGAGCGTTGGGGGAATTATTAATGTATTCCATTGTTTCAAAAGCACTCAGCTCATGTTTTTTATCATGGAGCGAAACATTGATTTTAAAATTTACTTCCTGCTGGAAATATTGGGAGAATGAAGGAAAAGCAGAAAGCAGAATGTAGAAAGCAGCATGTAGAATGCGCCCGGTAAAATCTGAAATCCTTTTTATCATAATCAACTTTGACACAAAAGTAGGCATTGGGAATAAAGCTTAATACTCCTGCATGAACCTCAAACCAGGTATGCCCGGAATGTTATTTAATCTTTTTGCCGGGGTTGTCCTGAAAGGCAATGTCATTAAAGGGCTGTTGGTCAAAGTTAGAATGAAATGGACGTTCCTTCAAATAAATTTTTTGAAATCGCGCTGACAGGGATCACGCGAAATGGCATGATGACCAGTCAAGTGAAATGATAAATCTGATTCTCATTATTTCCTCAAAATCTTCTCCATTGTCTTTCCTTTTGCCAATTCATCAACCAGCTTATCTAAATAATGTTAGCTGTAGTTTTAGTGCCCGATAAACACTACTGAATTTTGATTTTCCAGAGCTGTAAAATATAAAACCACAAGAGGTCTTACATATCCGTTAAACAAAGAAACTTTGTCGTCAGCCCCCATTTCTTCTAATTCTTTTTTTATTTCTGCGGATAGGTTGTCATACATTTTTGAAAAACCGTCAAACGTTTCAATTTTGTTAATCTTTATCCATTTTGTTATTTCAGGAATTCAGAACTTGGGAGAAATCCACCAATCTCACCAACAGCAACACTTTGATGCACTTTCCTGCCAAAAAGCATTTTGTATGGTATTGTATTTATGTTGCTGTAAGGGTTGGTTGTATTTAAAAAAATAACTGCTAAGTCGCCTGTGATTTTATATAAGTCAACTTTTGTGTCTGTGGTCATGGCAATTTGGCTTTCTATGTCTTTCAAGTCACCTAAATGTTCTGCTTTACCAACACGATAAAGATTAATTGATAATCCCATAGTTTTCTATATGTTGTTTTCATCTGGCACGTTGTGCAGCCGCTGTCCGTGTGAAATTAAGATTTTTTTTAAGTGTAATGCTGTTTAAATATGGTTTTTGATATTACGCTGACAGGGATCATACTAAATGGTATGATGACTTGTCAGGTGAAATGAATGCTGTTGCATTCTTCTTCGCACTCCCGGCAAATCTCTGCACAACTTGTACAATTGGGATTGTCATGTGTCTCACATTCAGTTGCACATGCGTTGCAGGCATCTGCGCATTTCTGAAATACATCTGAATTGGAATTTCCTTCCTTAACAACTTTGTTGCAGGCAGCGGCACATTCGGTGCAAAGTCGGGCGCATTCATCCATACCTTCTTCTTTACAGAGCTTGGCGTTTTTGGTACATTCATCTGCACATTTGCGACAAAGGTCCATGCAATTTTGATTTGTGTTTTGGTTTTCCATTTTGATTTTTTTTAAATTATTATTATAAGTTCTTTATTAAAGAGGTCTGATAAAAAATAATGCCATGACGGTAAAAGATTTCAAACCTTCAAAAAACGATAGTTCAAAAACTTGTGGTTGCAGCTTTTCGGTTTTTTTATTCATAAAATTTAAACAAATATTCATTTTTAAATTCAATTTCAAATTTATTTAATAATTCAAGTTATTCTTCTTGAAATGTTTTCCTTTTATGATGTTCTTCATGGTTCATAATATAATTAATAACATCATTTGTTTGTGAGCGTGAATAAGAGAAAGCTCCATAACCTGTCTGCCATTTAAATTTTCCTTTCACTAATTTATTATCATTTATCCATTTGGATGATGTTGCTTCAACATTCGCATAATGTCAGAAATTTTTAAATCGGGATGTAATTCAAAAAAAATATGAATATGGTCTTTCCACCCGCCAACCGCTAAAGGGTAAGCGTTATCATTTTTAAGAATACCCGACATATATTTATGCAAATCGTTACGGAAATTTTGTGTAATACTATTACCCTCCCTTGCGCAGCAAAAACACAATGTATGTTGATTTGCGAATAGGTGTTTGCCATTTTAATGTTTTTATTTATTTGGCCTTATGGAATTTTTTTTGTTAGTCCCATCGGGACGTTCTTTTGGTAAAATTTAATGTCAAACAAATTAGGTTAGTCCCGTAGGGATCCTTTTAGAATAAACCAAAGGTCGTCCCGATGGGACTGTGATAATAATTTCTTTTCTTTCTACCATATGTTCGTCCCTTCGGGACTTATACATTTATTATATTTTCTTTCTATCAAAAGAATGTCACGATAAGTCTTATTTTCATTCATGTCTTCAAAAACCCCAATTCATTTTTTTAATTCATTAATTGATTTGGAAAGTGTAATGATTTCTTTTTTTAATTCTTCTATATCTTTTGCGCCTGCTAACGGTGCATCGTTTTCTTCGGCATCACGGCCTATAAAAAAGGTGGCAAAGGTGGCGGTAACATAACCAAAAATAGTGTACCCAAAAACTGCTATTAAAAACGCAAATCCTCTGCCTTCAGGCGTAGTAGGATTAAATTCATTGCCTGCTGTTATAACCCGCATGGCTGTCCACCATAAAGCCATACCGTAACTATCAAAACCTGGATTTGGATTTTCAAGAGCATACATACCGGCTGCACCTGCAAAAATTACAATGAGGGTAATTATAAGAAAATAACCAAAGGCTCTCCGTTTCATTGTTGCACCAAGGCTTTTCATACTTCTGTTTAAAGAAGAGACAATTCGGACAAGCCTGATGCCTCGTAAACCTCGCAGCAAACGAACAAATCTAAAAATACGGAAGACCCTTAAAGCAGGAATAACAAGGGAGATTGCTGTTATCCAGTTCTTTTTAAAAAATGCAACTTTAACCGGGGCTAAAATAAATTTGATAATAAAATCAATAATAAAAATAATCCAGATGGTTAAGCTTGCATATTCAAGAGGTTTATTCAAACCCCAAATCAATTCAATCACCAATAAAACAAGCCATACAAAGCCAAAGAAAATCATTGGACCTTCTAAAAACTTTTCTATTGAAGTAAGCAGTTTTTTTCTTTCGTTAATTAGTTGCTCTTTCATGCTTTATGTATAATTAAAGTTAACCAGTTTATTACTTATTGTAACGTAAAATTACGCAAAACTAAGTTTGAGATTATTACTAAAGTTTATTAGCAACACAAGCTAATTGTTTGCATGTTTTAACTCTTCAAAAAACCCAACTCATACACCATATGCTGCAACTTTTCGGTTAACGCTTTTTAAGCTCTACAAAATGTTTAAAGCTTACAGCAATGTCTTTTTCTCTTAAAAAAACCGGTCAAAAGCCGGGCATATATGTATTGACCTTGTAGTAGCTTTTTCCGAAAGAAATTCACAAAATAATTAAAGAGGATCTTCCTGTTATCCGTTCGTGCTACCGTCTGTAACTATTAAGGCATGTATCTTTATTCAGTTTAAATGTCTAACGATTCTACAAGGTCGAGAATTCGCGTTTGTGGATTCATTATAATTGTCCCCTCCACTTTTGTCCATAGGTTGCGCAATGCTGCTAAGGTGTTTTCTGCTGTCGTCAAATTATCAAATTCTAAATCAATGATAACATAGTTTGGGTCATCAACTGGTCGGAATATTTTATAGTTAAGTACACCTGATTTCTTACGATTAATCGGGTCACTCTCAAATACTTTTTTCCATCCGTCATAGTTTTGAACTTTATGTTCAATTTGAAGATGAACGCTTTTTTCTTTTTCCATTGTGTTGTGAGTTTAAATTTGTGATTACTCTATTTGATTTTTAGCAGCCCTGTTAATTTTTTAGTTGTCAAAGTAAATTTCTTGCAATCAGTTTCATGTCGCTGTGTCGCCCAAGCATTACGGATAACACATAAGGGATAAATGATCCCGATAGTTATCGGGATAAAAGAAGGGAGGGCATTCTTCCGGTGGAAGAATGAGCCAGCCCAGTGTGATTGCAGCACAAAAGTGTGCCCGTTCCATCTGAAAATAAAGGGTTATTATAGTGGATTATATAAAAAACAGTTCTAAATGCCATTTATTAGGTGTTCTGCAACGTTGACTTACTGTTGTGCGTATACCAAACTCTTGTTACAAAGCAGTTCTTTCAGATACAAACACGAAAGTTTGAACGAAGCGATACAAAAATTATTCTGCTGTGGTTGGGTCAATGATTGATGCTACTTGGCTAACAAGTGTAGCAGGGAAACCTCCTTGCTTTGCATGCTTACGAACCATTTCTTCATTCGGTGCGATGTAAATGCAATAGATTTTGTCACCTGCAACATAACTATGTTTCCACTGAATTTGTGGGCCCATTTTTCCAAGCACTCCACAAGAGGTTTGTGAGATTGCTTTCAATTCGGCAGCAGTAAGTTTACTTGCTCCCGGTATTTGTCTTTCAATGATATACTTTGGCATTTTATTATGTTTTAGTTTCCTACTCGTTTGGCTTTTCGGTTACGCCCCGTTTGATAAGTGGTTGCTGGTTTCCACATTTGTTTTTTTTATTGTATTAATGTTTTCACTGTCCAATATTTTCGTTTCAAATATAATAATTTTTGCTAATCTCTTGAGTGATTTATTTGCACGGTCTTCAAAGTTAGCTCTGGAGTCAATTGGTTGCGCACAACGCCCAAAGGGATAAATGAAGTTTTAAAATGAAAGGCTTAGAAGCAACCATCTCAAAACTACCACAACTGGTTGTTAGAGCTACTCCATTCAATAACCAATCAAAACCCTTCTTTTAAAAATTTGCATTTAGTCCTCCTAAAGCCAACTTTACTGTGACCTTTATTAATTTGTTGATTTTTAGTGTCATTGCAAATCTTCATGTTTTAATTAAAGAGGATCTTTTTGTTGTGCGTTCGTGCTACTCTCGCCACCTTTAGATTTGCATTTCAATTATTTTATAAAGATATATGTTAATAAATTTGGTTTGTTAATTGTTAAAAACTTTCAATCCACCTGCGAAGGCAAATTAG
>JBDSOU010000246.1:0-9365 GCA_039914625.1 Bacteroidia bacterium | reverse complement strand
ATATAAAGTGTTGATTTTCTTTTGTCTCCTTTTTGCTTTTCAACATTGAAATATAAATCCAAGGTCTGATTTCTTAATTCAGGTAATGTTACTTGCTTAAAAACATAAAAACCGTTAATTTTATTTGATTTCCAAAAAAGAGCGCCCTTAGTTTCAGGCTTGTAACCTGTTGCCTCTAACTTTTGAAGAATAGTGTTTTGCACCGATTCAGGTTTATTTGGTAATTGAAGCATTAATCCCGGCTCAGTTTTTTCATTGTAAATAATATTTTGAAAAACCGCCTGGGCAGAAACGGTGCAATAGATTAAAACAAATAGTGAGACCAGATATATTTTTTTCATAATTGAAATTATTTTTACGAAACAAAAGTAAGTACTTTAAATGACAAAAAGCGTTACACAATTTTTGGAATAGTTACATAATTCACACAATGCAAAAGTATGCGTTAAATTTTTATCGGTTAGCAGAATCATTGCTCAACAAATACGCGTACATTTTTTGTTTAATTAATGGGTGAATAAATAAAAAGCCAAGCTTCGTTTAACCTTATAAAGGCGATACCCCGCTCAGTTTGACCAGTTATTTAACTTTTAAAAATTCACACATATAAGGTGAAAGTATTTATTACTTTTGTAGGTATATAATATACCCGTGAGGTTTTTTTCTGATGCAAAAAAAAGATCAACAAATTTTTCCTTCTTCAAAAAATAAAAATTCTGAATCAGGATGGATTGCAATTCTGCCTAAAGGAGTGCAGATTTTTTTTGCCGAAGCAGGAGAAATATCCCGGTTTGCCGGAAGATTCTTTAAGGAGTTTTTATTTCCCCCTTATGAGTTCAGAGAAATTCTCCGCCAGTCGTATGAAATAGGTTATCGCTCATTACCACTTGTCGGGATTACTGCTTTTATTATTGGATTAGTTATTACGTTGCAATCTCGACCTACATTAGTAGAATTCGGAGCGGAAGCTTGGTTACCGCAAATGGTTGGCGTGAGCATCATTCGTGAAATCGGACCTGTTATAGTTGCCTTGATTTGTGCAGGTAAAATCGGATCCAGCATTGGTGCAGAATTAGGTTCGATGAAAGTGACAGAGCAGATTGATGCAATGGAAGTTGGCGGTACTAATCCGTTTAAGTACATCGTGATTTCACGCATTATAAGCACTACATTGATGATTCCATTACTTGTTATCATTGGAGATACCATTGCATTATACGGTTCATACCTTGCTGTGAATGTAAAAGGCTCTGTGAGTTTGGTACTCTTCTTCAACCAGGTATTTCAAGCAATCACGTTTAGTGATGTCATCCCGGCTTTCATTAAATCTTTTTTCTTTGGATTTGCAATCGGTCTTATTGGTTGTTACAAAGGATACAATTCAAAAAAAGGAACGGAAGGCGTTGGACAATCAGCCAATTCAGCAGTGGTAGTTGCTTCGTTGCTTGTTTTCATTATTGATCTGATGGCAGTACAAATTACCCAGTTCTTTGGGTTTATATGATGGATACATTGGTCACAGAACATAAAGAAAAAACCTCAACCAATCAATTCGGTGAACCCATTATCGAAATTGTTCATCTTGAGAAATCGTTTGCTGACAATAACGTTCTCACTGATTTCAATCTTACTATTCGCAAAGGAGAAAATGTGGTAGTGCTTGGAAAATCAGGATGTGGAAAATCTGTTTTAATAAAATGCATAGTCGGACTGATGGAATATGAGGGAGGTTCATTAAAAGTATGCGGTAAAGAGATAAGTGAATTATCACGTCCTGATTTAGATGAGATGCGTGCAAGAATTGGTTTCGTATTTCAAAACAGTGCATTGTATGATAGCATGACAGTAAAAGAAAATCTTGAATTTGCATTGCGAAGACATGGCAAGCGTAAATCAAAAAAAGAAGTGAAAGAGTTAGTAGATGAAACATTAACCAACGTGGGTCTGTTGGAGGAAATTAATCTCATGCCATCAGAATTGTCAGGAGGAATGAGAAAAAGAATCGGGCTTGCACGTTCAGTAATTCTAAAACCGGAAATCATATTGTACGATGAACCCACAACAGGACTCGATCCAATTACAGCAAGAGAAATAAGCCACCTGGTGCTTGATATGCAAAGGAAATACAACATCTCTTCCATCATAATCTCACACGATATGCATTGTGCGCGGCTTACTGCAAACCAACTCGTAGTAATGATTGACGGAATTAATTATGCACATGGAACATTTGATGAATTAAAAAATTTAAACGACCCTAAAGTGCATGCATTCTTTGAAACTGAAGATATATGAACAAAACAACCATCCATAACATCAAGCTTGGAATTTTTGTGATAACAGGAATTTTGGCACTCACTGTCGGGCTGTATTTTATTGGCAGCAACCGTAACATGTTTGGAAGTACCTTTAAATTGTATGCAACATTTCATAACGTGGGCGGACTTCAACGCGGCAATAACGTACGATATGGGGGTATTAATGTAGGTACTGTTAAAGCAATAAAAATTGTAAACGATACTGTGATACGGGTGGAGATGTCAGTGGAGGCAGATTTGAAAAAGGTAATACGAAAAAATTCTCCGGCAAGTGTAGGTACCGATGGCTTGATGGGAAGCAAGCTAATAAACATTGATCCCGGAACCTCTGATGCTGCTTCGATAAACGATGGCGATGAACTTACAAGTGTTCCTGCTATAAACACCGATGAAATGTTGCGCACACTTGAATTTACCAATGGAAATATTGCAATCGTTTCTGCCAACCTTAAAGACCTTACTGAAAACATTAACAAAAGCCGGGGCACGCTTTATAAGATGCTTATGGATACCTCTGTTGCCGTAGGATTACAGCACACGCTTAATAATATGGAAAAGGTGAGCAATAATCTTGAAGACATAACAACCGATTTTTCAACTCTTTCCAATGACGTAAAAAATGGAAAAGGTTTATTGGGAACTTTGATAAAAGATACCGTAATTACTTCTCAATTGAAACTAACTGTAAAGCAAGCAAAAGAAAGTATTGAACAAATTAATTTATCAGCCAATGAATTGAAACTGTCGTTGCAGAAGATTAACAATGGAAACGGAACTTTAAGCACGTTGCTGAATGACACCATCACATCCAATCATCTTAAAAGCAGTTTGGCAAATATTGACAGCAGTTCAAAAAGTCTTAATGAAAACATGGAAGCACTCAAGCATAGTTTTTTACTAAGAGGATATTTTAGAAGACAGGAGAAGAAAAATAAAAAATAATTGTGAAATTGAAAAACAATCCTTTTGCTCTTTAAGTTTTCACAAATTATTGGAACTGCATTACCAAATCTTCTATGCTGATGTATTTCGTGTTAAATATCTATAAATTATGAATAACAAAATTGCAAAATGGCTGCGAATAAATTATGGTAAGATTGTAACAAGCATAGCATTTTATCCGGCAATAATTGCGATAGGATTTTTGATATTGTCAGTCATCACACTGGAGCTGGATTTTTCTGAAACAGGCAAACATATCAAATCAACTTATAAGTGGATAAGTCTTAAAGATGCAAGCACGGCAAGATCTATTTTGTCAACGATAGTCGGAGGAATCATTTCTCTAACGGTTTTCAGTTTTTCGATGGTTATGATTCTGTTGAACCAGGCAGCATCACAAATGAGTAATCGCATGTTGGAGGGAATGATTACCAACCGGTTTCAGCAAGTGGTTTTGGGAATATATATAGGAAGCATTGTATATGCGCTTTCGTTATTAAGCAGCATCCGCGATATTGATTCCGGAATTTATGTACCCGCTTTAAGCATTTATCTTCTTCTCTTGTTTACAGTTATAGATATTTTCATTTTTATTTATTTTCTGCATTACGTAACCGATTCAGTAAAATATGAAACTATTATCAAACGCGTTCATAAAAAAACTTTGCATTCATTATATCGCATCTGCACACAAAAGGAGGCATCGGTTTTTAAACTTCCCGAAACGGAGATGAATGCAATCAGTATGGCTTCATCAAATTATTTCCAGGGATTTAATGAAACTGAAATGGCGCAATTTGCCAGCAACCACGATGGGATAATACAATTTCTTCATCCGCCAGGAATTTATTTATTGAAAGGAATTCCATTGTTAAATTTTTACAGCAATAAAAAATTATCTGAAGAAGAAATAGGTGAAATGCTTATTCCAGTTGATTTTTATACCGGTCAACCAATTGAAGTAAATCCTTATTACGGATTTCACCAGCTTGCAGAGGTTGCTATTAAAGCTTTAAGTCCGGGAATAAATGACCCCGAAACGGCAGTGTTAAGCATCAACGCACTTACCGATTTATTTTCCTATAAACTCCATCATTTTGTAAAAACATGCCATGAAGATGATCGCGGTACTATACGAGTTCAAAGTATTGAATGGAGCTTTGAAAAACTTTTTGCTGAATGTTACTATCCGATATGGAATTATGGCAAAAATGACCGTTACATCCAACAGGTAATGGAACGTATGATGAAACAACTGATACATCGTGATGCAAACGGCAATTACGCAGGATTGTTTAATGTTTTATTGAATGATGTAAAAAGGAAATCAGCGGAGAATGATTTTTGAAATTTTATAAAAAATGGCTATTAAAATTGTACGGCACGAACAGATTTTGAAAGTGGCGAATACGGAAATTGGCAAATAGAAAAAGCATTTTTATGTACCACGCCATACAGCGGAAAATTTACCGGTTGGATGTTTATAAGGATAACCAAAATAAAGCAAAAAAAAAGAGACATTATTTTGATGATATAGGTCATTATAATACAGAGCCGCCCAAATAATTCAGGGTGTTGACTGATGATAGTTTTCCGGATTTTAAATTAGGCAATTTCGGAATTCGGTGTTCTTCGAAAAAACCTAATGCGGATCATTTCGTTGGTTTATCTTTTTCATTTTCATTCTGCGAAAAATTTTTTCCATTGCCTCAACAGCTAATAAAATACTTTCTTCATACGAAGCAGAATTTCTTTTTACAAATTGGTTTTCGCCTGAATGAGATATATATAGTGAACACCATTTATTTATCGGGTTCTTTTTTGCTCCTTCTTTCAAGGTAACATCAGCCCGGATTATTTCCGGGTTTTGATTAAATAATTTTTCAACTTTTTCATTCACAAAAGCATGGATGAGTTCGCTTTCCGGTGAATGTACGGTTTGTATAGTAATTTTCATTATTTGTTTTTTGCTTGCTAATATTATATTTTAATTCATTCGTTAGCATCAACAACTAAATGCCGTGCCACAGCCTGACAGTTTTAGGATTGAATTCAGAATGAATGCTTAGCACCGGAATGGTAGAATGATTGATAATTTGCTGCGAATATGAACCGGTAAAATATTGAACAATGTTTTGCTTAGTTGCATCTCCCATTACGACAATAAGGTCGGCATTAATTTTTTTTGCGTATTTAAGAACAGTATCCTGATCATAAAGAGCAGCAACTACTTTGACCCTGCATTTTAAATTATGCCTTTCAACAATATCCCTTATTTGTTCAGCTTCAAGTGTTATTTTTTTTGAATGGTTTTTTGTTTGAGCGGAATCAATTCCGAGAACATGAACAGCGGCATTCTGAATTTCCGCCATCTTAATTGCATACATCACCTTTTCTCTTGAATGAGGTCTGTCGCTGAAAGGAACAAGAATATTTTTAAAACCACCTGCTTTGCTTTTTCCCTGCACTGATAGCACCGGACATGGCGCATCTCTCACAACGCTGAATGTATTGCTGCCCATTACAAATTCTCTGAAGCCGGAAACTCCATGTGTTCCCATTATGATAATATCTGCTTTTATTTTTTTACTGATGCGGATGATTTCTTTATGGGTACGACCTGATGCAGAAAGGATGTTTACTTTAATTGTGCCTTTCTTTTTAATTTTTTCCGCTTCTTTGTCTAACCGGTCACTGCTTATTTTCCTGATTTCATTCTCGTAGCCTTCAAATCTTGGAATAACTGCATAAAAAGGGTCTGTTGTGGCATAAAAGTTTTCGAGTACATGCAAAAGCGTTATTTCTGCATCGGTTAATTTTGAAAGATTAACTGCAAAGTCAATCGCTTTCAGCGATGAAGCAGAAAAATCCAATGGGATAAGAATTTTTTTTATTTTGAGGGGTGAATTCATTTTAGTTTTTTTTAAATGATACAGCGTAAAGGTAACCATTCCCTATTTATAAATTTTTAATTCAAGGAAGTTTTAGATGTTTAATGAATGAATATTCCGAAAAAGATTTCCTTTATGACTACTTTCGCCTGATGAATAAGAAAAAAGCAGTAAGAAAATCAAAAGGAAAACTGCCGGCCAAAGCAAAAAGAAAGTTTAATGTTTCAGTAGCAGGCAACCCAATGCTTAATAAACCTCCTAAAAAGAAAAGTCATCATAAATAGCCTGCTAATTCAGGAGTTACTATCACTCAATCATTAATCCCTTTTATGGGCACCGGAAAAATAAAACGTTCTAAAACACTTCTGTGTGCTTTGGAAACATGGTCTTTAAATGTATTCATGCTGAGGTGCATTGCCGAAGCATAATCCTTTCCAAGCTTTTTGAGAATAGATTCCAGTTTTGCTAAAGCGTTTTTAATAGCATTTTCCCGCTCCATCCTTCCTTCGGGAAGCTTACTGTTGAGTTCAGTTATGTTGTTTTCAAAAACCTGATCAGCCTGCTGATAAAATTCAGAAAGCAACGGATTGCAGGAAAACGTTTTGATGTGTGAAAACCTGATGGCGGATTTCCTTTCTGTTTCATCTAATTTTTCATCATTATTTGCGGCAAGTAATGAAATATAAGCAGGAAATTTCAACAGCATTTCCTTTTCTGCTTGATTGAGAGTTTCTAAATTTTTCATTTAAATTTATTTATAAATGTAATTCTATGTACCTGCATAGTCTCCCGCCATTTTCGCGGGAACTATGTAGAAAGATTTCAAATCCGAACTTCAATCCCAGTCCGTTTTATTTCATCAATAAACGGGTCTCCTTTTTTGAAGTAGGAAGTTGAAAAGGTCTGCACTTGAATTCTTGAATATGATTTTTTAATTTTTGCATTTATAAAAAGGTCTAAGTCCTTAAAAACAAAACCATGGAATTCGTCTGCCACCAATGCGACATCCACATCGCTGAACCTGCGCTGCCGGTTATGTGCATAAGAGCCGAATAGAAAAACTTTGCGCAGATGCACGCCTTCGGCTTTTACATCGCTGGCAAATTGTTTTACAAGATTGATTACAGTGAGTTGAGTAGCCATGAGCGTATTTCTTTTACTTCCTTAAGGGTTGTTTCCGAAAATTTTTTATCACAACTTTTATACAGCTTGTTTTTGTAATCGGGATATCTTCCTTCTAATTGAAAGGTATTCATTTTTTCAAGAACAGCCCTTTCCTTTGCGTCCGCTTTCAATTGAGTATTATCAATAAGATAAATGAGGTTATGAATTTTAGGAGGATGATTTGATTGATGGTCTTTTACCCAATGCGCCTTGCAAAGTTTTTCCAAAACAAGATGAGCGAAAAACAACGCGTACACAAACTGCTTTATTTTAAACGCCTGCTTAATAAATTTCCAATCGCGTTCTGCTGAACCCGTCCAATAATCAATATGTTCCTGCTTGGTCATTTGTTCCGCAAATTTATGAACATTATTTTCAGCGCGCAATAATTTATCAATAACCCCAAAAACCAATTTTTCTTCCGTTTAATTTTCTGTATTTTCAGTATCTCCCTTTTCGCGGGCACTCAAAGAGATTCAACATCAAAAATAATTCTATTTTTCACTCTAACATAAAAAAAATGCCCGCGAAAGCGGGCATCCTTGTAGCAATTTTAAAAATGATCTTAAATCCTCATTCCAAAACTTTCTCCTCAGCATGCTCCCGGATAATTTTCTTAGTCTTTATCTTCGGTACTCGCGGAGCAGTATAAAACTCATTTATCTTTTCTTCCAAAACAATTTTTGGCTTATCATATTTCATATGCTTGCAGGAAGCAAAATAAGCCTGGTAAAATTCAGGATACTGTTTAAAAGATCGCATCACCCTGTTCATTCGCTCTTTCAATAGTTTGCCTGCTGCATCCAGGTTCTTTTTTAAAAATTCCGTTTGAGTTTTCCTGCATTTAATTCCGCTTCTTGGTTTCGCAATTACTTTATTAAACTGTTCTTTCAGTTCAAATAATTCTTCCACATCTTTTTTCTTAATCGCATAATCCTTCTATGCGTTCTTGATTTCCAGCAATTCCTTATATATATTGTTGCAATCAACGTAAACAATTATATCATATCCTCTGAAAATAGTCGTATAGGTCTGGCTTAGTTTAGTCATTATTACATAATCATCTTTGTCGTATCCGTAAACATATCCAAGCCCGCTTAACATCACAGCATGTGCTACCAATTTCTTGCGAAGTTCCCTTTTTTCCTTTGCATAATGAGTAAGCGATTCTGCCTGTTTAAACATGTTTTCAAGAATGCTTAAAAGTAATTCATCATATTCCTTAACCGTGTGCTGTACACCCGGCACCGTTGCTACGATAGAAATATTTTCACGAAATACTTGCCCTGTACTTAAATAGGAGATAAGTCTTGTAAGTTGTCTTCCTTTCATGGTTCAAATTTTTTGTTACAAGCTATACGATATGCTTCAATGAATGTTTCATTGCAATTAAAATATGTTTGAATGCACCATCCCTGTGTCCCGGAGCAACTCCTTATTTTCCTGTCATCACCTGGCGCTGCTTCAGTGCAACTCCCTTTCTTCGTGCTGCATTCCTGCCTTGCTTCAAACCAACACATGTATTGTTGATGGAAATTGTCTTATGTTTCTGATCACCCTGCCGGTTCGTCCCTTCCTGCTGCCTGTGCTGTCCTGCAACATGCCTTTGTTTCTCTGCAACATGTCTATGCTGTCCGCGAAGCCTTCAAAAGTGAAATACAAACGGGATCAATTAAAACGTCAGTGTAATAACATGGATCGGTAATTTTAATAAGCTAAGAGTAAGAGCATAGCTTTTAGTACCAACTATTCAAAAGTTATTCGGCAGTAAATGCGAATTAAATGTCAGTAAGTAAAAGTCATTCGTTAGAATATTCATGTTTTGAATCAGCAAGTATATTTTCTGCGCCATTTCAAATAATTACACCTTTTCCTCTTTCAAAACAGTGCAAAGCCTTTCCGCACCCGGTAACACATCAATGGTGTTTGCTGGCAATAGATGTAATACCAATGCCTATTATAAAATAATTCAAGAGAAATTGGTATAATTGAATTAAGCTTTTTTTCTCGTTCCGGGTTCAGTACAAATATTTTTCCTCAGGTATTGTCT
>JBDSOU010000084.1:0-27197 GCA_039914625.1 Bacteroidia bacterium | reverse complement strand
CCGGAGCATCCCACAACTTAACGTCACCCGATAAAATTTCTTTGTAAACAAGTGCTGTAACATTATCCACAAAATTACTGCCTAATGTATCGTGCTGATCTGCTCTTGACACACGAATCAAAACCGGAATAATGTCACCTCCGAATGCTTTTGAGAAACATTCAAATAATAGAATTGCCAGAAAAATCTTTCCTTTTGTCATGATAATTATGCGGGTAAAAATAGCCAATTTCAGGTTATTAAGTTATTGGTCATTTAGTAATGCGCAATCTTGAAAAAACCTGATAACAAACCAATTTTTCTACGATTTAATTTTCCTCCTGTTCAGCTCTTTTTGAAATCGTTTTGCATTTATAAGATGTTCCTGGTAAGTTTTTGCAAAGCTGTGATAACCCGAAAAATCATCACGAGCGCAAAAGTAAAGGTATTGGTGTTGGGAATAATTGAGCACGGCTTCAATGGATGAAATAGAAGGAATGCAGATAGGTCCAGGAGGTAATCCTGTGTACATGTAGGTATTATAAGGAGAATCAATTTCTTTATAGAGACTCAATACCCGTTGTACAGTGAAATCACCGAGTGCGTAAACAAGTGTTGGATCTGCTTCCAGTTTCCATCCTTTTTTATAACGGTTGATATACACTCCTGCAATGATTGGTTTTTCATCATCTCGATTCGTTTCCTGTTGTACAATAGACGCAATTATGGAAACTTCGGCTTGAGTCAGCGCAGCAGATTTTGCTTTTAGTTTTCGGGCAGAATTCCAGAATAATTTGTATTCTTTTGTCATTCGTTCCAGAATTTTTTTTGCTGAAGAATTCCAGTAAAATTCGTAAGTATTCGGGATGAATAGGGCAATGCAATTTTGGGAATTGAATCCATACTGCTTTAAATATGCATCGTCTTTCAGTAAATTAATTACTGAAATTGAATCTGCTTCAAGAGTAGTGGAAATGACAGATGCAAGCTGGGTTGCCAATCTTATGTTGTTAAGAGTAAGACGGACAGGAGTTTGTTTTCCTGAGCGTAATAAAGTGATCAGGTCTTTATTGTTCATGCCCGGAGTAATCCTGTAATGACCGGGATGAATATTTTTATCATACTTCATTTTTTTGGCAAGCCAATCGAAGGAAGATTTATTCTTTACTATGTTTTTTTCAATGAGAATCGTAAGGACCCTTACATAATCGGAACCTGTGGGTATGTTGAGATATGTTTCCCTGGAAAAGACATTTGGTGAAAAGATTTTTCTGTAAATATCATATCCGATAAAAGCAACCAATGTAAGGGCAACCAACAGAATAATTTTTGCTGTTTTCCTAATCATCGTTTTGTTTTGCTCTTATGGCGGAATTTATACTTATATCTCAGCTTTTAAGTTCGTTTATTTTTAAATTAATTGGTAATAACCAATCTGAGAAAGCGGGCAAAGCAAAAGTAAAATGATGAATTAAGCAAATTGTTTTTCAAAATGAATTTTACTTGCAGCATGATGCATGCATAAACGGATCTGAAAACATAAATATTACTTCAATGATTTCAGTAAGAAAAGTGTTTTTTTACATTTTTTGCGATTTTCTTTCATTTCATAGTTGTTGGATCCAATTTTGACGATGCCCTTAAATTATAATGTTTAATAACCAGCCAAAATGGCTAAGATAATTTTAATAATTCTATTAACGCTCTCGTTTCTTTCTTTCACAAATAATACTGCTCCTGTGAAAAAAAGAAAGGAAGTTGTTTTCTGCCTCGATCTGAGCGGAAGCACCAATGGCCTTATAAATGAAATACGCGATAATTTGTGGCGGTTCATAAATTTTACTTACAGGACAAATCCGGGAGCAGATTTACGGATAGGGATAGTGGTTTACGGACGCCCAAGCTTTGGCGCTCAGAATGACTATGTAAAAATCCTCTCTGACCTAACAGACAATTATGATTACTTATCCTCAGAACTCAGTAAGCTGAAACCTAATATTGAAGCAGGAGAGCAAAGAATGCCCAGTGCCATTTATTCTGCTTGTAAAAATTTAAGTTGGAGCAACGAAACAAATTCAAAAAAGATTATATTCCTTTTCGGAAATGGAATTGTCCCCATCTCGAACAATAATTTTAACAAAGCATGTAAAATTGCCGAACAAAACAACATTGCAATTTTTCCTGTTTATTGTATTCAAAAAAAAATCATTCTTCGCGAAATGCCGGGATACAAAATCCTCGCAGACAGAACCGGAGGGAGGTTTAATACATTTTCTCTTTCTCAAAGAAGCCCTTCATACAGGCTAAGCATACAGGCGGAGACGCTTAAAAAACTTAATGATAACCTGAACAGCACCTATATTTATTATTCCAAAGATGGTGACGATCGTTATAATATGATGTTAAATGCGGAGCAAAATTTAACGATGTTTGATGAATTATATCTATATTCAAGATGCATGTATAAGGTTTCGGAAAGTTACGAACAAAAATGCGCCACGTGGGATATTATAAGCCTGATGAAGTTGTACATGCCTGACTTGACCGCAGTAAATCCTGCTTATTTGCCAAAAGATTTTCAGCAATTAAGTCCGCAGCAACTTTATGAAAAGACCATGCGCATAAAACAGAAGCGAAATAAAATTATATCTGATATAAAAATTTTTTATTCAAAGCTCAATTTGAATGATACGATGAACATAAATCCCATTGACACCATTGTCCTTTCACAATTGAGGTGATTTTTTTCAAGGGTAGTTATTTTTCCCATTTTAGTTCCGCGAAAGGAGATCTTTGAAAGTACAGGCATATTCTTCTTCAGTTTCGGTTTGATATGGTATTAATTTTTTTTAATCATATTAGCAAGTTGCGAAGAAAATCAAAAAACTTACAACTATGTTAGTACCGGCACTGTATCCAATGGAAATCTATAAGGAAATTGTGGATGATGCTATGTCTATTATGAAAACAATAACTTCCAAGATGCATATACAAATGCACGTTATGAAACGCACCCATCAATTCAGATGGGTGGAAACATCACATTAAATCCCAACGCAATAATAACTGGAGTGTGGTGATCAATATCGCAGGGGAAACGAAAAATGTCAGCTTATATGTAAAGACGGATGATAAGCTTGGAATAACAGCTTATAGTATCCTGATGCTTCAGGATATTCCCATGCTTATTAAATACAATTCCCATTTTTTCAAAAGATACAGGGAACGGATGCATCTTGAGGAAACAAAACTTGATCAGAGCATAAATTTTTTTTTTAGGAACAATGTACATCTTACCCCTGCTTATTCAGAGAAAGGAGATGACGGAACTATAATAGCCGCGGTTTCTTTACAGGAGGGAATGGGACTTGGAAGATTTTCTGAGGAATCCCCGATCACAGAAATAAAAACTTTTATAGCTAATGAAACTCTTAATAAAGGGAAGCGTGAATTAGTTCAAACCCTTAACGAAGATGAATCTTACCAAGAAGGGATTTCCTATATAGGTTGTGGAAAGGTTAAAGCGAAATAAAGGTCGGTTAACCTGCATTTTTATTGGACATTTGGTGCAGAAAATCTGCTATTTTTAGATTAACTTATAAGTTATAACATTAAAAACCCGGGTATGGGACCAGTGTTTAGTGAAAACGATTGAACCAACCTATTCTTCGGAGGTAAAGGGAAATTTATTTAGAACTCCGGAATTTCATAAAAGATGATAAATAAATCCAATATTTTGATTTAAATCAGGGACATCCTGTTACTGCTGCAGCTGCCGCTGCTGCCAGGTGGCTATCAGTTGATTATTAATTTATGCCTGTACATAGTTTCGTTTGCTAAAACAACAACTGTATATATTCCACTGACTAATTTATGAATCGGTTCAATGGTAATGGTTGATTCTCCCTGATGTTCCAATATTACAGATTTGGAAAACATTTCATTCCCTAATCCATCGTAAAGCAATAAATGAATTTTTTCGTTTGTTGTTCCATTGACCGTTACAAAGGTTTTTGAATTATGGGACGGATTAGGAAAAATACGATAATCAAATTTATCAGCGATTGTTACGGAAGCAATATTTGAATATTTAAAACTTCCGCTAAAATCAGTTTGCTTTAGACGATAATAAGAGGTTCCGGAAGCAGGATTTTTATCTGTAGCCCGATATTCTAATAACGCGCTACTGTTACCTGCACCTTTCTTATCAGTAACCTTTTCAAATTGTAATCCATTTGTACTTTTTTCTACTGTAAAATAATCATTGGCAAATTCGCTTACGGTGGACCAGGAAATGTCAACCTGGTTTCCATTAGGTATAGCTCTGAAGTTTAATAAACCAATAGGCAATGGATTATTACTGTTTGGTGATCCAAGGGTAAAGGGTCCGTAGGAAGTTACATCTATTGAGCTTATAACTGTTCCTGAAGTTGTTGAACCTGAAGTCCCCCCATTTCCAAAGTCTTTCCAAAGTACCCCGTTCCACTGAGCAACTCTTAAATCCACTAAATTATCAACTCCGCAACTGTTTACATCCCAGCTTAAAGTTACCTTCACATCCGGGCAGGCATCCCCCCTTTCGAGGTTCCAGTACTCACATGTGCTAAGGTGATTCAAGGAAAGGTCCTTACTGTTTACTGAATAGAAAACGTCAGGGTTAGCAGCAAAATACTGGGCAGTATAATCGTTAGTAGCAGATACAGGGGAAGAAATTGTAAGTGGATGAAAATACCCGCCATTCCCGACAGGAAAGGTGAAGGGTTGATTCCCGATTTTTTTAATCGGACCATCAATATAGCTTGAAGAAGTTCCGGATGTGGAAGTAGTGTTATTGTCAAGGGTAAGAAGATTGGTCGCTGAAGAAAAGATAATACCATTGGTCAAAGTTAAGATGCCGTTTACTTCAACTGGCGTATTTAATGTAGTAAATGAGCCGGTTTTGCTCTGCTCCAAGTCAGCAAAAAGAATAGGAGACGCTGTACCACTAATCACTGAACTTACATTACCCGTAAAATTTACTCTTTGGACACCACTATTAAAAACTCCGTTAGCTGTAAAATCTTTTTTAATAGCTACAGGGCTGTTTAAGCTGATAGCAGATCCTGCTGCCATAACCAGGTTATAGAATGCAGAGGTAGCCGATCCGTTTATGCTTGCAGGATTTCCTGTAAAATTTATAGTGGATATTCCGCTGTTTAAAATGCCGTTGTTGGTAAAATTATGTCTAATGGTAAAAGCGAAGGAAGAAGATGCGAAAGTAACTCCGGAATTCACTGTCAGATCATTATTAATAGTAAAGCCTGCCGCTGCAGTTTTAATGCCTCCATTGGAAAGAATGAGGTTATTATATAAAGTGTTGACGATGGTTTGTGACATGGCAGCATTGTAATTAACCGTATTTGTAGTATTAGTGATTACATTCAAGGTTCCGTTTTTCGTAAAGACACCTGCAATGCCAAGTATTGCAGTGCTTCCAAGCGTCAATGTTCTTCCATTATTGATGGTGAAATTGTAAAGATTTGCAGTTCCTGAAAGCGTACCTGAACCTGTAATGGTAGCAGTACCTGCAATAGCATTGAATGAACCCCCGGGTGCTACGGTAAAGTTAGATGATAAACTAAAACTATTACTGGTCGAAACAGATCCCTGGATACTTAAGCCGTAAAAACCTATGGTGCCAATTCCTGAAATTGTTTTAGCAGCACCGTTCATAGTAACTGTGTTGGCAATTCCTGAGAAGGAACCGTTTACGGTAAAATCTCCTGAAACAGCAAGGGCATTGTTAAGTGTAACCGTTCCATTAATTACCAGGTTATATAAATTTATTCCGCTTCCGGTAATTATTTTTGCTGCACCGGTCATAGTAAGTGTGCCTCCGGAACTGTGTGTGAATACTCCTGAACCGGTGGTGCTTAAATTTCCTGAAACATTTACAGATGCAGCACCTGAAGCATTAATTCCCGCTGCTGAAAAAACAAGGTTGTTAAAATTGTTGGATCCTGTTCCGCTTAAGGAGGCGTTACCTCCGTTAAATGTTGCAGTAGATGTGTTTCCGTTAAATATGCCATCATTGACCCAGCTGCCTTTAAACAGATGGCTATAAATCCCCGCATTAAATGTTGTACCGGAACCAAGTGTAATAGTATTGTTAACTGTAATTTTATTACCGGCAGTAAAAGTCACGCCTGTTCCTGTTCCAACGGAACATATAAAATCACCGGCAATAGTAATAGCAGCAGTAGGCATAGTTTTAACTGCCATTCCGCTGCTGCTGCCAAATACCAGATTCCCATAACCAACACCAGCGATAACCTGGTTGTTGCCATAGTATTCTACAGTCGAAGTGGAAGGGGTATTGATCGTATTATAATTGGAAGGTAATCCGTTTGTTCCGCCAATCTTCAGCTTTGCAGTGGCGGCCATTGTAAGGAATCCACCTACTGTTGAATTGCTCCTGTTTGCTGTGAATGTTTGCATATCAAGCGTACCGGCAGCTATAAGAATTCTGCCTGATGAGGCCAGTGTGGAATTTAAAGGAGGTAAGTTTCCGGTAAGATACTTTGTCATGCCGCCACTAATACGCAGATAGCCGTAAGTAAAAGCATTACTTATGTTCTGGTCAATTGTGGAAGATGCATAGTCTACGGTACTTAAGCCATTTAATGTGACGATACCTGATAACGCATAATTAGTAGTGAAAGTTGCTGCACCTACTATTATGGACGCTCCTGAATTTACAATAAGGTTCCCAGTACCTGAAACAGTATAGAATTGAGTAGGGGCAAATGTTCCCGAAACATTCAGGCTGTTATCTACTGTAATGTTAGATGCAAGTGTGACCGTGCTTCCGGTAAGTATTGCCAGCCTCTTAAATACTGTTGCCCCTGTTATACTTTGTGTAACACCGGAAAATCTTACTAATGCAGTGATTGAGGGGGTATAAGTTCCTGAATTTGTCCAATTTCCGCTTAATGCGATTATTCCGGGAACATTGTGCAAAACTGTTCCGTTGCTTCCAATTAAAATTTTGCCTGAAATAGTTAAATTTCTGGCTATAGTAAGTGTGGAAGGAACACTGCTGTTTCCAATTGTTAAAGATTTACAAGTTGCAGCTGTAGTTGATATTGAAGGTTGAAAAGAGCCGATAAAATTCGCATCTCCGATTACAGCATCAACAGTTGCAGTCGGTACACCGGCTGTCCAGTTTGAAACTGTTGCCCAATTCGTGCTTACTGTTCCTCTCCATGAAGTTTGTGCGGTTGCTGCCCCTGTAAACAGGGTGATCAAAATACAAATAAGTGTGTTTTTTCTCATAGTCATAATTATTTTATTTAATGTTTCAGAATTGAGCAATTTAACATCCGATCAGCCAAATAGATTTTACTTAATTTCATTTTTCTTACATTTTTTTTGAAATTTAAAATAATACTCAGCTCAATTCATAAACTCTTACGAGTAATGCGGACCCTACTGCAAAAAATCTCTCCCGTTGGCGAGAGAGATTTTATTGTTATCCGATTACGTTGTTATTTATCTCACCAATGTCACTCTTCCTTTTTCATGGTGCCACTCGCCAAAGACATCTTTAATCTCAGCAGTATATACATAAACATCTTCTACCGCAGGTTGGCTGCTTCCCGTTACGCTGCCGTCCCAGGGATTTGTAAATCCATTAGTGGTTTTGAAAACCATTTCTCCCCAACGGTTAAAAATGCTCATCCTTACTTCAAGTATATTAATTCCTTTTATGGTAAAGACCTCATTATTGCCGTCACTGTTAGGGCTGAATGCATTCGGAATATAATAGGTGGTGATCGGGTCAATGTGTACCAAATGAGAGACAGTGTCCCAGCAGCCGAATGAATTTTCCACATACAATGTTACCTCGTACCAGCCGGTATCAGCATACGTATGTGTGGGTTCTTCTTCTGTTGAAGCGGATCCGTCACCGAAAGTCCATGACTGGGTCACCGTACCTGTTGACAGATTATTGAAATTAAAAACAGGGTACAGGATATTTGCATTGGCGGGATCAGGCATAAACTCTGCTTCCGGTTCAGGGTACACAGTAATCATATTGCTGATGGTAACAGTTCTTGTACAACCCGAATCAGAAGTAACAGTGAGTGATACCGGGTAGGCACCGCTTTGGGTGTATATATGAACAGGATTCTGCTCTGTTGACGAACCGCCATCACCGAAGTTCCAACTCCATGAAATGATGCTGCCGGTCTGTATATATGATGAATCAGTAAACGAAACAGGCAACGGACCGCAGCCTGCTGCAACGTTGCTCAGGAAAGCCGTTTGCGGAGCCGGATTAATAATCAGCTGCATTGTTACTGTATCAGAACATCCGAGATCAGACAGTGCAATCAATGTAACCGTATAAGTTCCGCCCAAATGGAAGATATGAATCGGATTTACCTCGGTGGAAACAGCAGAGCTGTCACCGAATTCCCATATATAACCTGTAATGCTTCCTGAAGAGATTGTGGAAGTATTGGTAAAAGGAATGCCATCCTCAGAGCAGCCGTTTTCGGCAATGAAACCTGCATCAGGTGCAGGATTTACTGTTACATCAGCCGATACTGCTGTTTTACATCCGTTAAGATTTGTTTCTTCGAATGTGATCGTATAAGTTCCCGGTGCTGAATAAATGTGAATCGGGGCTACAGCGCTGCTGGTGTTTCCATCTCCGAAATTCCATAACAAAGTGCTTCCGCTCACATTAGTTGAATCTTCAATATTGACAAACGAAACAGGGTCGCTGATACAACCTCCGTTGACAGAAATTATCGGTGCAGGATTTATAAACACTCTTACGGAATCACTAAACAGGTTACTGCATCCTAAGTCAGAAGTAACGGTAAGTTCAACATTATAAGTTCCCGGCACTCCGTATATATGAATCGGGTCCTGTGCATTAGAAGTGCTGTTATCACCGAAATCCCAGCCCCATGAAACTAAATTACCCCCGGCAGGCGCAGAAGACTGATCAGTGAACAAAGTAGGAATATCAAGACATACATTGGATCCGTTAAAATGTGCATATGGCAATTCATATACCTGTACAGGGTTGGTGACAGTTCCTGTGCATCCCTGTGCAGTGGTGGCTGTCATGGTAACATTATACGTTCCGGGAACGGTAAATGCATGAACAGGGTTTAAGGTGCTGTCGGTGCTGCCGTCACCAAAGTTCCATGAACAGGTAACAGTGCCACCTCCGCTAATAGTAGATTGATTATAGAATGCAGTTCCCGCACCGAAGCAGACACTTGCTGAACTGAATTGTGCAACGGGCAACGGAAATACATTCACGCTTTGCGAAACAGTGTCAGCGCAACCATTGGCAGTCGTAACCACAAGACTGACCGGATAGGTACCCGGAGCATTGAAGCTATTTGAAGGGTTTTGAGAATTGGAATTATTTCCATAACCGAAATCCCATAACCAGCTTGTTATGGCACCACTGCTTACTGAAGAAGTATCTGTAAACTGGGTTGAATTATTCAGGCAAACATCCTGCGAAACAAACGCTGCGGCAGGCAAAGGATTAACTGTTACACCCAGCGTTGCTGAATCGCTGCAGCCGTTATTTGTTGTAACAACAAGCAGCACATTATAGGTTCCGTCACTGTTAAATGTATGCGATGGATTTTGCTGGTTAGAGCTGATGCCGTCCCCGAATTCCCAGTACCATCCGTTAATGGTTCCTGATGATACTGTGGAGCCATCCGTGTAAACAGTTCCGTTATTAAGGCATACTGCGGGAGCGGTAAAGCTGACTGCTGGCAATGGATGAATTGTAATAGTATGTGCAGCCGTATCCGTACAGCCAAGGTCGGATGTTACAATTAAAGTTGCTGTGTAGGTTCCGTCATTGGCATAAGCATGTGAAGGATTTTGCACACCTGATGTATCACCATCTCCGAATGACCAGGCATAGTTAGTTATAGAGCCGTTCAGCATGGTTGACATATCCGTGAAACCGGTAGCATCATTTTTACAAACAGCCGGTGATGAAAATTCTGCAACCGGTTTTGGATAAACGGTCACCGATGCAGTAAATGTTGCTGTACATCCTCCTCCTGAAGCGACTGTTACCGTTACATTATAAGTTCCGGGAGCATTGTATAAGTGAGAAGGATTTTGATCTGTTGAAGATGATCCGTCACCTAAATTCCAATCCCATGAGGAAATAATTCCATTAGTGATTGTTGAAAGATCATTGAAATCCGTATTTACTCCAAAGCAAGCATCATGGGCAGAGAAATTTGCAACAGGCATAGCTCCGACTCCCACAGGTTGTGTTATAGTTGCCGTACAGCCATTGCCTGAAGTCACCTGCAGGCTGACGGTATGAACCCCCGGAGTGGTATATTGGTGTGTTGGATTTTGCAGTGTAGAACTAGTGGTATCTCCGAAATTCCATTGATACGAGATGATATTACCCGGTGAAATCGTTGAAGTATTATTAAAAGGGATTACAGAACTTAAGCAGGTAGGCGTAGTATTAAATGAAGGAACCGGCAATGGGTTCACAGTAACATTAGAGAAAAAGCTGGTAGAACACCCGGTTATATCTGTAACAGTAACGGTATAAGTACCCGCTGCATTTACCACAAGCGTTTGTGAAGTGGAACCATCCGACCACAAGTAGGTGGAGCCTGCATTACCTGCATTTAATGTATCAGTTATGCCTGAACAGAAAGCAGTATTTCCCAAATTACCCAATATTCCTGTACCGCCTACGGTTACAGTTGATGATCCTGTTCCCTGGCATCCGGAAGCGTTAGTCACCACCACTGCGTAAACCCCTGAATCGCTAACAGAAATAGTTTGCGTGGTTTCGCCATTCGGTGTCCATAAGAATGTTGCGCCTGGATTTCCGGCATCAAGCTGTGTTGAATTCCCAAGGCAAATAAATGCTGGTGATAAATTAACGACAGGGGTGGGGTTTACTATTACATTTACAGAATCCCTGTTTATACATCCGTTGGTATCCGTTACAAGAACTGAATAGCTGCTGTTTGCAAGCGGGTTCACATAAATAACAGAAGCTGTATCACCTGAAGGCGACCATAAATAAGTTGCACCACCGCTTGCTGTTAACGCGGTTGTTGCCCCGCTGCACATGGTTACATCGGGACCGGCACTTGCTAAGGGCAGCGGATTAATGGTTACCATAGCGGTATCTGTGTTGCTGCATCCGTTAGCACCTGTAACGGTAACTATAAATGAAGCTGATGCAACAGGATTAACGGTTATGCTTGCTGTTGTTGCTCCACCAGGATTCCATAAATAACTGACACCCCCTGTAGCGGTAAGCGTTGCACTTAAACCGGCACATAGTGCCTTATCCGGCCCGGCACTTGCAACAGGCAGGGTTTTCAGCGTTACAAGGACAGAATCAGTATCTGTACAGCCGTTAGCATCGGTAACCACCACTCTGTAAAATGTATTTGCAACAGGAGTAACCGTGATGCTTGCAGTTGTAGCACCACCGGGAGTCCATGTATATAATGAGCCTCCGGTGGCATTTAATGTCACTGAACCTCCGGTGCAAACTGATTGGTCGGTTCCTGCATTTGCAACCGGCAGCGGATTCACCGTTACCGGCTTCATAATAGTATCACTACAGCCGTCTGTTGAAGTTACAATTAAATTAACATTGAATGTGCCCGAAGTTGAGTAGGTATGAACAGGATTCTGAGCATTCCCGGTCTGTGCATCGCCAAAATTCCATAGCCATCCTGACATTACACCGTTAGGCACGCTTGAATTATTTGTAAAGACTGTCAGGTTGTTCAGACACTCTGTGGTAGCAGAGAAGTCAGCGAGAGGCAACGGAAATACAGTAATTTGTTTAACAATGCTGTCAACGCATCCGCCACCTGTTGACACTATCAATGTAACAGGATAGGTTCCCTGTGCTGCAAATTGGTGAGAAGGGTTTTGAAGTGTTGACGTGGTGCCGTCACCAAAATTCCAGTTCCATCCTATTATATTTCCTACTGAAGTAGTGGAAGCATTGGTAAAGGCAATCATATTGCCAACGCAATTATTATTAAAGTTAAAATTAGGAACAGGAAGCGGGAACACATTAAATGATTTTACAATAGTGCTCGTACAACCTGAATTGGAAGTCACTGTAAAAGTTACCGCATAGGTTCCGGGAGTAGCATATACGTAAACGGGGTTTTGCTGCTGCGACACGTTACCGTCACCGAAATCCCATTGCCATGCTGTAACGGAACCCCCGTTGACCACTGAAATATCAAAGAAGTTCATCGGGTCATTAATACACACATCATTAGGAGTGAAATTTGCCTGCGGCAACGGATTCACATTAACAGTTGTGGAGATGGTTCCGCTGCAACCGTTGGGATCAGTAATCACAACGCTGTAGGAACCGGAGCTGTTTACAGTTATGGTCTGTGAGGTCTGTCCACCGGGAGTCCACTGATAGGTATTACCGGGATTTCCTGCATCAAGGACTGCGTTGCCGCCCTGGCAGAAGGCAACATTAGAAAGATTATTAGTAAGCGTTCCTCCAAGACTGATAATACTTGAGTCAGTATCGGTACATCCGAAAGCATTGGTTATGATAACGCCATACGTTCCGGCAGCAGATACAGAAATTGTCTGCGTGGTTTGCCCACCGGGAGTCCATTGATAGGTTGACCCCGGATTTCCCGCATCCAATACAGTGGATTGCCCTGCGCAGACAAAACCGTTTTGCAAATTAACAACAGGCAGCGGATGAACAGCAACGTTTACAAATGCTGTTCCTGTGCAACCATTTCCATTGGTAACATTTACTGCATAGGTAGTTGAACCGGAAGGTGTGACTGTAATAGTTGAAGTAGTGCTGCCGGTAGGATTCCATGAATACGTGGTTCCGCCACCGGCAGTTAACGTTACACTTTGACCGAGGCATACAGACTGATCGGGGCTTATGGTTGGTACCGGAAGCGGATCAACTAATACTACTACTGCATCCGTTGCTGTACATCCGTTTGCATCGGTAACTGTTACCGTATAGGTAGTAGTGTTAGTTGGCGAAACAGAAGTAACATCCGTAGAAGCACCGTTGCTCCACTGGTAGGTCAGACCACCTGACCCGACAAGGGTAACATTTCCACCGAGACACACATTCTGATCGGGACCTGCTGCCGCAACAGGAAGCGGAAATATGGTTACTGTTTGAATGAGGGAATCCACGCATCCGTTAGCGCTGGTCACCACTAATGTTATATCATAGTTTCCCGGTTGAGTATAAGTAACTACCGGGTTTTGAAGAGTTGAAGTCTGCCCGTTGCCCAGGTTCCAGTTATAGGAAACTGCTCCTGTTGATGTATTGGTAATGGTTACTGAACCGTTCTGGCAGGTGCTGCCTCCCGTAAAATTAAATGCTGCAACAGGGCTGGGATTAACAGTAACCTGTTGTGTGCTTGTATCGGCACAGCCAAGTGAATCACCGGCAATAAGCGTTACGGTATAAGTTCCGGCATTTGCATACACACCGGTTGCATTCTGACCGTTAGAAGTCTGCCCGTTGCCTAAATTCCAGTTCCATGTATAGGTGCTTCCGGCAGGAGTAGTTGTATTATTAAATGGAACAGCAGTTCCTGAACAGATACTGGGGAACGTAAAATTGGTTACCGGAATGGGCAGTATGGTTACAGGCAGCGTAATGGTATCAATACATCCGAAGCTGTTGGTTACAATAAGCGTAACATTATACGTACCTGCTGCTGCATACAGATGTACGGGGTTCTGTATGGTGGAAGTTCCGCCATCTCCGAACATCCATGACCATGTTATAATGGTGGTTCCCGGTGAAGCAGACTGATCGGTAAACTGAACAGGCATATTAAAGCAGCCCGGGTTAGCAGTAAAATCAGCAACAGGAATAAAGATGTCCGTAATTACAACGGTATCCGTACCTGAACAGGTGCCATCGTTCACGGTTACTACATACGTTCCTGAAGGCACGGTGATACCCTGCTGGGTGGCACCGGTGTTCCATAAATACGTATAAGGAGGTGTGCCCCCGCTTCCGTTAGCATAGATGGTAGCAAAATCGCTGCAGGCTATAAACTGGTCGGGCCCTGCATCAGCAGTTACACCTATAACGGTAAGACAGTAGGAATAAATCTGCGAGCCGATATAGGGGCAGGCATCGTCATGCACCTTTGCTGTGAAGCAATAGGTTCCGCCAATGTCGGCAGTTGCCGGAGTCCAGCAGAAGTGTCCTGTCGGGTGCGGAGCACCGGCAGTGGTGAACGTTCCGGCAGGAATTCCGCCATCCCATGATACAAATACATTTTGCCCTACATCAGGATCGTTTGAAAAAATATCAAAGCAAAATTGCTGGTTGGCGCATATCGTTGCTGTAAAATTATTTGTTCCGTTAATCCCTGTCAGCGTAGGAAGTGTATTGGTGCAGGTAATAACAGTAATCTGGATGTCGCGCTCCACCGATCCGATCAATACACCGTTCCTGTATTCCTGAACTAATACTGCCATCACGGTTACCTGCAATTGCTGCGGAGTCATGCAAATATCCCCGGTTTGTGTGTTAAACTGCATGGCAGGATTTGAATTCAGCGGGTTGGTGGCAGAATAAGGGTTGATATAACCGACAGTGGTACCGGCAGTCTGAAAAGGCGTTATGAGTGAGTACACTAATGAGTCGCCATCGCTGTCGAAAGCTCCGTGGTTAAAACAAAACTCCTGCCCCATGCAGATAAACGGAACGGGTTTGTTTGAAAACGTAGGAGAATTATTGCAGGGGCTTATTAAATTATTGAGGGTAGCATAGATGTAAAATGTACTTACCCCGGGTGTGGTAATGGTTGTAATTGCAGCATTGCGGCAGCACAAATTATAGCTGAACAGCCAGTCAGAGCACTGCATAGGAAGCGTTATAATCCCTTCATAGACCCATTCCTGGATACCGGTGAAATTTCCCCCATTGCATGTGGACTGAGCGCTCGGACATAAAGGCGTTACTTCCTGCCCTGTTCCGGGTATAGGCTGGCACGTTACTCCAAGCGTTTGTCCGCAGGATGCGGATGAAATATTGACAAAAGCATTTGCGGGAGCTGCAATACCGATACAATCGCGGTAAAATGACAGCCTTACTTTGTAGGTGTTTCCACCGAGACATTCGTAAGTCAGATCGGCCCCCATCGAATGGCTGGCATAGGTTTTCTGAACGAAACACATCATCAGAACAACAAGAAGATTTACTGTAAATTTTTTAAGTAGATTTTTATTCATGCAGTGTGGTTTTATTCGTTTGAATCATAATTTTGTTACACTATTGCGGATAAATGGTTTTTGATCCGAATCAATAATACGTTCAATACCACCTTAATACTTTGAATTATCTGTACAAACTGTTATTTGTAAGTTTTCAGGAAAAGTGAAGCGAAAAAACAGCCCGGTTTTAGTGCAGGACGGGTTGAAACCCCCACCAATTCGCAAAAAATAAATTTTTCAATTTGCCGAAAAAAAATAAAAAACGGTGTAATGTTTTTATGAAAAGGTTTCACAATGACAGGCTGGCGGTCAAAATTCAATAGAATTTTCCAAATACTTTACATGATTTTGGAAAATAAAATAAAAGGAAAATTAAGCGAGGGCTTTGTTTTGCAAGTGCAATCGTTTTTTAAAATTTTAATTTACCGGTACAGCAAATTAGCTGCCAAAGGGGGCGGACTTGGAGGTTAGAGATTAGAAGCCCCACTCGGTCTCCCCGGAGGGGAGGAGATGCTGATGCGTATTTCCCATACATAAAGTTCTCTTAACTTAATGACAGTGTCCTGACGAGGGATTAACGTATATATTTTTTTACGCGCAGTTCCCCTTCAGGGCACTATCGTTTAGTTAAGGAAATATTCCGTAGGGATAACCGCTTGGTAAAAAAAAGAAATGTACAAGTTTTATGTCCGGTACGGACTAACCTTTCATTATGCTGTCATACCAAACTAAGGGGGTAGTCCGTACCGGACATAAAAAAGTAAAATAGTGATCTTTTTACCAAGCGGTAGTACGTACCGGACATAAAATTTCTATTCAAATTCTCTTAACTAAACGACATTATTATTACCCGTAAAATAACTTATTAAAAAGTGCATTGCCATCCCGAAAATTACTAAAAGAATTACCTCCTGAAAAATGACAGTATTACAATCAGGAGAACTTGAAAATTCAAAAATTCATTACGTCTATAATTGATTAATTAAATAATAGAACTTTGACTCAATTTATCCTTTTCTTTTAAATGATAATAAATTTATTTTTTCAAGGGTCATTAGTCAATGAAATGACTTGGCGAAAAAGTAAAATAAAAGTTTACAATAACATTACCCCAAATTATAAATGAAGTAATTTTACACTACAAACTTAAAAATGTCAGCAAATATTCAAGGAAAGAAAGAACTCAAATTATAGACCGCTTTAGACAAGAAATGAATAAACTAGAGCAGAAATTCAATTCCGAAATAGCTGCAATTGATTCAAACAAAAACCTTACACTGACCCAAAAGGAAGCTCAAAAGCAAACAAAAAAAGATGCTTTCGATAGTCTAAGAAACACTCGCCAACAGCTATTTAAAGGATGAACAAACTACACTATTTAATTATATTGATGCTGGCTTGCAGAATTTGCGAGGGACAGAATCTTGTGCCGAATTCGAGTTTTGAAGATACAGCAAATGTTTTTTGTGGGGTTTTTTCAGTTACTGACTTCAATTCATCAATAAATTATTGGTACACCCCAACCCAAGGAACCCCTGATCTTTATTCAACACAGATTAATCAGTCGTGTTGGAATTTTCAACCCAACAGTACCTATGGGGGGCCAGTTTGTCTTAAAGGATCACAACTTCCCCGAACGGGAAGTGTTTTTGCCGGGTTGGCTTGCTATAGTATTCCGGGATTAAATCAGAGAGAATATATTCAATCACCATTGACAAATTCAATGGTTCCGGGAAATTCGTATTATTTAGAATTTTATGCTTCACTTCCGGATCACGAGGAAAAATATACTAATAAGCTGGGAGCTTATTTTTCAAATTCCGCTGTTACATCCACTAATGACCAACCACTGCCATATATTCCTCAAGTTGTTGCAACTTCATTTATTTCTGATACCGCTACATGGGTTAAAATTTCAGGTGTATTTCAGGCAACATCTGCTTTTAATTATATCACCATTGGAAATTTTAATGATGATACCACCACACCGACTATGAATAACCCTGGCGGAAGTAGTGCACCAGGCTGTTATGGAGCATATTATTTTATTGATGATGTAACTGTTTCGGATATTACTGGAATTAAGGATCTGAATGATATTTTTTCTGTTAATGTATTCCCAAATCCATTTATTTATAGAATTTACGCAATGTCTTATAATAATGATCAATATGATTTTATTATTTATGATACTACGCTGAGGAAATTATTGCAACAAAGATTTACAAATTCAACTACTTTAAACACCGCACAACTTGCAAAAGGAATTTATCTTTACGAAATAAGAAATAAAAACGGAGTGATTAAGAAAGGAAAAGTTGTGAAAGAATAAGAGGAAACAGTTTCAAAGCGAGAGTAAAACTAAGGATAACAGAAAGATCCTATTTAATTAAAACATGAAGATTTGCTGACAGTAAAAATCAACAAATTAATGAGGGTCTCAGTAAAGTTGGCTTTAGGAGGAATAAATGGAAATTTTTAAAAGAAGGGATTTGATTGGTAAACGAATCCCGATAAATTATCGGGATGCTTCTATCAAATCGGAGAGTTGTGCTGCAATTACACTGGTTGGCTCATTATTCCACCGGAAGTATGCTCTCCCTGCAATGAAATCATTCCTAATAATTTTGATAACAGCAGTTGTGTTTTTATTGCCCCTGTTGTATAAAAAAAGTTTATCACGAAATGCGGCTGTTACAAGCAGCAAAGAGCGAAATGTGATTCCCGAATTAACTAAATGCAAATTTCAGAACGGTGATATCATATTGCGAAGCGGAAAAGGCTTTATCAGTGATGTATTCAGGCAGTTTTCCCTGCATGATAAAAAGTATTCACATGCAGGAATTATCAGTATAGAGCAGAATAAAATTTTTGTTTATCACATTACAGGCGGAAAAAGTAATCATGAAAACGAATTAAAAAAGGAATTAATTGATTCTTTTTGCAATGAAAAGGAGAATACTTCTTTTGGCGTTTATCGTTATGATTTTACTGCTGTTGAAAAGGAAAGAATGGTAACCAACATGCAAACATTTTCAAAAAAAAAAATAGTGTTTGATTCACATTTTGATCTCGCAACCGATACTGCCATGTACTGCACCGAGCTTGTTTATAAAGTAGTGGAGGCTGCAACAGGCAACAGGCAATTTCTTCGCTGCACAATAGTGGACGGAACTAAATTTATAGCTCCGGATAATTTATATTTGAATCAACATGCTAAAATGATTTATTGAAACTCATATTAAATGAAAAAAAATAATTTTGTTACATTTTTCTTCATACCGGTTTTGCGTATTGGAGCGTTGATAGTGTTAATAGCTGGCTGTCAAAATAGTTATTCACCAAAAGCTTCAGCAGAAAAGTTCCTGGATGCATTCAATGAAAAAAAATTTGGTGAAGCAAAGAAATACTGTACTCCCGAAACGGTAAAGTTAGTAGAGATGGCTGAGAGTCTCACTAAATTATCATCGGCTAAAACAGATTTTACAGGAAAAAAATACGAAGTGTTGTCTCAGGAGGTGAGGGGCGATAACGCAAAAGTGAAATTTAAAGAAAAAGGCAGCGAAGAAGTTCAAACCATCACCTTGAAATATACAGGTAATCAATGGCTTGTTTCTATATCAAAAGAGGAAGTGATGTCAAAGCAAAATATTGGAGAGGATTTTGACAGGGAGAATGATTCTTTGAGAACCAAGTAAAATCCGGCTGAGTGGGTAAGGTGTAAAAGTATGTTTCACATCTCACTTTCCTCTTTACAATACTTATTAAGGCGCAAGTCTCGAAATCTTCCAGCGGTCTCTTTTCAATTTTTCATAAAGTATCCTATCATGCAACCGGTTGGAACGACCTTGCCAGAATTCAATTTTATCCGGTATTAAACAATACCCACCCCAATATTTTGGTCTGGGAATTGGTTTTCCTTTAAATTTTTCGGTAAGATTTTCAAACATTTCTTCGAGTTCACCACGATTTTTTAATACTTCGCTTTGACTGGAAGCCCACGCGCCTGTTTGACTTTCGCGCGGGCGGCTGTTGAAATATGCATCACTAATGGCTTTTGAAACTTTCATCACTTTTCCTTCAATCCTGACCTGCTTTTCGAGCTCAGGCCAAAAAAAAGTCAGCGCTGCAAAAGGGTTTGAAGCCAGATTGTGTCCTTTGACACTTAAATAATTGGTATAGAAAACAAATCCTTTTTTATCAAAACCGCGAAGCAAAACAATTCGGGATGAAGGTCTTCTATTTTGAGTAACCGTAGAAAGATTCATGGCATTTGGTTCTTTCACATTCATCTGAAGAGCTTCATTCATCCATAGTTCAAACTGTTTTAAAGGATTATTACTGACATAGTTTTCATCAAGCCGGTACAATCCGTAATTTTTTCGAAGCGTATGAATGCTGAGTTTCTTTGTGCTCATTTCTGGAAAGTTTGCCTCAAAATTAGAGATTCCTTTTCAGGAATATTAAAAAAGGATTTTTCCTGAAAAATTCACATGAAAGATTTTTGTAATAATTGAAATATCATAAGTAAAGTTTTATTAAAAAGGGTTCTTATGGCATACTTTTGGTTTAACCATATTTGAAGAAGAAAAAAAACAAACTATTAATATCAAGTTAACGTAAATAAGGAATTAAGTCAAAAATTATAATAAGATGAAAAAGAAAGCAATTAAACCCGCACAAGGCGCACTCCTGATTTCGGAACCCTTCCTATTAGATTCATATTTCAAAAGGGCAGTGGTACTTATCGGTGAACATGATGATCATGGCACCATCGGATTTATTTTAAATAAGCCCACCGATGTTAAAATCAATGATGCGGTGGAAGATTTCCCCAATTTTAACGTTCCCTTATATTTTGGCGGACCGGTTGATACCGATACGTTGTTTTATATACATACAATAGGAGCTAAATTGGAAGGTGCAAAAGAAATTGTTAAAGGCGTGTGGTGGGGCGGCAATTACGACCAGTTAAAATTTTTGATTGATACCAATCAGGTGAGAGAAAACCAAATCCGTTTTTATGCAGGTTATTCCGGTTGGGAGCCAAAACAGTTGGATATTGAGATTAAAGAAAAATCATGGTTGCTTTCATCAGCGAATACAAGTTTCACATTTTTCAGTGACCCAAAGGGTTTATGGGGTCAGGTGTTGAAAAGCATGGGAACTGAATATGCCATACTTGCTAACTTTCCGGAAGATCCTTCGCTTAATTAAAAAGTTTAAAGTTTAAGGTTTAAAGTTTAAAGTTTCTTCAAGGTTCAAAATTGGTCTATATACTGATTTTGAACCTTGACTGTTTTTAGAGTAGGTTTGCAGAAAGCAAATCATTTTTATTTTGTCACAAATTGTTTCCGTAGAATTATTTTTAAAAGAAATTTCTAAAGGTGAACACATAATTTTAGATGTGCGGAGTCCGAAAGAATTTCATCATGCTCATTTGCCGGGAGCAATTAGTTTTCCATTGCTGAAAGATGATGAGCGGACACAAGTTGGGATTACATACAAGAATGATGGGAGAGAAGCAGCCGTCATTAAAGGATTCGAATTAGTTGGGCATAAGTTTGCTGATTTTATTAAACAGGCAAAAGAAATTGCTCCCGCAAAAGAAGTGATGCTGTATTGCTGGCGCGGGGGAATGCGCAGCAATATCATGTCCTGGATTCTTTCGCTTGGCGGGTTTAAAGTTTCCATGTTAAAGGGCGGATATAAAAGTTTTAGAAGATGGGCATTGGATCAATTTCAGATTAATAAAAACATATTAATTCTCGGAGGAAAAACAGGTTCAGGAAAAACTGAATTGTTAAATGCTTTAAAAGAAACCGGTGAACAAATTATTGACATTGAAAATCTCGCTAATCATAAGGGTTCAGCATTTGGCTCGTTAGGACAAAAACCGCAACCATCAACCGAGCAGTTTGAAAATTTACTTGCTTTACAATGGTCAAAGACTGATGCTGAAAAAATTCTCTGGCTTGAAAACGAAAGCATGTTAATAGGAACGTGCGCATTGCCACTTGGGATTTTTAATCAAATGAGATCCGCACCCGTAATTGAAATTTATCTTGATTTTGAAGTACGAAAAAAAAGAATTCTTAACGAGTACGGAATCTTTGATGTAAAACTGTTGGCTGAGAAAACACAAAAAGTAAAAAAGCGATTAGGAGGCTTGCGATTAAAAGAAGCAATAGATTTTCTTGATTCAAATAACCTCAGTGACTGGTGCGAAGTGATGATGCAGTATTACGATAAAGGCTATAATCAAAGCAACGATCAGCGTGAGAAAAATAAAATTTATCAATTAGAATTAGAACATGATGATATGAAAGTAAATGCAGAGAAATTGAAAGAATTTTTTGAAAGGGCAATCAAGTATCAAGATTATTGAAATTTGGTAATTGGTAATTGAAAATTGGTAATTGAAAATGGAAGAAACAAAGATTAAACTCACCCAATATAGTCACGGTGCCGGTTGCGGATGTAAAATTTCGCCCGAAGTGCTGAACCAAATTTTAAAAAATAATGAATCCACTGATCATTTCAAAAATCTTTTAGTAGGAAATCAAAGCCGGGATGATGCTGCGGTGTATGATCTCGGAAACGGAACTGCATTAATCAGCACCACCGATTTTTTTATGCCTATTGTTGATGATCCTTTTGAATTCGGAATGATAGCTGCTGCAAATGCGATCAGCGATATTTATGCAATGGGAGGAAAGCCGTTGATTGCTGTTGCGATACTTGGTTTTCCTGTTGAAAAACTTTCACCTGAAATCGCGCAGCAAATAATTGCAGGAGGAAGAAAAGTGTGCGCTGAAGCAAATATTCCTCTTGCCGGAGGGCACAGCATTGATAGTCATGAACCGATTTTCGGTTTAGCTGTAAATGGCTTGGTTAAAATAAATAACCTGAAGAAAAATAATACTGCACAGGAAGGTGATCTGTTATTTCTGACAAAACCTCTCGGAGTCGGCATTATTACATCAGCAGCAAAAAGAGGATTAGCAAAAGAAGAAGATTTAAAACTTGCTGTACAAAGCATGTCGGCATTAAATAAAATAGGGGAGGAGCTGGGAAAAATAAAAGGCGTTCATGCTTTAACAGACATCACCGGGTTTGGCTTGCTGGGGCATCTTGCTGAAATGTGCGAAGGCAGCAACCTCTCTGCTGAAATTTATTTTGACACTATTCCTTTACTTACCAATCTTGATTTTTATCTTGATAAATTTATTTATCCTGACATGACTACAAAAATATTTTCCGCGCTAAGCGAAAAAGTAAATGAACTCTCTGCACAACAGCTTTTCATTACCTGCGATCCGCAGACGAGCGGTGGACTGTTAGTGGCTGTTGCAGAAGATGCAGTAAAAGAATTTGCGAAAGCTGCCGCTGATTTTAACCTGCAAAGTATGGTTGCAAAACCTATAGGGAAGATGACAGCGAGGAAAGAAAAATTGATTGAAGTAAAAGATTAAATTCAAAACCCTAAATTATAGTTCCATCCTTCATCACCAGCTTCCGGTCAGCCATATCAGCAAGCTCTTCGTTGTGGGTGACGATGACAAAAGTCTGGTTGAATTCTTTTCTCAATTTAAAAAACAATTGATGCAATTCCTTTGCATGTGCCGAGTCGAGGTTGCCTGAAGGTTCATCGGCAAGAATGATGGAAGGGTTATTTATGAGAGCACGCGCCACGGCAACACGCTGCTGTTCGCCTCCTGAAAGTTCGGAAGGTTTGTGATGACTCCGTTCGCTTACCCCGAGATAATTCAAAAGCTCAGCAGCTTTTTTCTCCGCATCACGTTTTGGAGTTTTTGCAATAAAAGCAGGAATACACACATTTTCCAACGCATTAAACTCAGGAAGCAAATGATGAAACTGGAAAACAAAACCTATATGCCTGTTTCTGAATTTTGAAAGTTTTTTAGAAGATAGCTTTGTAACTTCAATATCATCAATTTTAACAGAACCTTTATCTGCGTTATCTAATGTACCGATTATCTGAAGCAATGTAGTTTTACCGGCACCCGATGCTCCGACAATTGAAACTACTTCACCTTTATCAATGGTAAGATCAATTCCCTTCAGTACATGAAGTCCGTTATAAGATTTGTGAATATTTTGCGTTGTAATTAGCATCAGAATGTGTGCGAATGTACGAAGAGCGTTTAAAGTTTAAAGTCTGAAGTTTGATGTTTGTGGAATTCAGGGTATTTAACTTTAGACTTTAAACTTTAAACTTCAAACGTATTTCCTAAGTTTGCCATCTTTAAAAACCATTCTCCTTGAATTTCGAAATCATTACTGAAAAACCCTGGTGGTTTATTTTCTTTTGTCTTGCTCTTGGCGTTATGTATGCGGTGGTTCTTTACCGCAAAGAAAATCTTCTTGAAGAAGTGCGTCCGTGGGTAAAAAAAATGATGGCGGGTTTTCGTTTTATTGTCGTTTCGCTTCTTGCTTTTCTGTTATTATCTCCTCTTATCCGGACCATATTTCGTGAAGTTGAAAAGCCTGTAATAATTATTGCGCAGGATAATTCGCAATCCATTCTCACCGGAACCGATTCAGCATCGTTCAAAAAATCTTATTCTGAATCTTTAAATAAGATCACCGATGAACTGAAAAAAAATTATGATGTACGAACATTTTCATTTGGAGAGAAAGTTCAGGATAAAATAACTTTTGATTTTTCAGAAAAACAAACTGATATTTCAAAATTGTTTGAAGAGCTTTCATTAAAATTCGCCAACCGCAATGTGGGTGCTGTTATTATTGCAAGCGATGGATTGTATAACACAGGAAGCAACCCGCTGTATGCAAACGATCAGTTGAAAGCTCCTGTTTATACCATTGCGCTTGGAGATACCACTATAAAAAAGGATATCCTCATTTCAAGAGTGAATCATAACCGTGTGGCTTTTCTCGGGAACACGTTCCCGTTAGAAGTAATTGTTGATGCAAAACAATGTTCAGGTGAAAAAACGGAAATGACAATTGAAAAAGATTCTGCTGTTTTGTTTCATAAGACAATTGAAGTGTCGGGAAATAATTATCATTTATCGGTTCCGGTTTTTCTTGAAGCAAAGATGAAAGGAATTCAGCATTACAGAATAAAAATTTCTCCGTTGCAAAATGAAATCAGCGAGAGCAATAATATTGCTGATGTTTTTATTGAAGTTACTGAAAGCAAACAAAAAGTTCTCATTGTTGCGAATGCTCCGCATCCTGATATTGCAGCATTGAAATCAATCATTGAAAGCAACCAGAATTATGAAGTGAAGCATGAGTTTGTAAAGGATTTTAAAGGAAATGTGAATGATTACAACCTTGTGATTTTGCATCAGCTTCCTTCAACGGATAATAATTCTAAAGAAGTTTTTGATAAAATAAATGCAGGCGATGTTTCTGTTTTTTACATTCTTGGTGCGCAAACAAATATGAATGCCTTGAATGAATTGAAACCAGGAATCACTGTGACAGAAAATCATAGTAAGCTAAATGAAGCACAGGCTTCTCCTGCAAAAGATTTTTCTCTTTTTACAGTGAGCGATGAACTGGTTAATTTTATTTCATCCCAACCTCCGCTCGAATCTCCTTTCGGACTTTATAAAAGCAATGCAAATATTTATACGTTGTTTTACCAGCAGATAGGAAGTGTGAAAACCGATCAGCCGCTTTTGTTTTTCAACCAGGAAGGTTCACGTAAAATTGCAGTATTAGCGGGTGAGGGCTTATGGAAATGGAGATTGAAAGAATTTTCGGAGAACAATAATTCAAATTTTACCAATGATCTTTTTATTAAAGTAGTGCAATATCTTTCGGTGCGTGAGAAAAAAACTCCGTTTAGAGTTTCGTACAAAAATAATTTTGCAGAGAACGAGCCGCTCATTTTTGACGGAGAACTTTATAATGAAACCGGAGAAATGGTGAACACACCTGATGTTAAAATGACCATTACCGATGCTGATAAAAAATATTATCCGTTTACTTTTTCAAAAACAGAAAAAGCGTATTCGTTAAATGCGGGCAAACTCCCGGTTGGTAATTACAAGTTCACAGCAGAAACAAAGTTAGGTGATAAACTGTATGCAGAAACAGGTGAATTCAGTATAAGTGCTTTGCAACTGGAATCATCAGAAACTGTTGCAAACCATCAATTGCTTTTTGCGTTGGCGCAAAAGAAAGGCGGGAAAATGTTATATGCACCACAGTTAGCAGAATTACCAAGAATAATTTCGGGTCGCGAAGATGTGAAGCCTGTAACGTACACGCAGAAGAAACTGAAGGACTTAATTAACCTGAAATGGGTTTTCTTTTTGCTGATCGCATTTCTTTCTGCTGAATGGTTTCTAAGAAAGAGGAGCGGGGCGTATTGAAAATAGTTCTTTATTTAATTCTCCTCCCGGGAGTCCGTAACAACTTTTTTTCTAAACGCTCCGATATTTGTTGTTATTGAAAATAAATTAGAACCTCCGGCAAGATGATACACAGCACGGCCGTAGCTGAAATGAAATTTTGAAATGCGGAAACCAAAGCCTCCTGAAAAACCGGAAGTGCCTGTATGAGTATCAATACTGAGATCTTTTCTTCGCATGTAATTATAGCCAACCCGTAAATTAAAATTTTGCGTTATGAGAATTTCTCCACCAATAATTGCGTGGCGTGCGATTTTTTCAAATAATGAAATTTTCTGCTCTGTCACCTCACCTGTAATAGGATCGGTTTGGTTGTTGGTGTTTGTATTAATGTAAGTCAGGTCAGGTTTTTCAAGATGTTGCAATGTTAATGAAAGTCGCAATGGAGCTTTGGGCAGGCGATATGAAGTGCCTAATTGTATTTCGAAAGGAATGGGTTCATTATTACCCGGAATGTAGGTGGTTAGTTGGGCGCCAATATTTTTTATGGTAACTGCAATTCCGAAATTGTTGTTTACATTGTTATAAATAATTCCGAGATCTGCAGCTAATCCAAAAGAAGTAAACTGTTCCAATGAAGAATAAATTGTTTTTAAGGTGATGCCTGTTCTGACCCGTGTATAAACTTCGCGTGCGTAAGCAAGATTAAAAGAATATTCACTTGCACCAAAAGTGGTTTCGTCCCTGTATCCGGTGTTATCAGCGCTCATAAATGTTCCGTAATCCACATAATGAATGCCGGCAGAAAATGTCCCGATGTTCTTGTAGTCCTGTGCGTAAGCAACATAGCCGTATTTGATGTCAGCAAAATAAGGAACGTAATTTAATACAAGTGCTTTGCTCATGGTAGAATCCATTACAGCAGGATTTTGAATAGCGAGGTTTAAATCATTATCTCGTACTGAAAGGATATTTCCACCCATAGCAGCAACACGCGCGGAGGTTGAAAGGTTCAGAAATTCATAGGTATTGTTACCGCCTGTTTGGGCCTGTGACAGAATGCAATTAAGAAACAAAAAATTAATTATAAAAAATATTTTTCGCATCAGGTCGGTTGAGTAGTTGTATGGCAAACGGTAATTTTTGAAAATTATTTTAAAAGTTTGGTATTATTAAAATTGTTGAATTGTTATATTGCTAAATTATTAAAAACCCGGACGTGATAAAGATGCAGCAATTTAACAATATAACCATTCATCAATATAGCAATTTAATACAGCGGATATTTATGCATCATGGAATTCACTTCCTTTTTTATTTTTAAAATAACATCTTCTTTTTCATGGTTCATAATAACTTTATCAATCAGAGAAACTGCCTTTTTCATTTGAGATTCCTTTAAACCTCTTGAAGTGACGGCCGGAGTTCCGATTCTTATACCTGATGTGACGAAAGGAGATTTGTCATCGAACGGAACCATGTTTTTATTTACAGTAATGTCTGCTTTTACAAGCGCATTCTCTGCCTGCTTGCCTGTAACATTTTTTGAACGGAGGTCAATCAACATGCAATGATTATCCGTTCCGCCTG
>JBDSOU010000089.1:0-11630 GCA_039914625.1 Bacteroidia bacterium | reverse complement strand
ACAGCATCTTTATATCTTTTCAAAACAACAATTCCGCAGCCATCGCTGAAAACAGTTCCTGTTGCGTTTGCATCAAAAGTACGCGTGTGACCATCGGAAGAAAACATTCCGCCTTCATTATATATGTGACCGCTGTTGATTGGAGAAGTAATTGAAATTCCTCCTGCAATTGCCATGTCACATTTGTTATTAATTAAATTTTCAAATGCAACGGCAATGGCAACGAGTGAAGTGGAACATGCAGTGTGAATACTCAATGCAGGTCCGGTTAAATTCATCTCGTGAGAAATGCGTGTTGCGATATAATCCTTTTCATTCGCTGTCATCACCGAAAACGATCCGACACGTTCAATCAATTCTTTTCGTGAAATAACATTATTCATGAAATACGTGTTGTTGCCCATTCCTGCAAACACGCCAATCATTCCTTTAAAATTTTCTGAAGAGTATCCGGCATTCTCCAACGACTCCCAGGCAACTTCAAGGAATATCCTCTGCTGTGGATCCATTAATTCGGCAAGCTTTGGATTCACTCCAAAAAATGCAGCATCAAATTTATCTGCATCATCAATCACTCCACGTGCTGGAACATAAGATGAATCATTTTTTACATCAGGTGGAATGGCAGCATCCAATTCCCCTTTCGTAAAAAACTTTGTGGTTTCTTTTCCCTCAATTAAATTTTTCCAAAGCTCATCAGTATTTTTTGCTCCCGGAAATCTTCCTGCCATTCCGATAATCGCAATTCCATCTTCAACATTTTTATTTTTATTATTAATCTGTGAATCTGTGGCGACTATTCTTTGTTTCGCTTTCTCATAAAATGATTGCTCCTTATTATCGTTGGAAAACATTTTTACGATTGTGGAAATTGTCGGATGCTGATACAATTTCACAACAGGCAAATCAATTCCATTTTCCATTTTCAATTTTGCAATCATCTGCAAAGCCATCAAAGAATTTCCGCCCAAATCAAAAAAGTTATCATTGATTCCGACTTTATCTATCCTCAAGAATTTACTCCAGATTTTTGCAAATGTTTTTTCCAAATCAGTTTGCGCCTCAACAAAAATCGAATCAAGTTCAGGACGCTTTAATTCAGGTTTAGGTAACGAACGTTTGTCAATTTTACCACTCGGAGTTCTCGGAAAAACTTCCATCTGCACAAAAGCAGACGGCATCATATAATCCGGAAGCTTGTCTTTTAAAAATTTTCTTAATTCATTCTGATGAAAATTATTTTTCTCATTCGGAATAATATAAGCAACCAATCTCTTATCTCCCGGTTCATCTTCTCTTGCAATCACCACGCATTGATTAACGTCAGCATTTTTTCCAAGAGCAATTTCAATTTCTCCTAATTCAATCCTGTAGCCACGAACTTTAACTTGTCCGTCAATTCTTCCGAGATATTCAATATTTCCATCGGGTAAATACTTTGCAAGGTCACCTGTTTTATAAATGCGTTCTTCACCAAAAGGGTTTTCTAAAAAACGTTCCGCTGTTAAATCATCACGGTTTATGTATCCTCTTGCTAAAGCAATTCCGCCAATACATAATTCTCCTTCTTCGCCAACTTTTACAGGATTAAAATTTTCATCCAGCAAATAAATTTGTGTATTTGAAATTGGAGTTCCGATAGAAGGAAGCGCAATCCATTTATCCGGTTTGCCTTCTAATGTGTATGCCGTACACACATGTGATTCTGTCGGACCGTAATGATTGTGCAGTTTACAATTTGGCAATGCAGTGAAAAAATTTGCGATGTGTTTTGTGATTTGCAATTGCTCGCCTGCGGTAATTACGTCTTTCAAACTATTTGGAAAAATTTTATTTTCATCAGCTACTTCTGCAAGATGCTGAAGAGCTATGAATGGCAAAAACAAACGTTCAATTTTTTCTGTATTGATAAATTCTAAAAGCTTAATTGCATTCAATCGAAAATCATCTTCAATCAAAACCAACGTACCGCCTGTTGTCCATGTAGTAAATAATTCCTGGAAAGAAACATCAAAACTAATTGGAGCAAACTGCAAAGTTTTTGCTACAACACCGAGATTAGTTTTTGTTTTTTGCCAATGAATAAGATTCATCAGCGCGCGATGAATCATTCCCACGCCTTTTGGTTTCCCGGTTGAACCGGAAGTAAACAAAACGTAAGCTAAATTTAATGGCTTGTTAACGTGAGAAGGATTCTCCAGATTCTCTTTTGAAATTTTTTCCCATTCCTTATCAAGAGATAGAATTTGTAATTCCTTGTTTTGAAAAATAGTTGCAAGGGCATCTTGCACCAAAACAATTTTAATTTTTGAATCCTTGAGCATGTACTCAATTCGTTCAGAAGGATAGGAAGCGTCAAAAGGAACATAGGCTGCACCTGCTTTCAAAATCCCTAAAACACCAATCACCAATTCAAAAGAACGCTCTGCACACAAACCCACCATAGAATCTGAGCCAATTCCATTTTTACGGAGATAATGGCCAAGCTGGTTGGCTTTTTTATTAAGTTCTGAATAAGTTAAAGTTTTATCGTAAAATCTTACTGCGATTGAATTTGGTGTAAGATTGCATTGTTCTTCAAAAAGTTGAGGCAAACATTTTTCAGAGGGGAAAGCAGCGGAAGTGTTGTTGAATTTCTTCAATAACTCAATTTGATCAGCGGAAGGCTGTTTTTTACTCATGGTTATGGTTAATGGGAAAATTGAAACAAACGAATTCTCTGGTCAAATAAATAAAAACGTAATTTGCTGTAAATGGTTTCAACTTAATTTTAACTTTCTTCCTCTCAAAATAAACCTCTAAATTAATTATTATTTCTTCTTTTAACCGGGTTTCCTTGAAACTTATCCACACGATAGCTATAAAAAGTTTGGAGGCATTTTTGCTGCATCATAAAAAAGTTAATGGTGAAATATTCTTTTGAATGATTATTTTATCTATACTTGTCAAATATAAAACCAATAAATATGACCCCAGACAAAGTTAAAACAATGGCCAAAAAGCAAAAATACCAGGTTGAATTTCAGATGCACTCGTCACCGAAAATTTTATACAATTACCTGAGCAATCCAAACGGCTTGGATGAATGGTTTGCTGATGAAGTGAATGTAAAAGACGGCATTTATACCTTCAAATGGGAAGGCAGTGAAGCCAAAGCTAAGATGGTTCACAAACGTGACGGGCAAATGGTAAAGTTTAAATGGCTTGACGATCCTGAGGATGCGTTCTTTGAATTTGAAATTTTAACAGATGATCTCACTTCAGATGTTGCGCTGATGATTACCGATTTTGCATTGCCTGAAGATAAAGAAGAAAGCACACGTTTGTGGGATACACAAATTCATAATCTTCGCCAAATAATCGGTTCATAGTCCGAGAAGTGAAAAATATTCATTGAGGGTTTCTATTCCGAAATCTGTAATGTGTTTCCATTTTTGCAAGTCAAGCTTCCGGCTGAGTTTTAAAAATCCGTTTTCTTCAATTAAGTTTTTAATTCTTTTGGAGTCAAAAGAGTCAATGTTTTCATAATTTTCTTTCTCAAGATGATGAACCCATTGTTCATGGTGAATGCAAATAAGAATTTTTTTTCCTTTTAATGTTTCAGAGTTTTTGTAAATATTTCTTTTATAATCTTCCAGATATTTTCCTGAAAGATGAAAAGTGAAGCTAAAATAATTCCCCCACCAAAACATCGAACGAAAGGCAAAAATATTTTTATTGCTGAAAACTCTTGGATTATCGAGAACAAGATACGGAAGCCCCAGATAATTTTCTCCCTTGCTTATCTTTCCACTTATATTTTTTTCTGCTCCCGGAAGATTTTCCCTTTCCTTTTTAATTTTTTCGATGCCATCATTTAATTCATGAAAAAGAGAAACCATTTTTTTTGTGATAATAGTTTTCTTTTTGAAAAAATCCTGGTTCTTTATGAGGTTAAACTCATCATCGCTAAAATTGAATTTGCTATCTTGCATCCCTTAAATTTTACTTGGCAATAATAGTTATTAAGTTATTAAGTTATTGGTTTATTAAACTGAAATTGTTCCCTCAATAACATAATTTCTCAATAAGTAAATAATTTCTATAGGTGAAAAAACTCACTGCACTTGTACTGAAATCTTTCATAGGGCCCTTCCTGCTCACATTCTGCATTTCGATGTTTGTGTTACTGATGCAATTTTTGTGGAAATATATTGATGATCTTGTAGGTAAAGGATTAGACTGGTTCACAATTGGTCAATTAGTATTTTATACTTCAGCAACCCTGGTACCACTTGCATTGCCGCTTGCGATTCTTGTTTCCTCCATCATGACTTATGGTAACATGGCAGAACACTTTGAAATTGTCGCTGCAAAATCAGCGGGTGTTTCTTTGCAAAGATTAATGCGTCCGTTATTTATAGTTGCAATTTTTATCAGCACGCTTGCATTTTACTTCTCAAACTACGTTTTGCCTATTGCAAATCTTAAAATGGGTTCGTTGCTTTATGATGTACGCCAGCAAAAACCGGCACTCTATATTCGCGAAGGAGCTTTCTACAATGGCATTGACGGTTACAGCATTCGTGTAGGAAAAAAGGCTGCTGACGGAAAAAAAATCTTCAATGTCATGGTCTATGATCATACAAAAGGAAACGGTAACAATAAAGTTATTCTTGCTGATTCGGGAATTATGGCATCTACAAGCGATCAGAAATTTTTACTTGTTACTTTATTTACCGGCAGCAGCTATGAAGAAGAAAATAAAAGAAAAGGAAATCATAATACACACCCGCTAACACGCACTACATTTAAAAGCCAGTTAATCCGCTTTGACCTATCAACATTTAAACTTTCACGAACAAACGAAGATTTATTTAAAGATAACTGGCAGATGCTCAACTTCCGCCAGCTTACTTATGCAATTGACAGTCTGAATAAAAAATTCGATGATCGCAAAACTGAAATGGTAACAGATACCAAAGGATATTTTTCAATGCTCCGAGATTCAAGTCTTATAAGAAATATTTCTTCGGGCTTAATAGCGCAGGACCCCTCCATCATTAAAGATAATATTTCGGTAAATGCAGTGATGGAAACAGCATTGAGCAGTGCCCGAAATCTGAAAACATATTTCAGCAACAATGCCGAAGAATTAGAAAGCAAGCAAAGCAATATTACGCGGTTTACCATTGAATGGCACAGGAAATTTACATTATCTATAGCTTGTTTTGTTTTGTTTTTGATAGGAGCTCCGCTTGGTGCAATCATACGAAAGGGAGGCCTGGGAATGCCAATAGTGGTTTCCATTATCTTCTTTTTATTTTTTCATATCACTTCGATTACAGGTGAAAAATTCGCAAAAGAGGGAGTGATTTTTCCAAAGCAAGGAATGTGGATTGCTCCTTTGGTGCTTCTTCCGATCGGAATATTTCTTACTTATAAAGCAACCAAAGATTCAGCATTGTTTGACATGGATGCTTATTTGAATTTTTTCAGGAAACTTAAAAGAAAGAAAGCCGTTTGAAAATCCTTCAGCTTTGCATTCGTGTTCCTTTTCCCCCTTCTGATGGAGCTACCATCGCTATGTACAATGTTTCAAAAGTATTTTACGAAAATGGCGTTCAATTAAAAATTCTTTCATTCAATTCAAATAAGAATTATGTTGCTGCAGAAAAAATTACAGTGGAATTCAAGAAACAAACCGAAATTGAAACAGTGGATATTGATCTGAGAATAAATTTTTATTCTGCATTTTTAAATCTTTTCAGGAAAGATTCTTTTAATGTTTCAAGATTTATTAAAGAAGAATTTAAAAGCAAGCTGAAAAGAATTTTATCGGAATATCAGTTTGATATTGTTCATCTTGAAGGGTTATACGTTTCACCCTATATTGATACTATACGCAAATATTCGAAAGCAAAAATTATTCTTCGTTCGCATAATGTTGAGTTTATTATTTGGGAACGTTTAGCTTTATCCGAAAAAAATCCGTTGAAAAAAAAGTACTTGCGTTTTTTAACAAAGCGGTTAAAAAAATATGAAACCAGTTTGCTGAACAGTTATGATGCTATTGTTCCAATAACATCAATAGATAAAAAAACTTTTGAGATACTTGGTTGTAAAATTCCAATTAAAGCAGTTCCACTTGGGGTGAATGTAAATGAATATTCTGATGAAGGAAATCAGCTGGAAGAATTTTCTGTTTTTCATCTTGGTTCTATGGATTGGATGCCGAACCTGGAAGCCGTTGACTGGTTTTTAAAACATGTTTATGAAAAACTGATCAAACAAATTCCTGGTATAAAAATTTATCTTGCAGGTAAAGACATGCCTCAGAAGATAAAAGAAATGGCGAACAAAAATTTAATTGTCATGGATCGCATTGAAAATTCTAAAAGTTTCATGAAAGATAAAACGGTAATGATAGTTCCGTTATTATCAGGAGGAGGAATGCGTGTTAAAATTATTGAGGGAATGGCTTCGGGTAAAGCGATAATCAGTACAACGGTTGGTGCAGAAGGAATTAATTATACGACCAATAAAAATATTCTGATTGCTGATACACCTGAAGATTTCATATTAGCCATTTTGAGATTAAAGAATGATAGAGAATTTTGCAAATTAATCGGACTGAACGCGCGAAAGCTTGTGGAACAAGAATACGATAATAATATAATCGGAAAAGAACTTTTAACTTTTTATGAAAGTCTTTTGTAGCCTAAACTTTTATTAAAAGAAAAAGGCTGTCTTACGGGACAGCCTTTCACCTGACAATTAATCTAAACCAAACAATTTTTTATTATTAGATAATTTTGAATCAGTTTCTGGATTGCCTTACGGGGCAACCCTTCACTGACAACTAACCCAAAAACTAACCCATATTTTAAACAATTTATTTTGGAGATTTGATTATTGAATGCTTTTTGTGAGAATCAGTTCCGGATTGCCTTACGGGGCAACCCTTTCACTGACAACTAATCCAAAAACTAACCCATATTTTAAACAATTTATTTTGGAGATTTGATTATTGAATGCTTTTTGTGAGAATCAGTTTCCAGGCTGCCTTACGGGGCAACCCTTTCACTGACAACTAACCCAAAAACTAACCCCTATTTTAAACAATTTATTTTGGAGATTTGATTATTTAAAACTCTTTGTCTGAATCAGCTTCCGGGCCGCCTTACGGGGCAGCCCATCACTGACAATCAACCTAAAAGCTAACCAAAAACCAATCTTTAATTATGTTTAGCAGAATGCAGGTGCAGGGTTGTCTTACGGGACAACCCGCTACCTGACAAACAACCTAAAAAAGCTAACCAAAACCATTTCGTAATTTCTTTATCAAAGAACAATTTCAATTCACTGTTTCAATTTTCACTTTCAACTTCTCATTTACTCCTTCGCTGATACAGTTGCAATTTTAACGCCTTGTTGCGGGCAAAGATTCCCCGTAAAACATTTTCCATTACGGTTGTAAGAATTTTGCGAAAAGCAGATGAAAATGATGTTTTTTTTCCGGAGAAAAAAATAATCAAGAGTGAAAAATAGAATAAAGCATATTTCAATATATTAAAAATCAAGCAATAAATCACTAATTTTGTACCTGTTAATACATAATTTTTTAACTTTCTGAATAAAGATTACAGAATGAAAATAGAAAACGGAAAAGAAATAAAACTAAGTTTGATTGAAGATGCGATTGCTGATATTAAAAGAGGCAAAGTGGTGATTGTTGTTGACGATATGGATCGTGAGAATGAAGGTGACTTTATCACTGCTGCTCACAATGCCACTCCTGAAGTAATTAATTTCATGGCAACTCACGGGCGCGGGCTTATTTGCGCTCCTTTGAGTGAGAAGCGTTGTGATGAACTGCATCTTGAAATGATGGTTTCTAAAAATACATCTTCTCACGAAACTCCTTTTACAGTTTCTGTTGATTTGCTGGGACACGGATGTACGACAGGAATTTCTGCAAGCGACCGTTCGAAAACTGTTCTTGCTTTGATTAATCCTGAAACGAAATCTGCAGAACTTGGAAGACCCGGTCACATTTTCCCGTTAAGGGCAAAAGACGGAGGAGTGTTGCGCAGAGCCGGGCATACAGAAGCAACAATAGACCTGGCAATGCTTGCGGGATTTGAACATGCAGGAGTACTTGTAGAAATTATGAATGAAGACGGAACAATGGCTCGTTTGCCTCAACTGATGAAAATTGCTGCGCGATTTGATTTGAAAATAATTTCTATTGAAGATTTGATCTCTTACCGCATAAAAAATGAAAGCCTCATAGAAAAAGAAGTAGTGGTGAAATTACCAACTGAATGGGGAAATTTTAATCTCGCTGCATACAAGCAAATTACTACGGGGCAGGAACATCTTGCAATATATAAGGGAGAATGGAAAAAGAATGATCCGATTCTTGTTCGTGTACATTCATCTTGCCTCACGGGAGATATTTTTGGTTCGTGTCGTTGTGATTGCGGACAACAATTGCACCGCGCCATGCAGATGATTGAAGAAGAAGGCAAAGGTGTGATTGTTTATATGAACCAGGAAGGACGCGGCATTGGTTTGCTCAATAAATTAAAAGCTTACAATCTGCAGGAAAAAGGAATGGATACCGTGGAAGCAAATCTTGAACTCGGTTTTAAAATGGATGAACGCGATTATGGAGTAGGAGCACAAATTTTACGAAACCTCGGAGTTACCAAAATGCGTTTGATGACTAACAATCCAACTAAACGAGCAGGCTTGATCGGCTATGGTCTGGAAATTGTTGAAAATGTTGCTTTGGAAATCCAATCAAACATGCACAACAAACTTTATCTTGAAACAAAGAGAGATAAGATGGGACATTCAATAAAGGTGAAATAGGGGTAAAAGTTTAACAATTCGTCAAGAGATTTTGAATCTTTGATTGATTTTCTCTTTTCCCATTTTCATACGATTTTACTTTTCCAGATTTAATAAAAATAAATTCCTGAGTTAAGGAATGAAACATCCAATCCAACTTGTTTCAATGGGTCGTTACCTGAGATGGAGGTGTTGTTCAATATAGTTTGCAGGATTTCCCTGGTTGCATTCAATGTTTCTGTCAATCAAAAAAAATCCAGTAGGTTTGTCTCATGTCAAATACAATCTCCAAAAAGAAACCGATATTTCCTGTCAATCAACAATTGAGAAAATATCTGCGGTATTACGGACGCGAATCCAAAATCACCATTCATTATAAAGATTTGCTGCGTTATGAAAACGCGATTCCACTTTATGACCGAAAGGGAAAAGATACATTATGGGAAAGTGTTTTTTATTCGCAAACCGACATGCAGCAACTCAACAAAGCATTAACCGGAATTTATGCATTGCTGAAAACAGGAGGAGATATTTCGGTGATGGAACATTTGTACGTGGAACGAGTGGATTACTGCACATTCGGAAATTCGAATCCTTTTCGTGTACGCATTGTGAATAATTTTAATGACAACTTCGATTATTTCTATGTGAAGCAGGCTGATGCTTCTCGCATTTACGGGTTGGAGCTGGAGCACATTCTTTCGCCTAACCGCATCAGCTATTTTGTTTACATTGACACGCTGATTGAAGAACACATTGCTGGAATTCCGGGTGATCAATTCATAAAAAATAATTTGCATGATAAAGATTTTAATGAAATACGTATTGCAAAAGAGTTTGTAAAATTTAATGAACGTTGTTTTATTCGTTTGCTCGGTGATATGCGCGCCTATAATTATGTGGTTGATATTACACCTGATTTTGAAGAAGTACATTACCGCATCCGCGCCATTGATTTTGACCAGCAGTGTTATGAGGGAAAAAAGTCATTGTACCTTCCGCAATTTTTTAAAGAGAACAATGCGATCGTGCAGCTTTGCATAAAGCACATGACTCCTGAAACTGTTTTTCAATACCAGTTTGAAGAACAGACCCTGGTCTCCAAAAGAATTAAAGCCACACGTTACATGACAAAAGATTTGCTTGATTGCATGGCTCATGATACCATTTCGGATGAGGCGAAAACGAATTTACTAAAACAAAGCCTTGCGGAACATTATGAAAACAAAACATTTTTGAAATGCCACTCCATGGGCGAATTGGTAAAGACAAGTTTAAAGGAGATGATTAAGAAAAATAAAAGCCACGTGCAAAAGGCAAAAAATATTTTCGAATAATATTTTGGCGGGCTTTAAACTTTTCTAATTCGCTTAGGTCTTACTCAAAAATCAACAACATTATGAAAAACAAATTGATTAAAGGAATGGTGTTTATTGCCGCCTTATTTATTACACACCTTGTAGGAGCTCAGGATGCAAGCACTCAAACTCCAAAATTTACACCTGAACAAAAAGCCGAGCGGATGACAGCTCATTTAAAACAACAACTTTCTCTTTCAAATGAGCAGTCAGAAAAAGTGAAAGCGACTTACCTTGAGAACCTGCAAAAAATTGAGAGTGGTGATCAAAAAAGAAAAGCCGCGCATGAGGAATTAGAGAAATCCATGTCACAAATTTTAACGAAAGACCAGTTTGAAAAATTTAAAACCATGGAAGCTCAACGAAGGGAGCAGATGAAAAACCACAAGAGCCAACAAGCACAGCCTTCACCTGCTGAACAGGAAACAAAGCCGGACAGCAGCCAACCAAACGAACAAAAATAATATTCGTTCTTTATTCTTCACAGTGGTTAGTATGAGAGGATTCAAATGAATCCTCTTTTTTTATTTTTTATTGCCACAGATTCACAGATTTATTTTTGGATTTGTTATTTAATCTGTGAATCTGTGGCAATTTACTAAATATGTTTTTCCAAATTAAAATCAATCAGGTTAATAATATTACGAAATAATTCTTTCTAACTTCGGGCAATGTTTTTATGTTTGCAACATTCTGAAGAATAAAAATGGGAGCATCATCACTGATTATCTTAATAATTGCTGCAATTGCATTTTCCGCTGGCGGAATAATGGTTGCAAAAATTTTTGTCAGGGGAACCAAAAACAAGGCAAAAGGTGAAGCTTATGAATGTGGTATTCCCACAGTTGGACCTTCATGGGTTCAATTTAATGTAGGATATTATTTATTCGCTCTTATCTTTTTAATATTTGATGTTGAGCTTGTTTTTTTATATCCATGGGCTGTGGTTGTAAAGAAATTAGGATGGATTGCTTTCGTAGAAATTTTAGTCTTTATTTTTATACTCTTTATGGGATTTTTGTATGCACATAAAAAGGGAGCTTTGAAATGGGTTTAAAGGAATTTCGAAATATTTAAGAGCATGAGTGAAGAAAAAAATATTCAGACTCAATCTGTTTTTCCGGGAAAGGTTCACAATGCTGCCGGAGTTGATGTTGTCACAACCAAACTGGATGACATCATTAATTGGGCTCGTTCCAATTCTTTATGGCCTCTCACATTTGCAACCAGTTGTTGCGGAATAGAAATGATGTCGGTTGCTTCTGCGAAATATGATTTCTCTCGTTTTGGTTTTGAAGTTGCACGTGCTTCACCGCGACAAGCTGATGTGATCATTATTGCAGGAACTATTGTAAATAAAATGGCTCCCGTCTTAAAAAGATTATACGATCAAATGGCTGATCCGAAATATGTAATTGCAATGGGTGCATGTGC
>JBDSOU010000218.1:0-14763 GCA_039914625.1 Bacteroidia bacterium | reverse complement strand
CTATAACTTCCGGTTCGCAGCATATCAACACAGGTTTCATCGAAATAAAACGCGGATCTACAGTTACGCGCAGCTATATCATTCAGCCCTCAGGCTTCATCATTCCTGCACCCGTTAGCGAAACCGTTAATGCATAAAAAAATCTCTACCTTTTCTGTCGTCTAAAGACTGTCCCGTAAGGCAGTCTTTTTTTTTTATTACTTTTGGATTCGCGTATAGAAAATATTTTCATTGTTTGAAACAAAAATTCCGGAAATGGTTACCATGAAAAAAATAATTCCTGTTCTATATCTCGTCACAATTTGTTTTATCGTTCAATCCTGCAAGAAAAGCGATTCAGGAAGTAAAGATCCTACAGTATGCTTTATTGTAAAAGACGAAATAACAGGTGAACCCTTGGTAACCTCGTTTACTTTATATACGTCAGACAGCCAGAACCCTCAGATAGCGACAACCGCTAACTACTACGTCAGCACTGATGCGACTGGAAGTGTTTGCATTGAATATGCCAGCTACTCCCCCTATCTGACAGAGATAAGAGTATTAAAACCCGGGTATGATGAGTATTGCAGTGGCGATTTTACCCATACTATTATTAGTTCCAACAATTATAATGAGATTATATTAAAAAAAAGAAGCGCATTCATAAAATTTCATTTAATCAATCAGCCACCTGTTTTTTCCACTGATAATTTTGCATTGTCTGCTGAAAATATCCCCTATACATGTTATTACACTGATTTGCTCACCGTTCCACCCGGATCAGCCAGCGATACTTTAATTATCGCTTCTGTAGTATCAGGAGATAATTTTATTATATGGAATTTAAAACGAAACTATACCTCAATAAGTGATTCTTCTTTTACAATCAATGCCCCATTAAAAGATACTGTAACTGTAGAAATCAACTATTGAAAAAGTTTCTGGGCAATTAACACCTCGCAGGAGTATTCCAGTACAGCACTGGTCAATTTGGGGGTGCAAAGTAATAGTTAGTTTAATACTTTTGGTTAAACCAAATAAAGTACTACCCGAATGGTTCAAAACCCCTTCGGGAGTATTTAGCATTGGAATTTGAATTTTGATCATTGAAATTTGATCATTGATCATTTATCAATCTTCAATATATTTGCCCATCATGAAATGGTTCAAAAGAATTTTAAGAACGTTACTTTTCTTAACAATCATCCTCGTCCTCTGGAATATTAAATTAATTTCCTATGGAATTGATCAGTTAAAAGGGCAGATTCATATAGTAATGCGCGCCCGACCAATAAAAGAAGTCTTAAAAAATCCAACAACCAAAGGAATTTACAAAAACAAACTGCCGCTTATTGCCGAAATAAAAAAGTTTGCTGTTGATTCGCTCGGGTTAAAACAAACCGATAACTACACCACCTTTTACGACCAGTACGATAAACCCGTCCTCTGGGTGCTCACCGCCAGCGAACCGTTCGCATTAAAAGCATATCAATGGTATTTTCCCTTTCTCGGCAATGTTTCCTACAAAGGATTTTTCATCCGTCAAAACGGAGAACGCGAAAAGAAAATGCTCGATAAAAAAGGATTAGATACCGATCTTTCACCAACAGGGGGCTGGAGCACGTTAGGTTGGTTTAAAGACCCTGTGCTTTCCAACTTTTTAAAACGTCCAGTTGGACGCATTGCCGAAACCATCATTCACGAACTCACCCATGCCACAGTTTACCTGCCAAGCAGCGTTGATTATAATGAAAACCTCGCCACTTTCGTTGGAGAAAAAGGCGCTGAAAGATTTTTGATTTATAAATACGGAGCCGGTTCAAAACAGTTGGAAGACTACCGCCATTATAAAGCAGACGAAGAGCTTTACGGAAACCAGTTTTTAAAAGGTACTTCCCGCCTCGATAGTTTGTACCGGTCCTTTGAAACAACAACCCTTTCGGTGAATGAAAAACTTTTTTTGAAATATAAAACCATCACCCAAATCATGCTCGAACTGAATAAACAACTCTTTTATACAAAGAAGGACTATACATTCGATTTTAAAAAAGAAAAGTTTCCGGACAATACATGGTTTTTATCTAATTCCCGATACCGAAAAAACCAAGAAGAATTTGAAAAAGAATTCCGTGAAAAAAATGGCAGCGACCTCAAAACCTTTGTCCTGTCTATTATACAAAAGGATTAGGCAAAAAGCCCTGAAAGCTATTTTATCAAATAAATTTGGTAATTCCGGAAATTTGTTCATACATTTGTTCTGAATTATAATCTAATATCCCCATGAAAATTATTTACGCGTTTTCAAACAACAACAGAAAACAGGATTTTAAGAAAGCATTATTTGTTTTCATCGCATTATTTTATGCACAGCTTTCAACAGCCCAAAATGCAAAAATAGGAGCTACAGCAGCCGTTCCCAATGCATCAGCCATGCTCGACATTGACGGCATCACGGGCCTTGCCCAGGCGAAAGGATTATTAACTCCGCGAGTTACCAATGCGCAGCGGCTTGCAATGAACCCGCTTCCGGCAGCCGCTCAAGGACTATTGGTTTACCAAACCGATGTAGTGGGAGCAAACCTCGAAGGATTTTATTATAACATCAGCACCACAGTAGTTCCCAATTGGGTATATCTTGAAGGCAGAGGCGGATGGCTCATCACAGGAAACAACAACGTTACTGCTGCAAATAATTTTATCGGCACCCTCGTCAACGAAGATTTTCTTATTAAAACTAACGGTGCCGCAGCTGTTAATGAACGCATGCGTGTTTTAAGAACAGGCGAAGTAATTGTAAACAATACTGTAGTAGGAGCTAATGCAGGCGATGTATTTTCAGCTTATGCAAGCGGAACAACTAATGGTACTGCCAACACAAGCGCTATCGGCAACTTTGCTGTCAATGGTTATAGTGCTGCAGGAGGCATTGGCGTTTACGGAGAAAACACCGGAACAGGCATTGGCGTTTACGGAAATGCCGTCAACCGCGGTGTCGAAGGCGATGCAAATTTAGCGGCAGGCCTTGGAGTATTTGGCACCAATGCATTTGCCACCGGCAACGCAGTCGGAGTTCAGGGACAATCAGCATCAGTCAATGGATTAGCTATTTTAGGAATTACCAATACTGCGCTTGCAAACCCGGGAGCAGGTACAGCAGCTTATGGAGTTTACGGGCAGGCTAACGGCCCTGCGGCAACAACAGGTACACTAATCGGGGTAAGAGGTTCTTCAAATACTGCCATCACCAGCGGTCCTGCAACAGGAGTTTATGGCTCTTCTGCCTCACTTACGGGTTTTGGAATGCAGGCTGTTAACAGTAATGCAAGCGGAACAGGAATTTTAGTGGTTGGAAATAATGCTGCCGGACAATATCTCGCTGCAGGTAGCGGTGCAGCAATAAGTGGAACCAGCGTGGGAACTTTTTCACGTGCAACGGCTGCAAACAGTACAGGTGCATTAATCACCAGCAACGGGGCCGGTCTTTTTACCCTTGGAGGAACAGGGTCGGCAATTTCAGGAAGCAGCACCAATACTGGAGTCGTTGGATGGGCTACTTCTGCGGCAGCAGCCACACGGTCAGGTGGTTATTTTGATTGCAATGCCGGAGCTTCCTTTGCCTATGTGGGCGCCATCAGTGCAGCGGGTATCGCATATAAAATTAACGGAAACGGGCTGGTTGCTACTATTGTTAAGGATGTAAATAACCAGAATGTAAATTTAGTTTGTCCTGAAGCTCCTGAAGCATTATTTCAGGATTACGGACAAGGTCAGTTAACAAACGGAAGTGTACACATTACATTAGATCCGATATTATCCAAAAATATTGTAGTGAGCGAAGCTCATCCGCTACGTGTTTTTGTTCAGCTCAGAGGTGATTGCAAAGGCGTGTACGTTACCAACGAAACAGCAAATGGATTTGATGTTATTGAATTGCAAAACGGAAATTCAAATACTCCTTTTATTTGGACTGTATCAGCTAACCGCGCTGACGAAACGTTGAATGACGGAACGGTATCGCACTATTCTTCATTGCGGTTTATCCCCGGTCCCGCTGCCGCCCCGCGTACTGAATTACAGGCCGGCAATGATGTTACAACTCTTAGTGATGTTCAGGATGTTCAGATGCAAAGCGCAACAAAAAATAAAGATCTGAAAAATAAAACAACTCAGCCTGAAATATTAAAGAAGAAATAAATTTCCTTATATTACTATGGAAAAGAAACCAAGGTTTATTTTATTTTTTTCATTGCTTGCTATTATAGCAACTGACAGCTCATTACTTGCGCAGGGAATTATTAATAACGGTGCTACGATAGTAATTACAACCGGAGCTAATGTTTACATAGATGGCGATGCACTCGGCATGTACACCAACCAGACCACTGCCGGCAGCGATGGAAAAATTGATCTTAACGGAAATATGTATGTAGAAGGCAATTGGATTAACAATGCAGCCGGCAACAATGTATTCATCAACAATACCGCTGCACCCTGGGGTACAGTGTACCTCAATGGCACTGTTGCTTCAGACATTACCGGAACACGATTGACAGAATTTGAAAATCTTTATGTGCAAAACGCCAACCGTACCTTGCAAATAACAAATTGTGAAGTAAACAATACGCTTACGGTTGATAACACAACATTAATTTTAAATCAAAAAAGATTTATCATTGATAACAATGCTGCCACAGGAATAACCGCTGTAGGAACAGGAAACGTAAGAAGCGAAAGTACTGCTTCACCTTTCGGAGAAATTCAATGGAATATCGGGGCAAGCACAGGAAGTAATTATGTAATTCCTTTTGGTACAGTTGCCCCTGTGGTGATTCCATTCACATTTGCCCCTACAGTAGGAACAACAGGAAATCTTGTGGTTGCAACATATCCTACCAATCCGGCAAACCTGCCATATCCTCCCGGAGTAACACATGTCAATAATCTCACCACTGGTCTTGATAACAGCGGAATGACTGTTGATCGTTTCTGGGAAATGATTGTTCCCGGTGCGTTAACTGCCGCCAATGTTTACTACAGATGTACTGCCGCTGAAGCAACCGGTATTCCAAATCCGAGAGCACAACGATGGATACAGCCATTCTTGTCATGGGAATTTCCTTTACAGGGAGCGCAAAGCACACAGGTAACAGGTACAAACGTGATGGGATTGACCGCTCAAAATACCTGGTGGACGCTTGCCGATATCTTAAGCCCGTTACCCGTAGAACTGCTTTATTTCAAAGGACAATGCAGCGGTAAAGAAGTTGTATTGAACTGGAGTACCGCAAGCGAAGAAAATTGTAAGTCCTTTACTGTTGAAAAAAGTATAGACAATAGTGAGTTTACAACTTTAGCGGAAGTCAGAGGTTCGGGAAACACTACCTCCGCTCAGCTATATTCTGTTACAGATAAAAATCCTCTTGAAACTATCAACTATTACCGGCTCAAACAAACAGATTTTAATGGCAGCACTTCCATTATTTCAGCTGTAACTGAGGTAAAAAATTGTTTTGAAAGCGATATCCTTTCTGTTGATTTATTTGATAATCCAACGCAACCTGCACTTGTAGTGAATTCACCAGCGGCTGAAAATGTGAAGATCACCATTTTTAACATGGAAGGCAAATTAATCAATTCGGAAAAAATCAGCATCACCAAAGGGTTTAACAAAATCGTTTTAAATACAACGCAACTTAGTTCAGCCGTTTACTTTTTAAGAATAGAAAACAAAGATAAGGTGTTGAATAAAAAAATTCTGATTTCAAAATAAGTATTATCCCACCATCAGATAAACCGGAAAATTCTGAAATTTTTTTTCCGGTTTACTTTTTTAATTTAGCCGCTAAGAAATAACCACGCCTGCGAAAAAAAAATTTTAAAAAAATTTGCTTATTTGATTATTATTCTATTTTTGCATTGCCGATACATTTTTTATTAGATCAACAGTACAAGACTAAGGGATCAAAGGATATAAAAATACCGGCTTTTTATTTGTATGATAAATAAAAAGAATTATATTTGAATCGAAAAATAAATTACCTCCGATAACTTCATTTAATTTTCCAGTAATAATTAAAAATATTTTTGTTTTTTTCAATATGTTTTCTCTTGACTTCAATAGCTTTCACCCCAGAAGCATAACCATATAATTTTATATCCACCATTTAAATTTTTTAAAACCATGAGAGTAAAAATTTCTTTTTTAAGGGACCACACTTCAGCGAATTCCATTCCGCTTCATCACCAGAAGTTACTGACCGATTCACTGACTCCTTTCTTTGAAACACTGACCACTGATAAATCTTTGTGGAATTTCAGTTCACTAAAAGGAACCTCAAAAATCATGAACGGGTTTATGAGAATGCTGTCATCCAAGGTGACCTTGGTTATTTCCGGCAAAAACAAAGAATTCCTTGACCAAGTCATAAAAATGATTTTCGAACGCCCTTACTTGACCGTGGGTAAAATGAACCTCGTACCCAAAAATTATGATATTATTCCGGATCCGTTATTTCAAACCAAGATGCGGTACTTGTGTATTTCTCCACTTATATTATTTGATCCCAATAAAGAAGCAGATAAATCGCAGGAGCAGACCGATCCGACTTCGCACCAGTTTTCAGATATACTTTATAATGATGTTCTCGATCGCATGGAAAAAGCAGGTTATACCGAATCGCAGCTCAATGACTTTGCTGAGTTTGAATTTATGCCCGATCAGGATTATGTGAATAAAATTAATACGACAGGAAAAAAATTCGCTCGTTTTTACAAATCTGTTTCCGGTCATACAATGATGGGCTACCTGCTTCCATTTACGCTTCATGCGCACAATGATGTGCACAAATACATTTGGGAAGTCGGCATGGGTGTGCTTACCGATGAAGGGTATGGAATGATCGATATTGTAAAATAGGTTTTTTGTTTAAGTTACGGGTTGTGCTGATGCCTGCCTGTCCCGAGTTTTTCGGGGATACTTGCTACTTTTGTTCTCCATGATGCGCAAGGTTGTTACGTTTTTTATTATTGGTTCAATCCTGTTATTAACCAGTTATTTTCTTTTCAGAAATGTGGCGCTGCATTATGTTTTGCAGAAGGCAGAGGATAAAATCAAATCAAAATATAATGCACAATTAATTATCGGTGATTCTTATTTTTCAAGTTTTTCTTCAGTTAATCTTGATCGCATTTCACTATTTCCTGATGGTTCAGATACATTGATGAAAGCGCAGCATATTGAAGCAGATATTTCTTTTTTAAAATTAATTTCAGGCAGACTTCCTTATAAAAATCTTTCAGCTGATACAATTTCTATTTCGCTTGTTAAAAAAGACAGCGCTGACAATTATTCTGTATTCCTGAAAGGAAAAAAGAAGGAAGCTGACCCTGATAGTATTCAACATACCTCCATAGGATATGGAACTCTTATTAATAATTTACTTGACAAAATTTTTAACTTCTTTTCGGCAGAGCTAACGGTTAACAGGTTAACAGCAGATTATATTGATAATAAAGAAAAAAGACATTTCATAGTTCCCCGTCTTTTTTTGAGAAGTAAAGAATTTAATATGATGATAGTTGACAATTCTTTTGAAAAGCCTGTAAACTGGGATATTGACGGAGTCATTGACCGGAAGGCAAGAACCATTCAATGCAATGTTGCATCACGCAATGAAATGAAAAAGCTGGTTCCGGTGATTTCTTCGCAAATCGGCTTTAAATATATGCTTGATTCATTTTCGGTATTCATGAATTCTTACAGCTTTGAAAATAATAAGCTCATGATGGATCTTTCATGTCGCTTTAAAAATCTGAAGGTTAATCATTGGCGCATCGGGGAAGAAAATGTAAATTTTGATTCTCTCTCATTTAAAGGGCATTTGTTTGCTGATCACAGCAAGATAGGTTTTGATACGTCCTCTTATCTGGGAATAAATAAAATTCTGTTCGACTTTTCTTTTTATTATGACCGCGATAGTGGAAAAACATTTTCTCTCAAAGTGGATATGGCTGAAACATCTTCAACAAATTTTTTTGAATCCTTGCCGGGAGGAATGTTTAAAACTCTTGAAGGGATTAAAACCAAGGGTGATTTGAGCTACCATCTTGATTTTATAATAAACAAAGGAAATCCGGACAGCCTCACATTTGAATCGGAATTAAAAAAGCATGATTTCAGAATAATAAGATACGGAGCAGAAAAATTTTCTTCAATTAATGGCAGTTTTTTATATACTGCTTATAATGACAAAGGACCCGTGCGTACATTTCTGGTAGGCGTGGAAAACCCACATTTTACTCCAATTGCTCTGATAAGCGACAAACTTAAAAATGCTGTGTTAACCTCTGAAGATGGTGCTTTTTACGTTCATCGTGGTTTTAATGAAGATGCTTTCCGCGAATCTATTGCAACGAATGTAAAAGCAGGAAGATTTCTGAGAGGTGGAAGTACCATCTCCATGCAATTGGTAAAAAATGTTTTCCTGAGCAGAAATAAAACGGTTTCAAGAAAAATTGAAGAAGCATTGATTGTCTGGCTTATTGAAAATAATTACATCGTGAGTAAAGACCGAATGTATGAAGTATATCTTAACATCATTGAATGGGGACCTGACGTTTATGGTGTTAATGAAGCAGCGCGTTTTTATTTTGGAAAAAGCCCTCTGGATTTAAACCTTGCAGAAAGCATTTATCTAACAAGCATTATTCCGCATCCTAAATATTTCAAATATTCTTTTGATTCACTCGGAAATCTGAAGCCATTCATTGAAGGTTATTACAGGCTTATTGCAAATCATCTGCTGAAAAAAGAAAAGATATCACAAGCAGAATTTGATTCTTTACAACCCACAGTTAAATTGAACGGTGCGGCATTGCAGTTTATTTTGCCGATGGAGTCAGTGCCGGTGGATTCAACGGAAGAGACAATTGATTATTGAACGGGACTTGGATTTTTTTTCTGAATTTTATTTTTTTAGCAATTCAAGTATTTTCTCTGCTTTCAGGTTTTCGCCTTTAACAATATGATGTGCCTTCATATAAAATTGTTCACGCTCGGGAAGCACATCCATTATAAAATCCATTAGCTTTAAATCAGATAATCCTGCAATCAGCGGACGTTTTGTTTTTGATTGTGCAAGACGGTGAAAGAGGCTTCCGGCAGACATGCGTATGTAAACAGTAATTCCGGTTACCTTCATCAAATTCATATTATCATAAAAGCATGGAGTGCCGCCCCCGGTGGAAACCACGGTATCTTTAAAACCGGAAATGCTTTTTAAAATTTCTGTTTCGGTATTCCGAAATGCCTGTTCGCCTTCACCTTTAAAAATTTCAGATATTTTTTTCCCGGATTGTACTTCAATAAGCTCATCAAAATCTATGAATTCAAACTTTAATTTTTTTGCAAGCTGCTTCCCTATAGTACTTTTCCCGCTACCCATAAAACCAAGAAGGTAAATTAGCATGACAGAAACAGGAAGTTAGAAATTAGAAGTTGGAAATTTTACTTTTCTGGTATCCTCAAATTCACAATTTCATTTTATTTTTTCACTGCGAATTTCATTTTATAATCTACATCAACAATACCGGCTGAAATATCATTGAGCTTACCTTTAAGCAAACGTTTTTTAAAAGAAGATAAGTGGTCAACAAATAATATTCCTTCGATATGATCGTATTCATGCTGAATAATTCGTGCGGCAATGCCGGAAAAATACTCATCATGTGGTTCAAAATTTTCATCGAAATATTTTAAGTGTAAAAGTGGTTTTCGTTCCACATCTTCCCGTATGCCGGGAATGCTGAGGCATCCTTCGTTAAATTTCCATTCATCGCCTTCTTCAGTGATGATTTCCGGGTTAATAAAAACTTTTTTAAAATTTTCCAACCCAGGCTCTTCATTTCTGAATGGAGTTCCGTCTGTAACAAATAAGCGGATGGATAAATTAATTTGCGGAGCAGCCAAACCAACTCCTTGTGAAAAATACATGGTATCATACATGTCGCTTATCAATTGCTCCAACCCGGGATAATCTTTATTAATTGCTTTTGCACGCTTTTTTAAAACAGGTAGTCCGTAAGCCGCGATAGGATAAATCATTTTATAGATGAATGATGATTACTGTTAATTAACTATTGATTATGGTTAATGGTTTGCAGTTTCCATATAAAATTGTAACATTATAGTTGCACTCACCATGTCCACTAATTCTTTCTTTTGACGGTCCGATTTTTTTAAGCCTGAATCGCGGATGGCTTGCATTGCCATTTTAGAAGTAAACCTTTCATCTATTCTTTTTACAGGAATTTCATTGAATTTTTTTTTCAGCTTTATAACAAAATCGTTTATCGCTTTTGCAGATTCAGAAGCACTATTATTCATCTGTTTGGGATCACCCACAACAAAACACTCCACATTATTTTCAATTAAATATTTTTCAAGAAAGCTGAATAACTCATGAGTACGGACAGTGGTCAAGCCGGTTGCAATAATTTTTTCAGGGTCAGTTACCGCGATTCCCGTACGTTTGGTTCCATAATCAATGGCTATTATTCTTCCCATATTTCGCTCCAAAGTTAATAATTTCCTTTAGCCCTGATCTTTCGAGCGTTTTGAAAAAGTGATCAGAGCATGATGCGGAAGTAAACCTCAATCCTTAAACCCGAAACCCCAAACCTTTTCCTAATTTTGTTCCAAAACATTTTTATGTTGCAGGAAATAATTGAAAAAGCATGGGTTGACCGTTTGATGTTGAAAGATAACCTGGTTCAAAATGCCATCAAAGAAGTTATTGAACAGCTTGATGCAGGAAAGCTTCGAATAGCTGAACCATTGCAAAACGGATGGAAAATTAATGAATGGGTCAAGAAGGCAATAATTCTTTATTTTCCCATCATGCCTAATAAAACAATGGGAGCAGGTCCGTTTGAATACTATGATAAAATCGCTCTTAAAAATAATTTTGAAGAGTTGGGTGTACGTGTAGTTCCAAATGCTGTGGCTCGTTATGGTTCTTATCTTGCAAGGGGTGTAATCCTTATGCCTTCGTTCGTTAATATTGGTGCTTATGTGGATGAAGGTACAATGGTAGATACATGGGCCACGGTAGGGTCCTGTGCACAAATCGGGAAAAATGTGCACCTCAGTGGCGGTGTGGGAATAGGAGGAGTGTTGGAACCGGTACAGGCAGCGCCTGTAATTGTTGAAGACGGATGTTTCATCGGTTCGCGGTGCATTGTTGTCGAAGGTGTGAGAGTGGAAAAGGAAGCAGTGCTCGGTGCCAATGTGGTGCTCACTATGTCCACAAAAATTATTGATGTGACTGAAAAAAATCCAATAGAATTTAAAGGCGTTATTCCGTCACGATCTGTGGTAATTCCCGGAAGTTATACAAAAAAATTTCCGGCAGGCGATTATAACGTTCCGTGTGCATTGATTATCGGTAAACGTAAAGAGTCAACCGATCTGAAGACTTCTTTAAATGAATCGTTAAGAGAACATAATGTGGCTGTATAAAATGTTCAAATTTCAAATTCCTATTTTCAATTTTAGTTTGATTTTGAAATTGGGTAATTGGTAATTAGTAATTGAAAATTGATAATTAGATATTGAATATTGAACTTCCTCATCATACAAACTGCTTTTATAGGCGATGTTATTTTAGCAACACCGTTAATTGAAAAATTAAAAAAATTTTATCCTGGTTCAACCGTTGATTTCCTGCTTAGAAAAGGAAACGAAAAACTTTTGGAAAACCACCCCCTTCTGAATCGTGTTCTTGTGTGGGATAAAAAGCAAAACAAGTTTTTGAATCTTGTAAGAATTATTACTACAGTTCGAAAAAGAAACTATGATGCAGTAATAAATCTTCAGCGGTTTGCTTCAAGCGGAATTATTACTTTTTTATCGGGTGCAAAAATTAAAAACGGGTTTGACAAAAATCCTTTTTCATTTTCCTTTACCGAAAAGGTGAAGCATACGATTGGCGATGGAAAACATGAAGTGAAACGGAATCTTGAACTGATTAAAAATCTGACTGATGAAAGTTTTCATAACCCTAAACTCTATCCTTCAGAAAACGATTTTGCAGCAATGCAGCAGTACAAATCAAAAAAATATGTTTGTATTGCACCAACTTCTGTATGGTTCTCAAAACAGTTGCCCGAAGAAAAGTGGCTGGAACTTATAAAAAAAATTAACTCCGGGTGTACTATTTATTTATTAGGCGGCCTGGATGATGTAGATTCGTGCAATGAAATTCTCAAAAAATCTGAAAATCAAAATAGTATAAACCTTGCCGGAAAAATTTCTTTGCTACAAACTGCTGCTTTGATGAAAGATGCAGCAATGAACTATGTGAATGACTCAGCACCGCAGCATATCGCTTCGGCAATGAATGCTCCGGTTACTGCTTTTTTCTGTTCAACCATTCCCGCTTTCGGATTTGGTCCGCTGTCAGAAAAATTCAAAATTGTGGAAACAGAATTAAAATTAGATTGCCGTCCGTGCGGATTGCATGGATTCAAAAAATGCCCGCTGGGTCATTTCAATTGTGCTTATAGTATTGTAATAAAAGATGATCTTGTAAAATTTGATATGTAATGGTTGACGAAATAATAAAAGTGGAAGTACAGAAAGCTTTTGAAGTATTAAAATCAGGAGGTACAATTTTATATCCTACTGATACAATATGGGGAATTGGCTGCGATGCAACGAATGAAGCCGCGGTAAAAAAAGTTTTCGAAATAAAAAAAAGAGAGGAATCAAAAAGCCTTATTGTATTGTTAGATGCTCCTGAAAAATTAAATAAATATATAAGAGATGTTCCCTCCCAGGCATGGGACTTGGTAGAGTACAGCGAAAAACCTTTGACAATTGTCTATTCCGGTGCAATGCATTTTGCCAAAAATATTATCAGCAATGATGGCACAGTTGCAATACGGATTGTAAAAAATAATTTCTGCATTGCGTTATTACGCAAATTCGGAAAACCAATTGTGTCAACTTCTGCCAATATCAGTGGTGAAGAAACACCTCTTTCGTTCAATGAAATTCATGAAAATATTTTATCTCAGGTGGATTATGTGATAAATTTGCCTCACGAAAAAAACAAAATCGGGAGACCTTCTGTTATCATGCAAATCGGGTTAAAAGGAGAGTTTAAATTTTTGAGAAAATAATTTCATTAATTATTGATTATTACTTTTTTGAAAATTGATTATTGGTCATTGAAAATTGCATACTAACATTGAAAAAACATTTATCCCATCCTGTATTCAGTATTACATCTGAAATTTGCGCTCGTGAAAATATCCGTGCTTATGTAATCGGTGGATTTGTGCGAGATCTTTTTCTTGAACGCCCTTCAAAAGATATAGATATTGTTGTAGTTGGTGACGGAATTGACATGGCAAATAAAGTTGCAAAAAAAATCGGCAAGGATACAATGGTAACTGTTTTCAAAAATTTCGGAACAGCTATGCTTCAGTTTGATGAGTTTCAAATTGAATTTGTAGGGGCGCGGAAGGAATCTTATCGCGAAGATTCACGCAAGCCTTCTGTGGTGCCGGGCAACCTCGAAGACGACCAGAAACGCAGGGATTTTACCATTAATGCCCTTGCTTTAAGTCTTTCACCGGAAAATTTCGGAATGCTCATTGATCCTTTTAACGGGCTGGATGACCTGGAAAAAAAAATAATTAAAACTCCGCTCGATCCCGATGCTACCTATGCTGATGATCCGTTGCGGATGATGCGGGCCATTCGTTTTGCATCACAGTTAGGGTTTACTATTGACAAAGCATCTTTTGAAGCAATTAAAAAAAATCGCGAACGCATAAAAATTATTTCTATGGAACGGGTAAGCGATGAGTTGAATAAAATTATTTTGTCGCCTCTGCCGTCCACGGGATTTAAGCTATTATTCGACTCGCAGTTGCTGCAGATTATTTTTCCGCAGATGGCAGCGTTACAGGGTGTAAAAAAAATAAACGGGCAGTCGCATAAAGATAATTTTTATCATACACTTAAAGTGCTTGATAATATTTCTGCAATGACTAAAGACCTGTGGCTGCGCTGGGCTGCTGTTTTGCACGACATTGCCAAACCATTGACACAACGTTACGATCCCCAACTGGGCTGGACGTTTCATGGGCATGAAGACAAAGGCTCACGCATGGTGCCTGCAATTTTTAAACAGCTGAAGCTGCCGCTGAATGAAAAAATGAAGTACGTGCAAAAATTGGTGCTGCTTCATTTGCGTCCTATCGTGCTTGCGCAAAGTGTGGTGACCGATTCAGCAGTCCGCAGGCTGTTATTTGAAGCCGGTAACGATGTGGATGACCTCATGACGCTTTGCCAGGCTGATATTACTTCGAAGAACGAAGACAAAGTAAGGCGCTATTCAAAGAATTTTGAAGTGGTAAAACAAAAATTAATTGAAGTTGAAGAAAATGACCGTGTACGGAATTGGCAACCTCCCATAACAGGTGAAATCATCATAAAAACTTTTAACCTAAAACCCGGACGGGAAGTGGGTATTTTGAAAAGCGCCATCCGCGAGGCCATTTTAGACGGAGAAATTCGAAATGATTTTGATGCAGCTTTTAAGTTCATGATGCAGAAGGCAAAGGAGCTGGGAATAGGCATTTGACAATAGAGTTGTTGCGAAATTAACAATAAGCAGTTAAAGAATAGTTTTAAAACGATGATAAGCAAAAGAAGAAGGAAGGAATTTTGTGGCTGTAAAAAAATTAGCCATGCATATTCAAAAGGCACTT
>JBDSOU010000266.1:0-19169 GCA_039914625.1 Bacteroidia bacterium | reverse complement strand
GAACCAGGCAGGCAACCAAACGAGGAAACAACTGAAAATATCCGTTGCATGTATTAAACAAGCTGGAGAAGCCGGAATGATACGCATCCGCGAAAAAATACTTTCCTTCTTCAGCCCAGAACTGCGGATTGGTAAATGCGTCAGGTCTTCTGAAATAAACTGCAGACAGTGACAGGAACAAAGAAGAAAAAAATGAAATCCTGATATTCAAGACTTTTTTCATTCAATAACTTATTTTAAAGAAATATTTTTTAATGTTATTTGTTTCAACCAGGCATAAAAGAAATACAGTCCTGCAAAAAACAGCGGCAGCCAAAGCAAATTCGCTGTTGCGCGATCAGCGCCAAATAAAAGACTCAGTAAATTGTTTTCGTTAAAATTGCCTTTAAAAAATTCAGGAATAATAATATTAAAGACAGGATTTTTTTCTTCAGTCGGCAAAGAATAAACAACTGTACTCTTTGCCATATAAGCTAAAATTAAACCTACGCCTGAGAACAGATAAAAAAATATTTTCCTGGAAAAAGGCTGATCGCTCATTTTCATAATTCCTTCAAACAAAAGTAAAACAGCAATGGCAGAAAGATATCTTGGTCCATAGCACCATCCGCCATACCAGGCGGTGTTAAAACAGATGATTACAAAATAAAGTAAGCAGGGAAAGGTGAGATAATCTTTAAAAAAATAATTTCTTTGAGTCTTTTTATCAAGCAAAAAAATAATAAGTAAAAAGATTAAAGCGGGTGCAAAAAATAATATTCCCCTGTAAATTCCGAATAAAAGTTCTGCAAATATTTTTAAATCGGGAACAATTCTGAAGCCTAAATTTTCAGCATTACGCGGGAAATTGAGCTGATGACTGTACATGAATTCCCATGGATGACCTGTAAGCAGCCAGTTATAAAACATCAAAAAAATTCCAAACGGCAATCCTCCTGCAATGAATACCAGGAGCGGTTTTAACTTGTTTTTATTTGCAAAAATCTGGATTGCCCATATTACAGCAATAATTACTACGGGATATTCACACAACACAGCCAGACCAGATACTACTCCTGCCAAAAAATAATTTTCTTTTTTTTTAAGCAAAACGTACCCCATCAAAACAAAAAAGGAAGTAAGAGTATGCGCAAAAAAAGTACCCGAATATATAAAAATAAAGGAACCAAAGAAAGGCAGTGTTGACAGGAAAATATTTTGAGCACCGGGATTTACTTTCTGCATATACAAAAAAGTCATGAAAACAATTAAAGCAAAAGGCAACGATCCGGCAACAAAATTTCCTATACAATAAATAAGTCGGTCATTTACATTTTCAACACCAAACTTCTTTAAAAAAAAATAAATTGGCATAGTCATCAAAGCCGGAACGGGAGCCTTTTCGGAATAATAATGACCTTTTACATATCCAATGTCAATACTTTGATCATGATATTTATCAACGTTCAATGTGCGGTCATCCACGACTGCTTTAACAAAAACCGCCCTTGTCACAGTATTTGCATTCTTCCAAAAATCAAAATGATACATTGAAAGGAAAAGGAGAAATAAAAAAAATAAAAAATAAAAACTTTTCATTAATTTCAGTAAGAGATCAGCGTCATAAGCAATAGCTCATTAAAAATAAAATATTAAAATGAAGCCCATTATTAAAGATTTTTGCTCAAACTTGCCAAATTAACGTAATTAATATGAATTGTCTGAAAGAGAAAAAATGATCCCGTTAACTATCGGACGAAAAATTATTGTTTGCTTTCATATTCGTTCATTTTATCTTTGACCTGAAACCTTTTTCTATCTTTACTGCGACATTTTTTTATGAAACAAGTAGTTGATGCCATTGACCGTAATTTACTCGAAGCCGAACTGGCTAATGGCAGGTTTGTCAGGAATACAAATAACGGCACAAATACTATTTACATCATCTCGCATCACGATTCTCCCAATGTGATGGAGGAGCTTGGACGGCTGCGTGAAATAACTTTTCGCGCTGCCGGTGGCGGAACCGGAAAAGAAATTGATGTTGATGAATATGATGTTGCAGAAGCGCCTTACAAACAACTTATCGTCTGGAACCCTGAAGATAGGGAAATTGTTGGAGGTTATCGTTTCATAAAATGTTGTGATGCTCCTGTTAAAAATGGAATTGTTCAGCTTGCAACTACGGAGCTGTTTAAATTCTCGGAAAAATTTTTAAACGAATATGTTCCTTACACCATGGAATTGGGCCGTTCGTTTGTCCAGCCTAAATACCAGCCGAGTTCTGAAAACCGCAAAGGACTATTTTCACTGGATAATCTTTGGGACGGTCTTGGTGCCATCGTGGTGGACAACCCTGAAATAAAATATTTATTTGGCAAGGTGACCATGTATCTCCATTATAACCGGGATGCGCGCGACATGATTTTATGTTTCATGAATTATTATTTTCCTGATAAAGAAAATTTAGTTCGCCCGCTGAAACCGCTTTCTATTATGCATGATATGAGTGCATTTGAAAAAGAGTTGAAAGGGTTATCCTATAAGGAAGGGCACCGCGTGCTGAACCAACATGTACGGGAGCTTGATGAGAATATTCCGCCTCTTGTTAATGCTTACATGAATCTTTCTTCAACCATGAAAACCTTTGGTACTGCTTTGAATGACCACTTTGGCGAAGTGGAAGAAACCGGGATACTTGTGACAATCGGGGATATTTATGAAACGAAGAAAGAGCGTCATATTTCAACGTATAAAAATAGGTTGTAACTGTTATCAAAAAAACTAACTGATTTGTTTACAATTTTATTGATCACTTATCACTTTTAAATTGAAAATTTCATCAGCAGAATTTATTACCTCCAATACCGATTATAAAAAATGTCCTGCACCGGTAATTCCTGAACTTGCTTTTATTGGAAGAAGTAATGTCGGGAAGTCTTCTCTTATTAATATGCTGGTAAATAAAAAGAAACTTGCAAAAACATCGAATAATCCGGGAAAGACGCAAACAATCAATCACTTTAAAATTAATGATAAATGGTATTTAGTGGACCTTCCGGGATATGGATTTGCAAAAATTTCGCAGGCAAAAAGGACCGAATGGCAACAGATGATTTATGATTATTTAAAGTTCAGAAAAAACCTCGTTTCCGTTTTTGTTTTAATTGACTCACGTCTTGATCCGCAAAAAAATGATTTGGATTTTATCAATCAGCTTGGAGAAGATCAAATTCCTTTTGGATTAGCTTTTACAAAAGCTGACAAACAGACAAAAAATAAAACTCACAGAAATGTTTCTGCTTTTATGAAAAAACTTTCGGAATCATGGGAAACACTTCCAACTTATTTTATTTCATCTGCTGAAACGGGCGAAGGACGGGAAGATGTTTTGAATTATATTGAAGCGACTTGTGCTGAGTTTAAAGTTTAAAATCTGAAGTTTAAACTATTTCAGCACCTTGGTTTCTTTACCAAAACGAATTGCAAATTCACGGATGTTAATGGCAATTTCTTTTTCATTGGTGGCGCGTTCATACGTATCAGCCATACTTATAAACGTTTCATAAAAGTAACGCTGCATCTCATCAACCATCATTTGTTTTGTCCAGAGATCAATGCGAAGTGTGCCGTTATCCTGTGAATCCCAGAGTGAAATCATTACAGCTTTGCAAGGTTTAACCCCTTCTGAACCTGAATCTTTTGCTTCCCATTGAATGGTTTCGGGATGATTGCGGTCATTGAGAGAGATGGTGAATTTTATGTCGGATGTTTTCATAATTAAAGTTTAATGTGTAAAGTCTAAAGTCTAAAGTTTTCATTGGTGGTTTTAACTTCAAACTTTAAACTTTAAACTATTTCTTAGGTTTATAGTTTGAGTTATTTAAAATTTTCTGTGCGTCTTTTTCTTTGAGCATTGGTTCAAGTGTCATGTCAGGATTATTATTCATGTATGCTTTAATAATCTGCCAGCCGATCCATGCCCCGATTTTCGAAGGCGATTCTTTCGGAAACCCGTTTGTTGTGGGACCATCATTAATAAATTTTACATACTCCTGCACCACCGTGCTGTACAATAATTTTTGCTCGATAAAAAATGCCCAGATGTTTGATTCATTCTTTACGCACCAGTCAAGCTGTTCCTTTGTGTAACCGGTTTTAATGGTGTCAGCCATGCCGGGAGCTAAAACATCAGTATAGTACAAAAGCTTTCCCTGGTAAATCATCTGGCTCAATAATTCTGACTTTACTGAATCTATCTCGTATTCGCTCTGGAACCAGCCTTTTATGCAATCACTCACAATATAATCTTTTGTAAACCTTCGAAACATATATTTCGGAATATCAAGTGATGCGTAAATAGCTGCATTGTTTTCTCCAAGATACATATCCAACCCTATTCCTAAAACACTGTCGGCAGTAATTATCTGGTAGTTAAATGCAGAAATATACGTTATAATTTTGGGAACAGGTTTGCCTTGAAAATAATATGCATAATGCTTAAACACATTTAATAACTTTTCCCGGATGTCATTTGTATTTAAATAAAGAGAATCTGTTTTGCGATGAATTTCTTTCACATCATTATCGGAAACAAAGCGGACAAGTTCTGCTGCAGTGAACTGATCCTCATTATTATGGATGCGTATGATACGCGCACAGTAAAGTTCAAAAAATGATCCGTACTTCTGTCTCAATTGTTTTATATTTTCTTCAGTAATGGTGTCTCCATACGAAAAAAGCTCTTTATCAAAATTCAAAAACGACTGTTGAATGGTGATTCCTGAAACATCCACGTTTGTTTTTTTTTCGCGAACACAGGAAGTAATTAACAACATGCTTGTGAAAAGTTGCAGATAAAACTTAATCTTTATCATTTGAAATTGTTTAATTTTGCGGCATCAAAAATAAAAACTATGAAGAAAATAATTCTATTACTTGCACTTTGCAGCTTGTCTTTAGGTAATTTATTTGCACAGAAATTTCATTTTGGCTTGGGAGTTACGCCAAGTTTAGCCTGGCTGCATCCGGGCTCAGATGAGCTAACGGGAGACGGCTCTAAAATAGGATTTAATTATGGATTGATAACCGAGTTTGGAATTACAGAGAATTATGCATTTGCAACAGGTATCACTGTGGATTCTAAAGGCGGAAAATTAAAATCAAAAACAGAGGTGCCTTTTGTAATACCTCCTGATACTACTTTAATGAGTGCTGTGGAGAATTTCGATTATACAATTCGATATGTAGAAGTTCCGTTAACATTAAAAATGAAAACAAATGCGATCGGCTACATAAGATACTATGGACAATTCGGCTTAGCCCCCGGATTTTTAATTGGCGCAAAAGGAACTGAAAAATTGGGATCTTATACTCCAGTAGATAATGTTGACATTAAAGACAACGTTAATAATTTCAATGTTTCGCTTGTAATTGCCTTGGGCATTGAATACAACCTTTCCGGCAATACCAATCTTCTTTTAGGAATCCTTTATAAAAACGGGTTTTCAGATGTACTTAATCAAGAAGGAAAAGCAAATGCAAATTCATTAGGATTAAACGTTGGAATTTTATTCTGAACGATAGTTAACCAGGATTCTTTATCCCGTCCCGAATCTTCGGGGCGGGATTTTTATTTTCTCTAACTTTGCCGGACTATTTTTTCAGAATGAAAATTGCACTTTCGCAACTTAATTATCATGTCGGAAATTTTGAAGCGAACACTTCCGGAATTATTGATTCCATTCAGAAAGCTAAAAAAGAAAAAGCTGTTCTGGTTGTTTTTTCAGAGCTGGCTGTGTGCGGTTATCCTCCGCTCGATTTTTTAGAGTTTGATCATTTCGTAAAAAAATGTAATGATTCCATTGAACTGATTGCGAAAGAATGCAGGGGTATTTCAGCCATTGTTGGTGCTCCGAGCGTGAATCCTGTATTGAAAGGAAAAAATCTTTATAACTCTGCTTATTTTCTGCAGGATGGCAAAATTAAAAATGTAATTCATAAAACATTGTTGCCCACTTATGATGTGTTTGATGAATACCGTTATTTTGAGCCGAATAAAAAATTCGAATGCATTGAATTAAACGGGGAAACCATCGCACTTACCATTTGCGAAGATTTATGGAACGAAGAAGATGATCCGCTGTATACTTTTTGCCCGATGGATGAACTGGTAAAGTTTTCACCGAAATTTATTATCAACATTGCAGCATCTCCTTTTGATTATAGCCATGCAGAATTTCGCAAAGCAATTCTTAAAAGAAATGCATTAAAATATAAGCTGCCAATATTTTATGTGAACCATGTGGGGGCGCAAACTGAAATGCTGTTTGACGGAGGTTCTTTAATCATCAGTGAAAAAGGAAAAGTTGTTGAGGAGATGAACTATTTTGAGGAAGACTTTTTGATTTACGATTTTAGATTTACGATTTTAGATTTGAAAAAAAATGCAGATCAACAATCTAAAATCTTAAATCTAAAATCTAAAATTTCGAACATCCATTCTGCACTTGTGATGGGAGTTCGGGATTATTTCAGAAAGATGAATTTTAAGCAGGCAACTTTGGGATTGTCAGGGGGAATTGATTCTGCTGTGGTTTTGGCGTTGGCAGCCGAAGCATTGGGAAAAGAAAATGTTTTTCCGGTTATGATGCCTTCACAATTTTCATCTGACCATTCTGTTACGGATTCGAAGCAGCTTGCCGAAAATCTTGGCATAACTTGCTGTGCCATTTCGATAGAAAAAATTTATGATGAATTTATTTCTTCAACAAAATCTTTTTTTAAAGACTTGCCCTTTAATGTGGCTGAAGAAAATATACAGGCGCGCATTCGCGGTACTTTATTAATGGCTCTTGCCAATAAGTTCGGATACATTCTATTGAATACTTCTAATAAGAGTGAACTTGCAGTTGGATATGGAACTTTATATGGAGATATGTGCGGAGGGCTTTCGGTGATTGGTGATGTATATAAGACAGATGTGTTTGAATTGGCACGTTACATAAACCGCGATAAAGAAATTATTCCGTTAACTATTATTACCAAGCCCCCTTCGGCAGAATTGCGTCCCGGTCAAAAAGATACTGATTCATTACCACCTTATGATGTTCTTGATAAAATTCTTTTTCAATATATCGAGAAACATTCAGGACCGCATGAAATAATTAATGCAGGTTATGATGAGCAATTGGTGAGAAAGATCTTGAAGATGGTGAATACAAATGAGTACAAGCGTTTCCAGGCTCCGCCTATTTTGCGTGTTTCACCTAAAGCATTTGGATTGGGAAGGAGAATGCCGATTGTGGGGAAGTATCTTTCGTGAAGCCCCACCCTGCCCTCCCCGAAGGGGAGGGTTGTTGATATAGATATATATAAACTTATTATTTAATTTATGATTTCAATTATAGTAGCTATCGGAGAAAACAGGGTTATCGGAAAGGATAATCAGTTAATATGGCATTTGCCAACGGATTTGAAACGATTTAAGCAGATTACTCTCGGGCATTGTGTTATTATGGGTCGAAAAACTTTTGAATCTATGAATAAGGCATTGCCGGGAAGGACTAACGTGATTATTACACGACAAAAAGATTATGTAAAAGAAAATTGTTTAGTTACTGATTCGCTTGAACACGCAATAGAACTTTGTAAAGATGATGATGATGAAGTTTTTATCATTGGTGGCGGGGAAATTTTTAAGGAAGCAATTCGGTTAACGGATAAAATCTATCTTACACAGGTTCACCATTCCTTTGAAGGGGATGTTTTTTTTCCTTACCTTAATAGAGGAGAATGGAAAATTGCTTTAAGAGAAGATCATAAAGCTGATGAGAAGCACAAGTATAATTTTTCTTTTATTGACTATGTGAAGAGATAATTATCGGTTGAGACTTTTTGCCACTCTCGCCCTTCATTGCCGGAATACAGTTGGTTGGAGACGCGTATGCATGTAAGTTGCAAAATGATTGCCGGTAGTTGCTTTATCAGTTTTGATACAATAAGCGAACCTACTAAAAAATATTTATGAAACCTTCAGGTATTCTAAACCCGAAGCTGTGGAAAATTATTCTTTTATAAGTCTACCTCTTAAAGTTTTATCGGTACGTTTTATTTCATAAAAATAAATTCCTTTATTCCAATTGTAAACATCTATTGAAGTCTCCTGCTGAGACAATGGCCGGTTATAAATTTCTTTTCCGAGTACATCGGTAAAAATAAGTTGGGCACAACATACGGGGGATAAAGCGTTTTGAATGTGAATAGTTACTTTGTTATGAGCGGGATTAGGATATACAAATACATTATCAACTGCATTCATTTCATTGACAGCGCTTATGTTTTGTAATTTCATTACAGAAACCTTATTTGAATCATCTGTATCATAATATTCAACATACACATTGTTCATGTCATCAATGACAATGTTCGGAAAGTTAATTGTTCCGTAAGAAAACCCTGAATTGCCGGCAGTTACCCACGAAGATCCGTTGAACTTCATAACCGTTGCTTTGTAATTATAAGCACCATCGGGAAATACAACATAAGGAATATTATTTCCATCAATAGCTATATTGTTTAAATAGTCCACGTTAGTATTCAGGTTCGGGCCGCCCACATATACCCAGCCGGTGCCGTTATACATTTGAACATTTGGCGAAAACGGGTTATATCCTTCATTATAGCATACATAAGGAACGGTGCCTGTATTGTCAAAAACAATATGACAATACTGAACCTGTGCAATCGAGAACGTACTATTGCCGGCATTCACCCAATTGGTTCCGTCAAACAGCATCACACTTGCGGCAAATCCATTAACCTGATCCTGGTATGCAACATACGGAATGCTGCTATTATTAAGGGCCATCGTCATCTGACCGGTACCGCCAGCCGTAAATCCGGGAGTTCCTACATTCACCCAGCTTGTTCCGTTAAATTTCTTAACCACCGCCTTTCCTGAATAGAAATTATCAACGTATGAAACATAAGCGGTATCATAGCTGTCAAATTTGATGGTGCAATTGTTTACCGCACCATCAGAAAATCCTGCTGCTCCTACGTTGATCCAATTAATACCGTCAAACTTCATAACAGATGTATGAGATAAGTTTCCGCCATCACCAAAAGCCACATAGGGAATATTGTTTGTATCTATAGCAAGTGACATATCATATCCCTGGCCCGCTGTAAAACCAGGATTTCCAACAGGCACCCACAGTATTCCATTAAAAGTCATCACTGTTAATTTACCTGAGGCAGATGCATCGAAGTATGCAACATAAGGAATCCCATTATGGTCTAAAGCAATGGAAGTTAAAGAATTCATATAAACCGGTGCCGAGAAGCCCTGAGCCCCAACCAACTGCCAGGTTTGTGCATATCCGCTAAGACTTGCTGCAATAATTACAAGGAATAGAATTATATTTTTCATTTGTGCCCGGTTTTATTGTATTCCTCCTTATATTTCTCTTTCGTGTGAAAACGTTGAAAGAATTGAAACTGTAAAGATGTTACTTTTTTGAATCCAATTTTTGAAACATCGCTTTCTTTCGGGGAAATCGGGCTGTTTAGTTCAAGGCGAAAGTAATTTTTCTTTTCCGATTTACACGAAATAAAAGCACAGCATTTTCCTTTATTCTTTTATTGCAGGAGATTCAATTCTTTCGGGGAATTCAAAATAATCACCCGCTTTTTGATTTGCACTTGCATAGATTTGCATTTTAATTTTCCATATTATATACAATATGACGGCAACGGAACCCGGTAAAAGAGATGCATCAAAGCTTTTAGTTATTGCAGCATTTGCCACTGTGTATATTGTCTGGGGCTCTACTTATTTTTTTATTTTAATCGCATTGAAAGGATTTCCGCCCATGATGCTGGGAGCCTTGCGGTTCATTATTGCGGGTGCATTAATGTTAGGCTGGTGTTTTGCAAGAGGAGAAAAACTATTTATTTTAAAAGATATTAAGCATGCTGCCGTATGCGGGTTGTTGATGTTGTTTGTGGGTACCGGTGTGGTAATCTGGGTGGAACAGTACCTTGCAAGTGCATTGGTTGCAATTTTGATAAGTGCCGCTCCGATGTGGTTTGTGCTGATGGACAAACCAAAGTGGAAAGAAAATTTTACAAATAAATCCACTATTGCAGGATTAGTCTTTGGTTTTATCGGAATAGTATTATTATTCAAAGAAAAAATAAGCCATGCATTTTCGGGTGGCAATAGTTATATTGAAATGGGCTCTATGTTTTTAATAATGATCGGATCGATAAGCTGGACTGCCGGTTCATTGTATTCGAAATACAGGGCTACATCAGGCTCCAACACGGTTAATGTGGCGTGGCAGATAATTGCTGCAGGAATTCCATTCATACCTCTCAGCTTTTTGCTTGGCGAACCACAACACCTGCAATGGCAAACTATTTCAGGTTATGCATGGTTTTCGCTTTTTTATTTAATAACTTTTGGTTCTATTGCCGCTTACACAGCTTATGTGTGGTTATTGCAGGTGCGACCTTCAACACAGGTGAGTACCTATGCTTATGTAAATCCTTTAGTGGCAGTTTTACTCGGAGTTTTTTTTGCATCGGAAGATATTTCAGTCCTGCAAATTTCAGGCTTAGTGGTTATCCTTGTGAGCGTGCTGCTTATTAACCTTGCCAAATACAGAAACTAACAGCATACCTGTAAATACCTGCTTTATTGCCCCTCAGCGCAAAAAACCCGCAGGGAATTGTGCAGGTGCCCAATGGAAATTTGTTTGTGTCAGAATACGGAATGCACGGGGATGAGCTTAATTTGCTGCACGCCAACGGATACTATGGATGGATAGTATATGATGGCATCGCCTGCTTTTTTGACTATGATAGTTGTAGCTTTTATCATGCTACTGCGGTCTTTCCTTGGGATGGAGGATTAAATCCTCCTTCAGGAATTGATTATTATAATTACCCCCGCAATTCCTGAATTTAACGGACTGGTGCAGGTGGTTAGGAGCTATCAAACATGGGCTGGTTGTCTATACAATGAATGCTGCCTGTGACAGCGTAATGTTAAAAAGCTATTTTCTTATTCAGCAATACGGGCGTGTGCGCGATGTTTGTAAAGCACCGGACGGCTCACTATATTAATTGCACATGACCGCAACATTCCTGATATCCCCGTTATCAGGAACCTGGTCTTTACCGAAAGTGCTGAAGTGTCTCAGCAGACATTTCAAAAAATCGTTAAAATAAACTGAGACACTACCCTGATTTTTACCCGTTAAAATTTCTTAAGGGTATTTAAAATTTCTTACTATTTTTTTAGCAGCGCCATGTTTTTAATCAATTTTCTTTTATCTTGCGGCATATTTCGATGATAATTCAATTTTAACATGATTTGACCCCTTAAAATTCTTCATTCATGCTTTATAATTGTGTTTCGCGAATCCCTGATTAAAAAATCTTCAGGTCTTGTAAACAACATCATCATATCTGTTTCAATGTCTGAATTACTTCTCCAAAAAATTGCATCACGGTAAGAAATTAAAACCTCTTTAAATATGACAAAAAACCTACTTCAAAAAAGCATGATGCTTTCAGGCATCCTGTTAGTTTCAGCACAATTAAATGTAAGCGCACAACAAAATGCTCGGCTCATTGATGATTATTTAAAGCAGGAGCAAGTGAAAAACGGCTGGCTGCAAAGTGATGTTAACGACTGGTACCAGTCAGATTATTATTCTGACGAATCATCGGGACTAACGTATGCTTATGTTCAGCAAAGACATGATCATATTATTGTTTATAATGCTGTAAGTATCTTCCTTATAAAAAACAATAATGTTCTCCACTTTACTCCCGGAATAATTGATCATCTTGACAGGAAAGTAAAAACTGCTGTACCTTCCATTACTGCTGAGCAGGCAATCGGGTATGCACTTACGCATCTCGGACGCACCCTGCCCGCAACGGTTAAGTTAACCGGCAGTGATACGGACTTAAACAAATTTATTTTTGATGCGCCTGGGATTTCTGCCAGCCCTTTAAAATTGCAATTAGTTTATCGTGCAACGGATGAAGGCGTTTTTCTTGCTTGGGACGTAAGCATAGAAATGAAGGATGAGCCTCATTGGTGGAATATCAGGATAAATGCTTTAAACGGAGATTACCTCGACAAAAATGACTGGACTGCTAATTGTAATTTTGATGGTTCTGTTTATGATTGCATACTTCATGAAGATGAATCAATGGTGCCATTTTCTCCTCCTGTTCCTTTGCCCCCTTCACCTGTTCCGGCTGAATATCAGGTTTTTCCTTTTCCCATTGAAGCGCCATCTTTTGGTAGTCGTTCCATTCTGTTTAATCCTTCTGACAATACAGCTTCTCCTCATGGATGGCATGACGTGGATGGGGTTACGGGTGCGGAATACACCATCACTAGAGGTAATAACGTACATGCTTATGAAGATGCCAACAATGATAATCTTCCGGGATATTCACCTAATAACGCTTCGCTCCAATTTGATTATTCACTTGATTTAACCCAGGCACCTTCAGTTAACCAGGATGCCTCCATCACCAATCTTTTTTATCTTAACAACAGAATACATGATGTTCTTTATCATTCCGGGTTTACAGAAGTTGCGGGTAATTTTCAGCAGAATAATTATGGCAATGGCGGATTAGGCAACGATTACGTGAAAGCGGAAGCATTTGACGGGAGCGGAACTAACAATGCGAATTTCTCTACTCCAAATGACGGTTCATCAGGGCGCATGCAAATGTATTTATGGACTGCTCCCAACCCTGACAGGGACGGTTCGTTTGATAATGGTATTGTTGCTCATGAATATGGTCACGGGTTATCCAACCGACTGACTGGTGGTCCTGCAAATTCAAGTTGCCTGGGCAACGCTGAACAAGGTGGTGAAGGATGGAGCGATTGGCTGGCATTACTAATGACTACTGAACCGGGTGATACTACCGGTGGAGGAATTTTAACGCAGGCACGCGGTATCGGAACCTATGCATTAAACCAAGCTACAACTGGTTTGGGTATCAGGCGTTATCGTTACTCTGTTAACATGGCTATCAACCCGCAAACTTACGCTGACTTAGCTACAAGCTCGGGTCCTCATGCAATTGGTGAAATCTGGTGCGATGCTATTTGGGATATGTCCTGTTTTCTGATCAACGATTTAGGATTTAACAGTAACCCCACTGTTACTAACTCTGGAAACTACATTGCTATGAAATTAGTGCTGGAGGGCATGAAGCTTCAGCCCTGCAGCCCCGGTTATCTTGACGGGCGTGATGCTATTTTAGCAGCTGATGCTGCTCTTTACGGTAACGCTCACCGTTGCCGCATTTGGGAGGCTTTTGCAAGGAGAGGTATGGGATATAATGCTGTTCAGGGTAGTTCAAGCAGTTCTACTGACCAGACTGCAGGTTTCTCCTTGCCACCGGTATGTATGGTGGCAACACAATCACCTGTTGCTGCATTTACCTCTAACGTAAGTACAATTGCCTGTTCGAGTAATGTAAGTTTTACTGATCAGTCCACTCAGCCTTTCAGCTGGTTGTGGAATTTTGGTGACAACACTGCTTCAACACTCCAGAATCCTGTTCATGCGTATAATACTCCGGGAACATACAGTGTGAAGCTAGTTGTAACGAATACGCTTGGGACTGACAGTACTGTTCATACAGTTACCGTAACACCAACATTTACAACAAATGTGACCGCAACTCCATCGGCAGTTTGCAGCGGATCAACTGTTCAATTAAATGCTGCGGGATCAGGAAGCGCTAATGTTACCTATAACGTTACAGGTATCACCTACGCTCCTGTTACGGGAACAGGTACCACTGTTACACTTGCTGATGATGCAATGAGCACTGTAAAACCCATAGGATTTACATTCAATTTTTTCGGGCAGAATTATACGAATTTTTATATCTGTTCAAATGGTTTTATTACTTTCAGTGCAGGGCAGCCTGCAACACCGGTTTATGGAGCCTCCATTCCAACAACAGCAACCCCTAATAATTATATCGCTCTTGCATGGAATGATCTATATCCACCGGCAGCGGGAAGTTCCATCAGCTATCTTAATACAGGTGTCTCACCCAACAGGAAACTAATTGTAAAATATTCAACCTGGCATTATCTTGGCGGCACCACGTATCCTTTTATTGTCCAGGCAATATTATCAGAAGGAAGCAACCAGGTAGAAATTCATACCACCACAATCAGCAATGTTTCTGCAGCAGACGCCTCAGCAACCACAACTCAGGGGGTGGAAAACAGCAGCGGAAGTGCAGGTGTGGTTGTACCAGGACGCAACAGCGCACACTTTAACGCAACTAATGATGGCTATCGTTTTACACCGGTTATCAACTATACTTATTCCTGGCAGCCCGGAAATCTTAATGGCGCAACACAGACCGTAACACCGGCTTCAACCGGAACTTATACTGTGAGCATTGGTGACGGAAGCGGATGTATTATTCCATTTACTTCCCCTGTAATTACTGTAAATGCAAATCCAACTCCTGCTATCAGCGGAAACACTTCTTTCTGTTCGGGAAGTTCCACCACATTAAATGCAGGAACATTTACAAGCTATAACTGGTCAACAGGTGCCACTACGCAAACCATATCAGCGAACACAGCAGGAACATTTACTGTGACTGTTACCAACGCAAGCGGATGCATGGGTTCAGCTTCGGCTACAACAACTGTAAATACAAATCCAACTCCAGCTATCAGCGGAAACACTTCTTTCTGTTCGGGAAGTTCCACCACATTAAATGCAGGAACATTTACAACCTACAACTGGTCAACAGGTGCCACTACACAAACCATTTCAGCGAACACAGCAGGAACATTTACTGTGACTGTTACCAACGCAAGCGGGTGTACCGGTTCAGCTTCGGCTACTACAACTGTAAATACAAATCCAACTCCTGCTATCAGCGGAAGCACTTCTTTCTGTTCGGGAAGTTTCACAACATTAAATGCAGGAACATTTATAAGCTACAACTGGTCAACAGGTGCTACTACTCAAACCATTTCAGCGAACACAGCAGGAACATTTACTGTGACTGTTACCAATGCAAGCGGATGCACCGGTTCAGCTTCGGCTACTACAACTGTAAATACAAATCCAACTCCAGCTATCAGCGGAAGTACTTCTTTTTGCTCCGGCAGCTCCACAACTTTAAATGCAGGAACATTTACAACCTACAGCTGGTCAACAGGTGCAACTACGCAAACCATATCAGCGAACACAGCAGGAACATTTACTGTAACGGTGACCAATGGAAGCGGATGTTCAGGTTCAGCATCTGCTACCACCACAGTGAATGCAAACCCGGCTCCATCAGTCAGCGGCACACTATCATTTTGCTCCGGCAGTTCCACAACGTTGAATGCAGGTGCATTTACAACATACAACTGGTCAACGGGAGCAACCACCCAAACCATTTCAGCTAACACAGCAGGAACATTTACTGTAACTGTTACCAATGGAAGCGGATGCACAGGTTCAGCATCTGCTACCACCACAGTGAATGCAAACCCTGCTCCATCAGTGAGCGGTACGTTATCATTCTGTTTAGGCAGTTCAACAACATTGACTGCAGGTACATTTACAACATACAACTGGTCAACGGGTGCAACTACGCAAACTATTTCAGCGGGTACTGCAGGAGCATTTACTGTAACTGTTACTAATGGAAACGGATGCACAGGTTCAGCATCTGCTACCACCACAGTGAATGCAAACCCTACTCCATCAGTCAGCGGTACGTTATCATTTTGCTCCGGCAGCTCCACAACATTGAATGCTGGTGCATTTACAACCTACAATTGGTCAACAGGTGCAACTACGCAAACCATTTCAGCGAGTACGGCAGGAACATTTACTGTAACGGTGACCAATGGAAGCGGATGTTCAGGTTCAGCATCTGCTACCACCACAGTGAATGCAAACCCGGCTCCATCAGTGAGCGGTACGTTATCCTTCTGCTCCGGAAGCTCCACAACATTGAATGCAGGTGCATTTACAACATACAACTGGTCAACAGGTGCAACTACGCAAACCATTTCGGTAAACACAGCGAATACCTTCACTGTTACAGTTACCAACGCAAGCGGATGCACGGGATCAGCATCTGCAACCACCACAGTAACTACTGCACTGACTCCAACGATCAGCGGAAATCTTTCATTTTGTTCCGGCAGCTCTACTATTTTAAATTTGGGAACCGGCTATAGCAGCTATAGTTGGTCAACCGGAGCAACTACACAAACCATCAGTGTTAATACTGCGGGAAGCTGGGCGGGTACCGTAACTTTGAGCGGATGCTCTGGAACAAGCCCGTCTGTTACCACAACTATTACTCCTGCCCCGACAGGAACCATCAGCGGCAATTCAACTGTTTGTTTAACCCAGGCTGCTACTATTAACCTTACATTTACCGGGACAGGTCCATGGAATTATACCGTTTCAGATGGTTCACAAACAGTGAGCGGGTCTTCTTCAACAAGTTCAGCAAGCCTGAATATAACTCCGACAACTGCAGGAACACACAATTACGACATTACTGTTCTTTCCGATGCAAACTGTTCAGGCACCGGCTCGGGTACGGCTATGGGGACCGTTAGCAGCGCTCCCCCTGATAATTCATTTATTACCACTGTCACAGGACCCACTGCGGGAGCGTGTAATGGGGATGTTTACCAGATTACAGCTAATTCAGCAACTGTTGCCGGTACTACTTATCAATGGAGCACGGGAGGCAATTCACCGATTGTGCTGTTCAGCAATTCACAAACCGGTCCTTTTGTAGCTGGTCCCTTTGCGACCACAGGCAAAACAGTGTGGGCGCAATTTGGAGCTTTAATCGGGGGATCTTATTATAATGTATGTGCAAAAGCAGTTAACGGTTGCGGCATATCTGCAGTATATAAATGCCTGTCAGTAAGAGGTATTGTAGGCGTTCCGGGAACCATTACCCCGGCAAACTTGATTGCATGTCCAAATGATGTGAAGAATTATAGTTGCGGAGCATCAGGCGGAGCAACACTTTACAACTGGACATTGGCAGGATCAGCATCACCGATAACGTCAGGACAAGGCACACAGAACGTACAGGTAACTTTTCCTCCTGTTTTTACTTCAGGGCAATTATGTGTGACAGCATCTCTCTCCTGCGGAGGTTCATCCACCAGCGCTTCAAGATGTGTGACCCTAACTATCAATCCTTCGGTGCCGGGAACAATGACCGGACCTGCAAAAATTTGCCCCGGTGCAACCGGAGTTTCATTCTCAGTGCCGCCTGTAACAGGAGCAGCAGGATATAACTGGACAGTACCGGCAGGATGCACTATTGCTTCAGGACAAAATACAACTTCCATATCAGTAAACTTTCCGAATCCATACACAGGAGCGCCATCGGTTTGCGTAACTGCATTAAGCCCGTGTGGAGCGAGCGTTGCAAGATGCAAGACAGTCGGAAGCAATATTCCAGGACAGCCGGGAGCTATTACGGGTCCTACAACTAATATCTGTAACTCCACCGTTCAGTATTCCATAGCTAACGTAGCAGGAGCAACCGGATACAACTGGACAATACCGGCAGGAACTACCATCGCCAGCGGACAAGGGACCCCAGTCATTCTGCTGAACGTTTCATCTGTATTCACCAGCGGCTATTTGACTGTGACAGCCACTACTAATCTATGCACACCGGGAACCAGCACAGCGAGAAGCATTTCCATTTCCGGCAAGCCTAACTCACCGACAATTATAACAGCAAATCCTTCCGCATGGTGTGCCGCAGGATTTGTAAATTTCAGCACAACTGCTGTCACACCATTGCCTGTATATAACTGGATTGTTACAAACAGCACCATCCAGGCTGGACAGGGAAGCAATAACATTGACGTGCAATGGGGAACGGGAACTGGCAATGTAAAAGTTTCTGCAAGCAACGGATGCGGTGTAAGCAGTGTACGTTCGCAAAACTTCGCATCATCATGCAGGGAGGAAGAAAACCGGGTTAACGTTTCTGGTTTAAGGTTTGAGGTTTATCCGAATCCGGCACATGACAGGATAACGGTAAGCATATATGCACCCAAAAACACACCATTTAACTTGGAGCTTATAGATATCACCGGAAGAGTAATGTTTACTGAAAATGAAATTGCAATGGAAGGATCAAATACTTATGATCTTGCCTTGAATCATCTTTCAAAAGGAGTTTATATGTTGTGGGTGAAATCAAGTCAAAATAGCTTGAAGATGAAGGTGGTTGTCGAATAACACCGATACGAAATCCGTAATCCCGATAAATCGGGAAACGGCTTCTCTATCGGCATTATACCAATTTCTTTTGGATTATTTTATAATAGGTTTTGGTATAAATTTTAAATAAAATATTCCCTGACATGAGACTTGTTGCGGGCTACCAGTACAACAGAATTTATTTTCTTGATCTCAGCGGTGAAAAGGCCGATTTTTCAAAAAAGGTAATCAGGGAATAGACTTTCAAATGCGGATCGGCAGGAAACCGTGTTACCTGCCGTGTGTTTGAGATCAAAAAACTGTCAACCAATTTCAGGGTACTACACAAGATAAAATTTTAAGGTTTTTTAAGCTCACTGATTGCACGCTGTATTTGATCCAGCAGGATTGAAATATTTCCTTTCACCTCAACATTCACCAATTCTTCCCTGCACTGTTTATCAATTTTCAAAGCAAGGTCTTTGCTTTCATTCATTCCCATCATTATCCATTTTGTTTTATAAGCGTGAATCTGACTTGCTATTTCTTCAAAATCATTTTTTTTCAGCTCATGGTTTACTTTTTCAATCAATGAAGGTGAAGTATCTAAAAACATGTTGATGTATTTCTGCATCCGCTCTTTGTCTCCTTCACAGAATTTTTCGAGATAGGAAAGATTTGTTATTGATGAATTATTTCCGATTTCATATTTCAGTTCATTGCTCCTCTTTTTTTCAGTAAAACTTAATTCACGTCCCGTTGCTTTTGCAATAGCAGAAATAAGCTGAAAAGTTTTAAATGGTTTGGGAACATAATCATTCATACCTGCTGCCCGGCATTTATCGAGGTCACTGCGCACCACGCTTGCAGTAAGCGCAATGACAGGAATTTTATGATTGCGGATTGCAGATT
>JBDSOU010000068.1:0-7863 GCA_039914625.1 Bacteroidia bacterium | reverse complement strand
GCTTCTTCAAAATCTATTGCAGCATAAGAAACTACAATAACCAGATCATCAACCTGAACAAGACGCGCTGCCGGTCCGTTAAGGCAAATTATTCCTGACTCCTTTACTCCTTTTATCACATAAGTTTCAAAACGTTCTCCATTATTAACATTCAGCACCTGTACCACCTCATTCTCGATCATATTTGCTGCAATCATTAAATTTTCGTCAATGGTAATGCTTCCTACATAATTCAGTTCCGCTTCTTTTACTCTTGCACGATGAATTTTAGATTTCAAAACCTGTATTGTCATAAGGGTGCGAAATTATATAAATTCATTGCTGTGCAAACTAATTGAAAGCAATATTATCAATCAGTCTTGTTTTTGAAGTTAATATTGCAATACAAGCTTGTGCAGAAATACTATAACTTGTCTTTTCAATGGGCTCCAATGTTTCTCCGTTTACAATTTCAAAATACTGTACCCTGAACAAATTTGTTTTTTCTATTTCATCCGATACATTCTTTTTTATTTCACTCAAGGCAATATTTTTCAAATAAGAATCTTTAGCAGCTAAAAGTGCTTGGTGAATGACTGATGCGTTTTTTCTCTCGCCTTCAGTAAGATGAATGTTTCTTGAACTCATTGCCAAACCATCTTTCTCGCGTACTGTTTTACATCCTGTGATTTTTATTTTCAAATTTAATTGCTTTACCAGGCTTCGAATAATCGTCAACTGCTGAAAATCTTTTTCACCGAAATATGCAATATCAGGCTGCACAATGTCAAATAATTTTTTTACAACTGTTGCAACACCTTTGAAATGTCCCGGGCGAAATGCTCCCTCCATCACCGTTTCCATTACCCCGAAATTTATTTCAAGCAAATCTTTAGAAGGATACATTTCATCAACCGAAGGAATAAAAACAATATCACAATTATTTTTTTCAAGCATTCCTGAATCAATCTTTTCTGTGCGAGGGTATTTTGCAAGGTCATCAGAATTGTTGAACTGAGTTGGATTTACAAAAATACTGCTTACCGTAATTGAATTTTCTCTAACTGATCTCCTGATGAGTTCCAAATGACCTTCGTGCAAAGCACCCATTGTCGGAACAAAACCAACAGTGTTTTTTGCAATGTGAAGTTGTTGTAATTCACTTTGAATTTCTTTTATGGTTGTAAAAATTTTCATCTGATGGCAAAAGTAAGTATCCTCAGAAAACATGTTAGGGTAATGTTTCACTTCCTTTTTTTATATTTGTCCGACCTTTCCCATTCTATGAGTGACAGAAAAACAACATTTTTAACAGCAATTGAACTTTCGATAAAAGATAAAGAATTGCGGAAAAAGATTTCTACAGCAGCGGAAAATCACAGGAATGCTTTTGAAGAAGGAAAGAAACAATATTCCAAATTAGAAATTGCAAAACAACGCGCTGCTTTTATTCGCTGGAAAACTATTGAGAATCTCGATAAATATTTAATTGAGTTTGAAGCGGCATTTATTAAAAAAGGCGGAAAAGTAATTTGGGCGCAGGATGCAAATGAGGCTGCTGATGAAATTTTGAAAATTGTAACTCGTTTTCGTAGCGGAGTGGTGAAATCAAAAAGCATAATCACCGAAGAAATCGGTTTGAATAATGTGCTGCAAAAAAACAATCACGAAGTTATTGAAACCGACCTTGGACAATACATCATCCAAATTACGAATGATACGCCATCCCATTTGATCATGCCGATTTTGCATAAAAGCAAAGAAGAAGTTATTGAGATTTATCATTCATCAAATCCTAAAGTTGAAACTGTAGAAGACGTTGTGGAATTTACCCGCAATGTCTTGCGGGAAAAATATAAGAATGCTTCTGTCGGGATTACAGGAGCAAATTTTTTAATTGCCGATTCAGGAGCCGTTTCAATTACAGAAAATGAAGGTAATGCTGTTCTTTGTACCGCAATGCCTCGTGTACATATTGTGATTGCGGGTATAGATAAAGTTATTCCGTCATTGAACGATCTTGATCTTTTCCTGCCGTTGCTTTCTACATTTGGTACTGGACAATCTCTCACAGTTTATAACTCTATTATTTCAGGACCTTGTGGTAATATAGAAAATTCAGGACCGACTGAAATGTTTGTTGTTCTTGTTGACAATGGACGAACAAAAGTGATTGCACATGAAATTCAACGCCAAATAATGTCATGCATTCATTGCGGTGCATGCGCGTTTGATGATCCTGTTTATAGAATAATCGGTGGTCATGCATATGGAAATATTTACAATGGACCGTTTGGTTCGGTGATGTTGCCGCACAAAGAAGACATGAAAGATTATATTCATCTCAGTGATGCACACCCGTTAGACGGAAACTGCACCGAGGTTTGCCCGGTGAATATTGATTTCAACAAACTGTTCCTTCAAAACCGAAAGACATCTGTAGACAAACAGCTTGCAAATAAATCTGAAAAATGGTTTTACTTTTTCTGGAAGAAAGCTGTGTTGAAACGCAACCTTATTAAATTAACAGGAACTAAAACGCTAAGTTATTTTGTAAATACAATCTTTAATAAATCAGAATCCGGTTTGCGCGAAACACACCCGCCTGCAAAAAAATCATTTAATGAACAATGGCGTGAGAAAATGAAACTTTGAATGTAAAAACTTTGTCAAAGTTTGTTGTGTTCATGAGGTATTAATAACCAATCCTTTTTCAATTCCTACTTTTGCCTCTCAAATAAATTTTCATGAAAAAAATCCATGCGTTAATCACCTTATACCTTCTTTCTCTCTCCTTCTGCTATGCACAAGCAGCGTTTGACGAAAAACAAGTAACACAAAAGTTAAAAAACCATATTTCTACTCTTGCTTCAGATGCTTTTGAAGGACGTGAAACCGGAACAAATGGTGAGCATCTCGCTTACGATTATATCATTGCGCAGTTTAAAGACATCGGGCTGGAGCCTAAAGGAACAGAAGAATTTCTTCAACCATTTCAATTTACAAATGAAACCGTAATTGGAGGAAAAACTTTTTTGATACTGAATGAAAAAGCCTTTAAACCAAAGGAAGATTTTTTTCCGCTTGCTTATTCGGCTAATGTGAGTGCAAAAGGCGAAGTGGTGAATGTTGATTACGGAATTGTTGCACCAACTATTGATTATGATGATTACAAAAATCTGGATGTGAAAGGAAAAATCGTAATGATGGAACTTTCTACTCCTGAAGGGTCTGGTCCACATTCAAAATATGCAGAGTTTGCTGATGTGAGAATGAAATTAGATAAAGCGATTGAGAAAGGCGCTATAGCAGTGATTTTTGTAAACTCCGACAAAGAAACTGAAGACCCGACACCTGATTATAAAAATAAAATAACTCCTGTATCTATTCCTGTAATTTTTGCAAAGAGCATGGCATATAAACTTTTGATGGATGGAACAAAACCAAAAGCAGACATTACAGTTGAATTAAAAAAAGTAGAAGCTACCGGTCACAACATTGTCGGGTACATTGACAACAAAGCTGTGAATACAATTGTGATTGGCGCGCATTACGATCATCTTGGCTATGGCGCAGAAGGTTCCTTGTATCGTGGTGCTCCGGCAATTCATAACGGTGCGGATGATAATGCAAGTGGTGGTGCTGCCCTGATTGAGCTTGCGCGAATCCTGAAAAAATCAAATGAAAAATCAAACAATTATTTATTTATTGCTTTTTCGGGAGAGGAAAAGGGATTGCTCGGTTCCAATTCTTTTGTAAAGCATCCGACTATTGATTTGAAAAAGGCGAATTACATGATTAACATGGATATGGTTGGACGGATGAAAAAAGATGAAAAGACTTTGCAGGTGCTTGGTGTGGGAACATCTCCTGAATGGAAAACTGTTGTTGAAAAAATAAATATTGATTCCATTAAAATTAAAGAATCTGAGTCCGGTGTTGGTCCTTCTGATCATACTTCTTTTTATTTGGCTGATATTCCTGTGCTGCATTTTTTCACCGGCTCGCATGAAGACTATCACAAACCAAGTGATGATGATGACAAAATAAATTATCCGGGAGAAATTTCTGTTATGAAAATTATTCTCGAAGTAATTCACCAGGTGAATGGAAAAGATAAACTCGCTTTTACAAAAACAAAAGACTCTGACAATTCTGAAACTCCGAAATTCAAAGTCACTCTTGGTGTGGTTCCTGATTATGCTTTTGAAGGTGAAGGAATGCGCATTGATGGAGTAAGTGACGGTAAACCTGCAAGCAAGGCAGGACTTAATTCCGGTGATATTGTTGTTCAGTTAGGAGAAAACAAAGTGCTCGATATGATGAGTTATATGAAAGCGCTTGGAAAATTTGCGAAAGGTGATACAACTACTGTTAAAGTGAAAAGAGGAAATGATCTGGTAGATGCGCAAATAACTTTTTAGTCCTCTTTTTCTTTCTCGCTCGTCCCATTAAAATTGTAAATTGCGCTTTTGTTTTTCATGAAAGAAAAAAATAATTCCATTGCAGTAATCGGTGGCGGAAGCTGGGCAACAGCTATTGTTAAAATTATTTCCAATAATTGCGATCAGATTAACTGGTGGGTTCGCAAAAACGAAACTGCAGAATTCATCAAAACATATAAACACAATCCTAATTATCTAAGCGATGTTGAAATTGATCTGGAAAAAGTTACTGTTTCCTCTGATCTGAAAAAAACGATTCAGGATTCTTCGATTGTTATTCTTTCTGTTCCGTCTGCCTTTTTAAAAGAATCATTCAGCAGCATTTCATCAAATGATTTAAAAGATAAAATTGTTTTCTCTGCCATCAAAGGAATTATTCCCGAAGACCTGATGATAGTTGGTGATTTTATGAATAAGCATTATAAAATTCCGCTTGATAAAATCGGTGTCATCACCGGTCCGTGTCATGCAGAAGAAGTTGCGCTTGAAAAACTTTCTTATCTCACTCTTGCATGTCAGCAAACTGAAAATGCAGCATTGCTCAGTAATTATTTTATTTGCCGTTTCATTAAAACAACCGTTAGCGATGACATTTACGGAACTGAATATGCTGCTGTAATCAAAAATATAATCGCTATTGCAAGCGGCATTTGTCATGCTGTTGGTTATGGAGATAATTTCCAGGCAGTACTTATTTCAAATGCTATCCAGGAAATAAAACGGTTTGTTGATGCAGTTCATCCGATCAATCGCGACATTAATGATTCGGCTTATTTAGGGGATTTGCTTGTAACAGCTTATTCACAATTTTCACGAAACAGAACTTTCGGAAGCATGATCGGAAAAGGATATTCAGTGAAGTCCGCCCAAATGGAAATGAACATGGTTGCTGAAGGATATTATTCAGTAAACTGTATTCATGACATAAATAAAAAATATAAAGTTGACCTTCCGATTTGCGATGCAGCTTTTAATATTCTTTATGAAAAAAGTTCACCGCGTTTGGAAATGAAAAATCTTGCGGAAAAATTAAAATGATTATTCAGCCACAGATTCACAGATTTTAAGTCCTCCCCATCGGGGAGGATTTAGGTGGGGCTTAATCTGTGAATCTGTGGCTGATCACTCCCTTGTAATCTATTATCTTTGCTCTCTTATTTTTCAAATCATGAGTGAAAGAAGAGTCAGAACAAGATTTGCCCCGAGCCCTACCGGCCCTTTGCATATTGGCGGTGTACGAACTGCATTGTATGCTTATTTATTTGCCAAACGCAATGGCGGAGATTTTTTATTACGCATTGAAGACACCGATCAAAACCGTTTTGTTCCCGGTGCGGAAGAATATATTATTGAATCGTTAAACTGGAGCGGAATAAAAATTGATGAAGGTGTTTCTGTTGGAGGAAAATTTTCTCCGTACCGTCAAAGTGAGCGAAAAGAAATTTACAGAAAGTATGCGGAGCAGTTAATTCAAAGCGGACATGCGTATTATGCTTTTGACAAAGCGGAAGAATTAGATGCCATCCGCAAAAAAACGGAAGCAGAGAAGAAAACATTTGCTTACGATTCCACCTCACGAATGAGTTTGAACAATTCTCTTTCTCTTTCTTCTGAAGAAACAGAAAAAAAGATTTCAGCCAATGAACATTATGTCATCCGTTTAAAAGTTCCGGCAAACCAGGAAATAAACTTTACGGATTTAATTCGCGGAGCGGTTACATTTCATTCCAATCTTATAGATGATAAAGTTTTGCTGAAGAGCGATGGAATGCCAACGTATCATCTTGCACATATTGTTGATGATGTGCTTATGGAAATCACACATGCTATCCGTGGAGAGGAATGGTTGCCATCTGCACCAGCACATATTTTAATTTACAAATTTCTGGAATGGGAAAATGTGATGCCTCAATATGCGCATCTTCCTTTATTATTAAAACCTGATGGTAATGGAAAACTAAGCAAACGTGATGGTGATAAATTGGGTTTTCCTGTTTTCCCATTGGAATGGAAAGATCCTAAGACAGGAGAAATTTCTTCGAGCTATCGTGAAAAAGGATATTATCCTGAAGCGTTTGTAAACATGCTTGCATTCCTGGGATGGAACCCGGGAAGTGTGCAGGAACTATTTTCAATGGAAGAATTGATTCAAAATTTTTCTTTTGAACATGTTCATAAAGCGGGAGCACGTTTCGATCCTGAAAAAACAAAATGGTTCAACGAACAATGGCTGCAAAGAAAATCGGATAGTGAACTTGCATCAGTATTAAAAGCATCATTGAAAAAGGAATTTAATTTTAATGATGATGATAAAAGATTGAGCGATGCATTTCTTATCGCTTGTGTTCGATTATTAAAAGTTCGTTGCCAGTTTGAAAATGAATTTATCGAAAAAGGAAAATATTTATTTGTTGCACCAGCATCTTATGATGAACAGGTGATCAGCAAAAAATGGAAACCGAATTATGCAACTTTCTTTGAACAATTCATCGAAGCAGTTTCCCCACTTCAAACATTTACTGCTTCAGAAACAGAAACTTTGTTTAAGGAAACAGCAGCAAAGAATAATTTAAAGCCCGGAGAAGTTCTGCAATTGTTCCGCGTAATATTAAGCGGACAATCTGCAGGAGTTGATTTGTTTCCGATGGCGGAGCTGCTTGGAAAGAAAGAAGTGAATGAACGGTTGAAAAACGGATTGACAACAGTTCAAAATGCTATTGCATCAACAGCAAAATCCTGATCTTGTCGTTTCTTTGTATCTTTGAAATAAAAATAACAGCCCATGTTTATTGCAAGAAATGATAGTGAAATTGTGATCCGCCTTTCGACTGACATCAGTAAATCCGCATTCAAGAGTATTGTTGATTATCTGAATTATCTTGAAATTGCTTCCAAAAGCAAAGCAAAACAGAAGGATGTTGACAAACTTTCCCGCGAAGTAAAAAAAGGCTGGTGGGCAAAAAACAGAAAACGGCTTATCAAGTGAAAATTGTTGTTGATACAAATATTGTTTTCAGTGCGCTTTTAAATTCAACCTCCTCCATAGGGAAAATTTTGCTCGATCCCGAAACCGATTTTAAATTTTATACTTGTAATTATATGCCGGTTGAAATAAAAAGACACTGGGGTAAACTAAAATCGCTTTCTTCTCTTTCAGATTCAGACCTTAAAAAACTTTATTTGTATTTATTGAAAAGAATTGAATTGGTTAAAGAAAATATTATTTCTGTTAAACATTTGCTTCGTGCTGAAAACCTTGTGAAAGAATTTGATGTTGATGATACAGATTTTGTTGCTCTTACTATTCATCTTAAAGGTTTGTTGTGGACAGGTGATAAGAAACTGTATAATGGTTTAAAGAAAAATAATTTTAAGAGTGTTATAAACACAAACGAAATAAAAGCTTTGTGGCTTAATAAAAAAATATAAATGATTTAAT
>JBDSOU010000181.1:0-9163 GCA_039914625.1 Bacteroidia bacterium | reverse complement strand
AGGATATAGTGTTCAGAAGGCTTTTTTTATTTCAAAACTTTTGTCCCGACCTGGGGAAAAGCAGTACTTTTTATATCTATACGTGCATCAATTCAAAATTCCTGACCAACGTCTGTTTCCTGTCAGGTCCCACGGAAACAATTACAATTGGCAAATCCAGTTCATTTTCGAGGTACGTAATATAATCCTTCAACTCTTCAGGCATCGCTTCCGGGTTGGTGATGGAATCAATACTTATTTTCCATCCGTTGTGTTCAGTAAAAACGGGTTCGATATTTTCGTTCACTACATCAAAAGGGACATAGTCAATGGTTTTTCCTTTATATATGTAATGGGTACACACTTTTATTTTTTCAAAACCGCTCATCACATCCGGTTTCATCATGATTAGCTTAGTAACCCCGTTGAGCATAATGGCATATTTCAAAGCCGGTAAATCCAGCCAGCCGCACCTTCGCGGGCGGCCGGTGGTGGCGCCAAATTCATTTCCTTTTTTACGAAGCAATTCGCCTGTTTCATCATTTAATTCAGTCGGGAAGGGTCCGCTTCCCACTCGTGTGCAATAGGCTTTAAAAATTCCAAACACCTCCCCTATTTTTGACGGGGCAATTCCCAACCCGGTGCATGTTCCGGCAGTAATAGTATTAGAAGAAGTAACAAAAGGGTATGAACCAAAATCAATATCAAGTAACGAACCCTGAGCGCCTTCGGCTAAAATATTTTTTCCTTCGCTGAGATACTTATTGATTGCATATTCACTGTCAATCAGCGAAAGCGAACGGATCAGTTCAATTCCCTCCATCCAGGCAGGTTCATGTTCGCTGAGGTTGTAGTTAAAATTATAAAAACCTAAAAGCTCTTTGTGTTTTGCCACGAGCGTAGTATAACGTTCACTGAAATCGTTGCTTTCAATATCACCAACACGTAAACCGTTACGCCCGGTTTTATCCATATAGGCAGGCCCGATTCCTTTCAGTGTAGAACCTATTTTAGATTTTCCTTTATTGGTTTCGGAAGCAGCATCAAGCAAACGATGTGTGGGAAGTATGAGATGCGCCTTGCGCGATATAAACAAATTCCTTTTCACATCCACTCCCATTTTCACTAACGCATCTATTTCTTTTTTGAAAACAGCAGGATCAATCACCACGCCATTGCCGATGATATTTATCTTTCCCGGGTGAAATATTCCTGAGGGAATGGTATGCAGCACATGCTTGATTCCTTCAAATTCTAATGTATGCCCTGCATTGGGTCCGCCCTGGAAACGGGCAATAACATCATACTGCGGAGTTAAAACATCCACTACTTTCCCTTTGCCTTCATCGCCCCACTGAAGACCGAGCAGCACATCTACTTTCATGTACGATTTTAGATTTACGATTTACGATTTTAAATTTTAGATTCACAATTCACAAAATACGAAATACGATTCACGATTGACATTTGTCCTGATACTTGGTACTTGATACTTCTTCTCAATTCAAATTTACAGCCGCAAGCTCTTCGGTATCCGTCACAGTAAAAATATTATTCAGCTTGGTTATTGAAAGCAATGAATTTACTTTTTCCGGAACACAGCAAATAACTGCTTCGCCCCCGGCTTTGCGCGCAAGCGTAAGAATGTTAAGTAAAACGGTAAGACCGGTGCTGTTCATGTATTTGAAATCAGAAAGATTCAACACAAAACGGTTAGTGTCTTTCAATATCAAATTGTTTACATCATCAATCAGGTTCACGGCCTGCCCTTTTTCAATCAGGTTTCCCTTAAGTTGAATGGTGCTGTACTTTTCCTTCTCGTTTATTTTGTAGCTGAATTCCATTTGAATTTTAGATATTAGATTTATGGTTTTAGATTTGGTAGTTGGAAATTAGAAGTTGGATTCGTTATTCGATAATTCGTTCAGATTAGTTATTCGTACCGTGCAAATGTAATTTTTTCTCCGAATAGTTTTCACACGATCCGTTATGGATCAGTTTATTGCATTTTCCAAATAAATTTAATGAATGATGTGTCACTTGGAAATTAAGAATATTTCCCATCATGCTTTGAATTTGCTGAATGCGCGGATCGCAGAATTCAAATACTTTTTCACAGTCGGAACAAATAAGATGATCATGCTGTTTGAAAGCATATGAACGTTCAAACTGCGCACTGCTTTTTCCAAACTGATGTTTTGTAATTAATTCGCACGTTAATAAATGTTCAATTGTATTGTAAAGAGTTGCGCGGCTGATGTGATATTCCTTCGCTTTCATGTGAGTAAAAAGAGAATCTACATCAAAATGCTTATCAAGAGAATAAATTTCGTCCAATATTGCAAAACGCTCAGGAGTTTTTCTCAGGTCGTGTGCCTCCAAAAAATCAGCGAACTTTTTTTTAACTATTTGTTTAATATTTTCTGTCATGAAAAAATCCGACTTTAAACTTTACCTGTCCCGATTTTTATCGGGAAACTTTAAACCATTTTCTCTAATCCATCCTTGCCACACTCAAAATCCCTTTTGCCTGTGTCAATTTACGCATCAGCTTTTTCAAATGTTCTGTATTGCGCACAAACAGCATAATGGTGCCTTCAAACAAGCCATCATTACTGTCAATGCTGATGGAACGCATGTTTACTTTCAGCTCGCTTGAAATAACTTTGGTAATTGAATTTACAACCCCTACTTCATCCACTCCATTAATTTTAATTCCCGCAAGAAAAGCAATTTCTTTTTGTCCCGTCCATTTTGCTTTTACAATTCTAAATGCATAATTTGACATCAGCCGGATTGCATTAGGGCAATTGGTGCGGTGAATATTTATTCCTTCGTTAATGGTAATAAAACCAAACACGTCATCGCCCGGTATGGGATTGCAGCAGGGAGAAAGCTTGTAATCTATTTTATCCAGGTCTTCTCCAATTACAAGCATGTCACTGGAACCGCGTATTTTTTTTACAGTTTCTTCAAGCGATAATCCTTCTCCTTTTAAGCGGGGCTTTATTTTTCGTTTGTTATCCGGTGAAAATACTTCTTTCAAATCTTTCAGATCAATAACCTCAATTGCAATCCTGTAATATAATTCCGCAGTACCTGGCGCTTTATAAAAGAGCAATACGTCATTCATATTTATTTTAGCAGGATCCATTTTCAAATGACGAAGTTTGCGTTCAAAAATTCCTTTTCCCTCATCGGAAAATTTCTTACGCTGTTCTTTTATGGATACTTTAATTTTTGATTTTGCTTTTGCAGTTACCACAAAGCCAAGCCAGTCTTCTTTAGGATGCTGCTTTGCAGAAGTAAGAATTTCAACCTGATCACCACTATTTAATATATGGCTGATGGGAACTAACCTGTGATTTACTTTTGCCCCTATGCATCGCGACCCGATGTCAGAATGGATTTCAAAAGCAAAATCAAGCGCTGTGCTGTTAATCGGAATAGTTTTTAATTCTCCTGAGGGAGTGAACACAAAAATTTCTTCTGCAAATAAATTTAATTTAAAGTCATCAATAAAATCAAGAGCATTGCTTTCAGGATTTTCCAGAATTTCGCGGATACGGTTCAGCCATTCATCCACAGCATTCTCAGCACTTGATTCTTTATACTTCCAATGCGCAGCATAGCCTTTTTCTGCAATTTCATCCATCCGTTTTGTTCTGATCTGCACTTCCACCCATTTCCCGCTATTGCTCATTACTGTGGTATGAAGCGATTCATATCCGTTTCCTTTAGGAGTTGAAATCCAGTCGCGCAACCTGTCCGGGTTGGGAACAAAAAAATCTGTTACAATTGAATAGGCCTTCCAGCAATCTGCCTTTTCATTGTCATAAGCTGTATCAATTATAATCCGGATTGCAAAAAGATCATATACTTCTTCAAAAGGAATTCCCTGTCTTTTCATTTTATTCCAAATGGAATGAATTGATTTTGGCCGTCCTTTAATTTCAAATATAAAATCCTGCTCTTTGAATTCTTCAATAAGGGGCTTTGTAAATTCATTAATAAATTTATCGCGCTCCTTTTTTGTCTCCTGTAATTTACCAATTATCATTTTGTAAATTTCAGGTTCGGTGTATTTCAGGGCAAGGTCATCCAATTCTGTTTTAATAGCATACAAACCCAAACGATGGGCAAGCGGTGCATACATATAAGCAGTTTCAGATGCAATTTTCAATTGCTTGTCGCGCGGCATGTGGTTCAGCGTGCGCATATTGTTTAAACGGTCGGCCAACTTTATTAAAATAACACGCACATCATCCGACAACGTTAGAAGCATCTTGCGGAAATTCTCAGCCTGTAATGAACTAGTCTGATCAAAAACTCCCGAAATCTTTGTTAAACCATCAATGACTTTCGCGATTTTCTTCCCGAACATGTTTTCAATGTCTTCGAGCGAAAGATGCGTGTCTTCTACTGTATCATGCAGCAATGCGCAAACAATAGAGGTGGTACCCAGGCCAATTTCTTCTGCAACAACCTGCGCCACCGCCAGAGGATGATAAATATAAGGTTCACCTGAGCGCCTTCTCATGCTCCTGTGGGCTTCAAGCGCAGTATTAAAAGCAAGGCGGATAAGTTTTTTGTCACCTTTATCAACGCTTGGTTTGCACGCACGCAAAAGCGCACGATAGCGCTTTAGAATTTCCTGCTTCTCTACTACAGGATCCTGAACAACAGGTTTTTCATCAAACTCGTCTTCGATGGTTGCTATTTTCTTTGGTTCTGACACTATTTAACTATTGTTATAGTGCTATATATTGTTATAGTGTTAGAAACTCCCATCAATTTAGCAATATAACTATATAACACTTATTCATACAGCAACATTTGTTTTCTTTTTCAATGCTAAAATTGAAAACTCGTTATCATATTTTTTAATAACATTTTTCAATCTTCCCAATCCTGTCACTTCCATTTCCACCACATCGCCTTCCTGCAGCCATTGGGTTTTGTAATTTTTATCATTTAATAATCCGGTACCGTTCAACTCTAAAAAACATCCTGTCCCCACTGTTCCCGAACCGATCACATCACCCGGAAGAATATTTACTCCGTAAGCACAGCGTTCAATTATTTCCGCAAAGGTCCAATCCATGTCACCTGTATTGCCTTCTGAAACTAATTTTCCGTTTACCCAACAACGCATTTGTAAATTGTAATTATTGCCTGTGTGATTTTCTTTGGCTGAAATTTTTTGCGCTTCCAACTCATCAGGCGTAACGAAATAAGGTCCAATCACAGTGGAAAAATCTTTTCCTTTTGCAGGACCTAAATTTAATTTCATCTCTTCCATTTGTAAGGTACGCGCACTTATGTCATTCATGATCATATAGCCTGCAATGTACTGATCCGCTTCACTTGCTTTTACATTCATTCCTTTTTTACCGATCACTGCCGCCCATTCCAATTCAAAATCAAGCTGCTTAAAATGATCGGGCATGCAATAAACAGCCCCCGGACCCTGGATGGCATTGTGGTTTGTAAAATAAAAAATAGGGTACTCATCAAACTCTGCAATCATTTCCACTTTACGGTTTCGTCTTGCAGCAGCAACGTGCTGGCGGAATGCATACCCGTCACGGCATGATGCAGGATGCGGAACAGGTGCGAGCAATGTGACATCATTGACATGAATTCCATCCATTTCAAGCTTTCCGTTTTTAAGCTGATGATCCAGCTCCTTTGCAAATGCCATAACGCTTTCTCCCTCTTCAAGAAAATCATTCATGGTGTCAGGAAAATCTTTATAATCTTTTAATGCAGCGGCTCTTGGAAGATTATAAATTTTATCCTCAATGTAAATGCCGAGGTGCAGATGGATGTTATCAGAGTAGGTTACGAGCTTCATTTGTACGAATAACGGATTTTTACGAATTTACGAATAGAAAATCTTATGAAGCAAATTTACGAAAAGGAAAGGACTGGTTCAGGATTCCATTAAAGTGCCTTGTATGAAACGATTTGTTCTTTGCAGAAAAGTTAATCTGAAAAGCTACTTTTTTTTGAATTGATTTATTTTTTGCAAGATGTCAATATCCGCTTTATCCTGCGGACGGTCTGCAAGCATTTTAAGTATAATCAGGTGATGATAATCAATAACAGGTATGAACACATCATTTAATGGAATTAGTTTTTTTTCCAGATCAGCTTCACCATATTTTAAACCCTGAACTTTTGTGAGAAAGTCAATTTTATTTGGTTTTTCCCCTATGTGCATAACCTTAGTCTCTGTAAAATCCATTTTATCAACCTGAACGAGTATCTCCTCTCGAATTCCATGTTCGCGCAACGCCTCGATAAATTTTGGCTTATTGTCATTGTCAGGCTTGAGCCAAATATCCATATCCCCGGTTCCGCGTTGGTAACCATGAATAATCACCGCATACCCGCCTATAAGTATAAACTCTGTCTTATGCTTTAGTAGTAAAAGCAGAAATTTTTTATGTTCATCCAAAAAAATATCCATCAATCAATTATTAAGTTATAACCAATTACCGGATGCTGTTTTAAATCATCGGCAAATATTCTTTTGATGAGGGCTGTTGCATTTTGCAAATGTTCCACAGGTGTAAGTGTTGCCAACCATTTATAATTATCATTTTCCTGTTCTTCAAACGAAGAAAAAAAATGTATAGTGTTTTCATCATCCGCTTTTTTATATTCGGCTGATGGCTCTTTGGCTTCTGAAGGTTTATCCTGCTTTTTTTTCATTGCAAATCTTATGAAGCAAATTTACGAAAAGGAATGCACTGTAGTGGGATTTAATTAATGCGCATTGTTAGAAACAAGTTGTTTCTTTGAAACCAGATGTGAGAAAACCTAACCATTTATTTAGCCGGCACCGCTCCTCTTTCCTTTGCGCCTATAATCTGATGTCCTTTCATTAACCCTGCTTTGATTTTTTCTACTTGAAAAATCAGCAGGTGTGTTTCCTATAAAATCAGCAATGTGATACACTTCATCATTATCGTCAAAATCAAAACCTTCGCCACCGATGATATGATATTTTTTACGTTGCGCTGCATTTAATTTTTTTATTTCAGGAAAATTTTTCAAAGGTGAAACAAGAAATCTTCCGTCTTCAAAAATCAATTCAATTGCACCAGGGCTAAACCGGATATCTTTCAATTTAAGAGGTGTATTCAAATAGCTCATTTCTTAATTTATTATGATTGACTTAACTTTTTTTCCTTTATTAAACAGTTTAACCTGTGCATTAATTATATTTTGATGTTCAACGATTAAAGATTCAATTTCTTTTAATTCCTTTTTGTTGAAACCTTTATTATAGGCTAATAATATTTCAGGTTCTAACCAATATTTACACAGGTTACTTATTTTTCCTTTTCTATCGCGAACATGAATGTGATTTCTTTTTTCATTTATATCACTTGAAAAAAGAAAGAATACATACTTTAAAACAACTAATAATTTGCCCACTGCTCAGGACTTGGTTTTCAAATCTTATGAAGCAAATTTACGAAAAACGAATGCACTTCGTCCGCTTTTATTAAACCTTGCCTGAAGCCATTCAAATCACTCCGCCTCAGTTTGTGTCCCCACAAACTGATTTTTTCCTATCACCAAAAGTAAATTTATTTTCTACACACGCGAAAAAACAAAAGCCCGCTTCCGCAGGCTTTTATTCGTAAAACCTGTCCCGTATTTTTATCGGGATTCGTAGATCCCTTCACTCCTCCGCCAAAACTTCCATCCCCTCCACTCCCATTTTCTTCTTTCTCCTCGACACCCGCACCTGCGGAGCCAGGTAAAAATCCTTAATCTTCTTCTCCAAAATCCCTTTAGGATCAGCATACGTTTTCTGATTCCGCGATTCCATGTAAACTTTACAAAATTCAGGATACTGCCTGAAACACGGTAGCATCTTATCCATTTTTTCATATAACAATACACTTGCTTCATCAATATGTTCAGTCAAAAATTGTGTTTCTACAGCCCGGCCCATAACTCCTAATCGTGGTTTGATAAAAAGCTTTTGAAATTGTTGAGTAAGATCAAAAAGTAGCGCTACATCTTTTTTCTTAATGCCATAATCTTTTAGATGTTCCTGGTGTTCCTTTAGTTTATCATAAATGATAGTGCATAAAGGAATCAAAACCAAATCCCGCTTTCTGAACAGCGAAGTATAGGACCAATTAAAAAAACATCCTGTGGCATGGCTGTTAATATCAGTAGAATATGCCGAAGCCATGCTGCTCAGCCATACTGCATGTTCCACCAATGTTTTTCTAACAGCTTTTTTATCTTTTGAATATTGATCAATTGGTTCAGCCTGCTTATACATTCTCTCAAGTATCTGCAAAACGAGTTGATCATACTGCTGAGTAAACCGCAGCATTCCCGGCACCATGCTGATAATAGAAATATTTTCCCTGCACACCTGCCCGGTTTCAAGAAACGAAATAAGTCTTTTAATTTGTCTGCCTTTCATAATTTATTACTTTTTCTTCTGATTTACGGAAAACGGGTTAGATGGTTACAGTGAAACAGAAAAATGTTTCCATGTCACGTCCCTGCTCCTTAATATCCCAATGAATTGTTTCTTGTTACATAACCTTCTCTTTAAAGTCAGCCTGCTGCTACTGCCCGTAACATCGCGCTTTTTTCATTTCATACCGCACTGTTGTCATGACCGGCCTCATTGTTTAAAGTTAACAGACCAGTGTTTAATTGTAACACGACATTGTTTCCATGTAATATGCCGTTGCTTCACTCACAGCGTGAACTTCAGATGTATCAGCATGCACCTATATAAAAACAGAAAGAACTCTTGCTGATTTATCATGCATCTGTCTTCATTAAGAATGCACTTATCAGGTCACAGGCTCTTTCAATTTAATGCATGGGAAAAATAGTTACACATTAGAGAGAGTCTGGTGTATAAAAATGTGCATCCTTCAAGCGAAAAGGCGCACCGGCTGCAATGGCGTTATGACCTTATGCGTTGCAGCAAGTATCACCAAAGTATAAGCGCTCTGTCTATGCATGTTTGCAGGAAGCTTTCGTTAAATCTTAAAGATGGTAAATGTTGGAATGGATTTATGCCCAACTTGCAGCAGGCATTAGTAAAAATATCAGGCATCTATGTACAAACCATAACCGGGAAACGATATTTGCATCAAATTACAAACAAAAAAACCTGTTAAGTTTTCCA
>JBDSOU010000145.1:0-6594 GCA_039914625.1 Bacteroidia bacterium | reverse complement strand
TCTTTATAAACTAAACGGATGGCTTCCTGCTGTTTACCATTCACCTCAATTTTTTCAAGACCTCCAAACCTGCCCACACCGTGATCAATGTGTGTGATGAAATCTCCGGGCTTTAAGCTGTAAAGCTCTTTTAATGTAAGCGCTTCGCTGCGGCTGTAAGTTTTTCTTAAACGAAAACGATGGTAGCGGTCAAAGATCTGATGATCAGTATAACATGCGAGCTGCAAATCATTGTCAATAAACCCTTCGTGAAGCGAAAGAAGAATAGGAGAGAATTCAATTTTCTGACCAGGCGCCATCGTTTGTGTCTTCACAGACGATGATTTAAAATGAATGTCTTCAAAAATGGCGTAGATACGTTCGATTTGTTTTGCTGTGTCAGAAAAAATAATGTTCTTATATCCGCGGCTCAGGTTGCTCAGAAAATTTTCTGAAAGGAGATTAAAATTTTTATTGAAAGCCGGTTGCGGCTTGTGATTGAAATGCAACGTTTCATCCCGATGAATATCCGGAAAAATTTTTGTTCCGTATTCAATCAATGTAAATTTCTGCAAATGCTTTTCAATCTCTTTTTCATTTTCGTAAATGTCATTTGCGTTAAGCGCAACTTTTTCATCATCATCATTCAGCACCGTTTCTTTTTCCTTCAGTGCGTCAAGATTTTTTTGAATGTACTCCATCGTAAAACCTAAGTCTTTTGCCCACAGGACGCTGTCTTGCGGAATGAAATTAAAAAACGATTCTGTTCCCTGTTGAGCAAGCTCTTTCTGAACGTTTGGAATAATGGTGAAATGATTTAAATTTTTTTCTGAGAGCTGCGTGTTCGGATCAAAGCTTCGGATAGATTCGATTTTATCACCTCCAAATTCCATACGATAAGGCAATTCATTGGCAAACGAAAAAACATCTACTATGCCTCCGCGAATTGCAAACTGGCCGGGTTCGAAAACAAAATCGGTGCGTTCAAATCCGTTTGCGATTAGAAATTCTGAAATAAATTCGATGGATAACGTATCGCCTACACGGGCTTCGATGGTGTTGTTTGCAAGGTTTTGCTTTGTTATAACACGTTCGTTAATTGCTTCAGGATATGTAACCAGGATAAAAGGCTGGGTGCTTTTACTAATGCGACTGAGCACTTCTGCGCGAAGCAGCACGTTATTGTTATCAATATCATTGATGTGATACGATTTTTTATAAGACGATGGAAAAAATAAAACCTGTTTTTCACCAAGCAGGTTTTCAATGTCATTTAAAAAATAAGCTGCTTCTTCACGATCAGGCAGAACAAATATGGCATGATGAGGATTTGTTTTGTAACAGGCAGCAGCAATGACAGAAACAGAGGAGCCGGCTAAGCCCGTCAGCTGAATAATGTTTCGCTGATTATGTTGAATAATTGTGCGGAGGGTACGAACATTCTTGTTCTCCTCATACTTCTTTATAATATCTTTAAGGTCCACTGAATTTTAATAAATGATAAAGCCGGGAATGGATGCCACCCCCGGTTACAGTTGCAAAGATAATTCAAGGATTAATGAAGATTGAAAAAATTTTCTTTAAACATGATGCAAAAGTTACAATCATTTTATTCACCATTCCTTCAGCTGCACAAACAATTTTTCATGTTTTACAACGTTGGTCAAATGACCCTGCACAAAACAGGGCAGCACAAAAGCAAAGTAAGTTCCTTACATGTAAAATCGGTTTTTTACTTTTGCCCGTTCACATCCCGAAAAACATGGTATATCCCCTTAAAATTATTTTCCTTTCAATTATTTTTCTTCCCGTTTTTTTATTCCCTGATCGTTGTTCAGCCGGTCAGCCGGATAGTTTGATGATAACTATGCAGGCAGAACTGAACAGGGAAATGACAGAGCTTAAAAAAGCCCCTGTTGCCCCTTATTATATTGAATACCGTGTTAATGAATCAGAGGAAACTGGTATTAAATCTTCTTTTGGCTGTCTTACACAATCGCTTTCAGAAAAAAAACGGATTTTGAATACACGGGTAAAGATTGGTGATTATAATTTTGATAATTCTCATGCTGAGGGAAAAATAAATACGAGAGGAATGGCAGGATTCACCATCCCGATGATGCTTCCGTTTGAAAACACATCGGATGCTATTAAATTTTCTTTATGGGAATCAACGCAGGTAAATTATAAAATGGCAAAAGAAATTTTTACTGCGCTGAAAAGCGGCCCTGCTGATCAGCCCGGCAGAAATGATGACGTTGCCGATTTTTCAAAAGAAATTCCCGCCATTTTTTATGCTCCGCCAATGGAACCTATTGAAAGCATTTTTAACAAAAGTGAATGGGAAGAGAAAATTAATAAGTACAGTAAATTATTCCTTGTGAACAGGAATATTATTTCGGGCGATGTTACCTTACAGATTAACCGCGAACGAAAATATTTTGTTTCTACCGAAGGCGGCTCTGTGGTGCAAAACCAGTCCTATTGTCAATTGGTAATTGATGGCAGCATCCGTGCCGATGACGGGGATGTGCTGCCGTTATATAAAACCTGGTTTGTTTTAACCCCTGCTGAATTTCCTTCTGACGATGAAATTATTAAAGATGTTCACGAGCTGATTTCAAAGCTTGAAAAAATCCGTAATGCCCCGCTGGCTGAACCTTATACAGGGCCTGCAATTCTGAATGCAAGAGCTTCGGGAGTTTTTTTTCATGAAATATTCGGGCACCGCATTGAAGGGCACCGAATGAAAGATCAATCAGACGGGCAAACCTTTTCAGGTAAAATAAATGAACAGGTGCTGCCCAAAACAATGAGCGTAATTTTCGACCCTACTGTTTTAAGCTATGGAAAATTTTCATTAAATGGCTCCTACCTCTATGATGACGAAGGAATAAAGAGCCGCAAGGTGGAAGTGGTTGAAAAAGGCATTTTAAAAAATTTCTTAATGTCGAGAACTCCCCTGAACGGGTTTTTAAATTCTAACGGTCATGGAAGAACTGCTGCCGGGGGTACTCCTGTTTCGCGGCAGTCCAATATGTTTATTGAAACATCAGATCCTGTTTCTGATGCTGATTTGCGGAGGATGCTTATTAAAGAATGTAAAAAGCAAAAAAAAGAATACGGCTATATGTTTGAAGATGTAGTAGGCGGTTTTACTAATACCGGCAGGTCTTCTCCTAATGCATTTAATATTTTTCCTACAGAAGTCTATCGTATATATGTGGATGGCCGTCCTGATGAGTTGGTGCGCGGAGTGGATTTGATAGGAACTCCCCTCTCCATGTTTGCAGGGATTAAAGCAGCAGGTGAAAACAAAGAAATTTTTGCGGGTATATGTGGTGCCGAATCAGGCGGGGTGCCCGTAACTGCGATATCACCTTCCATTTTTGTGAATCGCATTGAAACACAAAGAAAAGCCAAAGCCAGCCTGGAGCCCACTATTCTTGAAAGACCTGTTTCCACTGATAAATAAATTTTATTTTTAATCATCCGATGAACAACTATTTTAAAGCTATTTTATTTTCTTTCATATTCATTGCTGCTTGCCGGGTTGCTGATGCGCAGAAGAAAGAGAACGTTATCATGAATGCCATGAATGATGAATTAAACAGGAGCATGAATGATTTAAAATACGGTGAATATGCAAAACCTTTTTTTATAGCCTATAGCATTACCGACTCAAAATCTATAACCATTATGGCGACACTCGGTGCGCTTATCCGTTCATTGGAGTTTCCTCAAAAAACACAGGGGGTGCGCCTGTTGGCAGGAGGCTATGATTTCAATGACGAAAGCCTCGACAATGATATTGTGAGCGGGCCTGGTATGAATGAAATTGCCATGCCTGTGAATGATGATTATTATGGAATCAGGCGTGCGCTGTGGGCAAGCACCGATAATGTTTACAAAAATGCTTCCAAGCATTTTCAGCGGAATAAAATGAATCTTGAAGAACAGAAAAAAGAGCTCAAAGACATTCCGCACCGCAGCTTTGCAAAAACCGATGTGGTGAAATTGCTTATTGACAGCCCCTTTGTGAAATACGATAAAGTAAAGCTGGAAAATTACGTGCGCGAACTTTCAGCCCTGTTCACTCAATACGGAGATTTAACCGGCTCCAATGTTTACCTCAGCTTCAATGAAGGAAATAATTATTTTGCTAACAGCGAAGGAACCCGTGTCATCACACCTTTTCGCTTAGCCGTTTTGGGGTTTGGTGTGGATATAAAAAGCGCTGACGGGGATAACTTGTCAGACCAGTTGAACTACTATGCCTCCGAACCCGGGCAGTTTCCCTCAACGGACAAAATAAAAAAGGACATCAGCGAAATGGTGAAAAAGCTGGAGGCAAAACGCACGGCCGCTGTTTTTAATGAAGACTATTCAGGGCCCGTTTTGATTGAACACGGGGCGCTGGCAGAAATAATTGCAGGTACCCTTTTTTCAAACGATGAGGGTGTCATAGCCAACAATGAAATTAATACAGGTAACGGAATGGCTTATGATCAGGGCAGTTCACCTGACTCCAGGATGGGCAAAACAATAGTTTCTGAAATGATAACAGTAAAGGCGCTGCCGAAGATGAAAACATTTAAAGGCATGCCGCTGCTGGGTGCATTTGATGCCGACAATGAAGGCGTAATTCCTCCCGCTCAATTAACATTGGTTGAAAAAGGAAAATTAAAAAACCTGCTGAACGACCGTACCATAACAAAACCCGGGCAAACTGCTAACGGGCATGGGCAGGGCCCTGGCGTTATATCCGTAAGTTTTGAAAATACAGTTGCAAAAGCAGAGTTGAAAAACAGGCTCATTAAAGAAGCAAAAAGCGAAAACCTCGAATATGCTTTTATATTAAAATCTATAAAGGAAAAAGCCGGGGGGCGCGGCCAGGATGGAGGTGCTGATCTTGATATTTACAAGGTTTCGTTAACTGACGGAACCGAAGAATTTGTAAGGTCTGCAAAGCTGAACTCCATAAGCACAAAAGTTTTTAAGAAAATTATTGCCGCTTCAAATGATACCGTTGTCGAACATATAGAAGCGCGTGCTTCTCAGACAGGAGTCGTATCCCTGTTGATACCCGGAGCAGTGGTATTCAAACAGCTTGAACTGTCAGGTTCTGAAACCCCTTTTTATAAAAACGATATTTTTGTTGTCAGCCCGCTAAAAGGCAATATGATGAAATAAGCAAAAGTTTTCAAAAAAAAACTCCGCAATTAATGCGGGGTAAAAAATTAATAATCCAGTTTCTTTTATGACTTCACTTCTGCATTATCTTCAACCGGTGCAGGGATAATTTCCGATAAAGAATGTGTTAAGATTCAGATAAGAGGCGATATAAAAGATTATGATGTTAGCACAGTAAATTATCAAATTGATATTTATCAGTAATGAAAGAAATAATCAGAAATTTATTTTTATTATATATTGTATTTTCAGCAAAGACTGGATATACTCAAAACATAATCCAGGAATGGATTGCAATTCCTGCTCCGCAAAATGCTGCAATATTAAGAACTTCCGAAAACCAGCTATTGGTTGATGACAGCGGAAATGTTTATATAGGGGGAAATTTTAATGATACCATAACCACAGAAAATATATGGGGTATAGCAAAAATGAATTCATCGGGTATTAACCAGTGGTATGCTACAGAAGACGGAATAGGATATTCCTTTGGAAATGTAACAGCCATTTCACTTGACACCAATTATAACTTATTTGTTACAGGAACTACTGATTTCAATACAACTTTCGAAGCAGGAAGAACTAATAAATATGATTTAAATGGTAGTTTGGTGTGGTCACATCCGCTTGACAGCCCGGCAACCTACGGCACAATCGGACATGGAAATTACATTTCTTCTCAGAACGAATGCTATGATTTGATTCGTAACCAAAATATTACAATTCGTAAATTTGATACATCAGGGAATGTAATTCTTCAATTCTCAAATGATACAGTTGATGCCACACAGAATCACGGATTTGTTGCAAATCATTTTAAGCGGGATGCTGAAAATAATATTTATGTTTCCGGAACATATGCTGATTTGCCTAACCAAATGGACACTAAATATTTTGTAAAAAAATTTTCATCAACAGGAAATTTTAAATGGGAATCTTTTTATAACCCGTCCGGTGGGATAGATGACCCCCGCGATATTTTTATTGATAGCCTTCAAAATGTTTATGTGACCGGCAGATACAATTCTCCCAATCCGGGATTTTACGCTACTGTAGTCTATGACAGCAGCGGTTCTCAAAAGTGGCAGGATTTGTTTCAAGTGAATGGTGCAGGGTACGCTGACGATATAACTGCGGATAAAGCAGGAAACTGTTATGTAAACGGAGTAGCACCTGGTCTTTCGAATTATAAATGTGTTTTATTAAAATATGATACTGCGGGCAATATTATCTGGCAACGTTCATTGGATTCGGCACGTGCAAGTTCTTATGCAAAAGTTAAATTAGATGATGCTGCTAATGTTTACGTTACCTATACAGGCAGCAATAGCATTATTCCTGCTAATTTTGTTGTCACGGCAAAATTTGACAGCTCCGGTAATTTAAAATGGAAAATAAGATATAATGCTCCGTCTGCCGTGA
>JBDSOU010000081.1:0-38412 GCA_039914625.1 Bacteroidia bacterium | reverse complement strand
TATCTTTGTTTTGATGCACGGTTTTTTAATGCTTTTGCCATTTTTCTTTGCACTTAGTTGGTGCAAATATCTTCAAAAACAGCTTGCTTTGTAGCTCGTGAGGTTAATCAGCAGACCCTATTTATTGTCTGTTGATAATCGCCCAGCATTAAACAATAAATTCCGCTTGGATAATTTGAAATATCTATTGTTTCAATATTTTCTCATTTTTCCGAAAGTTTAATTTTTGTAAATATAGTTGGAGTTCAAAACATCTTCTGCAACCATCTTTTCACAAATTTACTTTTTGTTGCTAAAGTAACCGCTGCATTAGCCAGCCACGCACGCTCACCTAAAACCCGCTGCAATAAATATTTTTGTTTTAATTCCTTTCCTATAATTTTAAAAAGATTCTCATCATAATTTTTCATAAAACTTTCTGAAAAATTATTTTGTTGAAAACATTTTATAGCTTGTTCTGCCGCGAGTTTTCCACTCAGCATAGCATTGCCGATTCCTTCTCCTGTTGCAGGATCAATCAATGATGCAGCATCACCACATAACATAAAACGATCACCCGCAATTTTCACTCTGCGCGATCCCATCGGCAAACCATAACCCGTTACTTCATCCAATGATTCTGATTTTTGAAATCTTTTTGAAAGTGTCGGATGCGTGTTGATAATTTCCAATAAGCTTTTTCTAAGATTTACTTTTCGCTCAGAAATTTTTTCACTCAACATTCCTAAACCGACATTTGCCATTTTGTTTTGCAAAGGAAAAATCCAGAAATAAGCAGCAGGATATTCTTTCAGTAAATGAATCTCCATCATATCATCTTCTGTTCCTGTAATATTTTTATAATAAGCACGAACAGCACCCGTGTAATGTTTCGGATCCATTTTGGTTGCAGTGATTTTTTTTTCAATTACTGAATGTGCACCATCACAACCGATAACCAGTTTCGCCTCGAATGAACTATTTTTTTCTGTTTTAATTTCAACAGCATTCTTTCCGACAAAAACATTTCCCACAGTGTGATCCTCAAAAAAATCAGTTTTAGAAAACTTTTTCATCACGTCCACCATCTTATTATCAAAATCAAGGCGCGTGGAAATATATCCGTCCAGCGTGAAAAAAATGTCAACCTGTTTCAAATTCGGAGCAACTACTCTGCAACCCCGGATCGTAATTTTTTTATCAAAAGATTTTATCGCATCAGCAATTTCAGGAGCAATCGCCCTTAAAACTTTCGGAACACGTGAGGGAATGGCATCACCGCAAACTTTATCGCGCGGAAATTTATGCTTGTCAATAATTGCAACCTTTAATCCCGAATCTTTCAAAGCTAGCGCACAGGCAGTTCCTGCCGGTCCTGCTCCAACAATGACAATGTCAAAAATATTTGAAGTCTGGAAACTCAAGGCTCAAAGTTTAAGGTTCAAAGTTCAAGGTTTTTAAAAAAAGTTTCTCAGAAATGAACTTTAAACCTTAAACCTTAAACTTTAAACTCTGTAATTACATTGCAAATCTTCTTGCAACTTCTTCCCAGTTTACCACATTCCACCAGGCAGTGATGTAATCCGGTCTGCGGTTCTGGTAATTCAAATAGTAGGCATGTTCCCAAACATCGCATCCGAGAATTGGAATACCTTTTACCTCTGCAACGTCCATCAGCGGATTATCCTGGTTAGGAGTCGAACAGATTTCTAATTTGCCGCTTGAATTTTTTATCAGCCATGCCCATCCTGAACCGAAACGCTTTACACATGCATCAGCAAATTTTGTTTTAAATTCATCAAAAGATCCGAACGCTGTTTTGATTGCATTGCCTAATTCTCCAGCAGGAGTTCCTCCGGCATTAGGACCCATGATCGTCCAGAACATAGAATGATTATAATGCCCTCCGCCATTGTTACGGACAGGGGCAGGGTACTTTGAAATGTTTTTGCAAAGCTCTTCAATGCTCATTTTTTCTGCATCTGTTCCAGCAATTGCATTATTAAGATTGGTAACATAAGCCTGGTGATGTTTGCCGTGATGAATTTCCATAGTACGCGCATCAACGTGCGGCTCTAAAGCATTGGTTGCGTAAGGGAGTGTAGGAAGTTGAAATGCCATTTTTTTATTTTAGATTTTAGATTTTATAATTTATAATTTGGAATTTTTACTAATCGCAAAAGTAGTGATTTGAAAATATTTCTGAAAAATGTACTTTGATGTTTAAATTTTATCTTCGTTTGCTCAATATGATTAACAGGAAAAAATATTTTTCAGCTTTTGCTGCATTCTTAATTTCCGTATTCTTTTTTTCATGCAGTAAAAAAGAATATTCAAATCCGGTCAACGGTGCTTGTGAAGATTTTCTTGCTCCTGATGCTTACAATAACGGACCGATAGCGATTGGTTCAACTTTGAATTTAACCGGTGCAAGTGATGAGGTGGATGTAATCTATGAATGGACAGGTCCTGAAAATTTCTTATCACATAATCAAAATCCTGTTATTAACAACATCCCTTTTAATGCAGGCGGAATTTATTATGCAAGAGTGAGCAACGATCAATGCATCAGTAACACCGGTTCAACAAAGGTAATTGTGAATGCTCCTTGCAGCATTGCTGAAAACAATGGGGTTTTCGGAACCGCAACATGGAATTTTTATGATGCTATTATCTGTGAAAGCAATGCAAGCGGTCATTATTACATAAAAGGCTCATGCACTGATGGCACGCTCGAAATAAAATTTTCAAATAATAATGTCCCTGCGGTTAATAAAATTTACGGAATAGATTATACTTTAAACCCGGTTTTTGACAGTTCTTTTGTACAATTGATATTAACAAATTCATCAGGAATTATATATGCAGGTCAAAGCGGGAATGTATATGTAAGCACTTATGACAATATTTCTGCGGTCTTTTGCAACGTTCCGTTTAAGAGTTCAGCCACAGGGGCTTTACTAATAGGAGCTGCAAAATTAAATTGTCAATAAAAACATTTTTTTTAATGGCTGCTCTCTGTAAATTAAAAGGAGGGAATAATGGTTAATAACATTGTTGAAAATATTTTCATTAAAATTTTTGTTTGTGAAATATTCATATACCTTTGCGCCATAAAAAATATAATTAACAAATTAAACCAAAAATGAAAAAATTATTCGCTGTTTTAATGATTGCCGGTGTATTCGGTTTTGCTTCTTGTGGAGATTCAAACAAAACCACTGAAGAAGTTAATAAAGAGGCTGCTGATTCGGTAGCTGATGCGGCTGCAGATGCTGCTAAACCTGATAATGCAACACCTGCTGATGTTGCTGCTGCTGCTGATTCCGCAGCCGCTTCTGTATCTGGAGCTATGGCCGATACAACAATGCACAATTAATCGTTAAGAATTAAAAAACAAAACCCTTCCTTCACAGGGAGGGTTTTTGCATTGATTGTATTTTTGTTTTAGCTTCCCTTTAAAATTTTTCAGGGCTTTAAGCGTTATCTTTGCAGTACCGTATGGAAACTGCTTTTTCAATGCCATTTTATTGCAACAGCCTTACCCGCTATAAGCGAATGCTTACACGGGAAGTAACTATTGGCAATGTTCCCCTGGGCGGAAAAAATCCCATCCGTGTGCAAAGCATGACCACTACCGACACCATGAATACTATGGCAACGGTGGAACAAAGCATTCGCATGATTGAAGCCGGTTGTGAGTATGTACGCATCACCGCTCCCAGCATCAATGAAGCACGAAATTTAGAAAATATTAAAAACGAATTAGCCAAACGTGGATTCAGCGCTCCTTTAATTGCCGATATACATTTTACGCCCAATGCTGCCGAAACGGCTGCGCGTATCGTAGAAAAAGTGCGTATTAATCCCGGCAATTATGCCGATAAGAAAAAATTTGAAACTATTGAGTATTCCGATGCTTCTTATGAATCTGAATTAGAAAGAATCCGTCAGCGTTTTATACCGTTGGTGAAAATTTGTAAAGAATACGGTACAGCTATGAGGATTGGAACCAACCACGGTTCACTCAGCGACCGCATCATGAGCAGATATGGCGACTCTCCCCTCGGTATGGTGGAATCTGCTATGGAATTTCTCCGCATTTGCGAAGATGAAGGATTTTACAACATTGTGATTTCCATGAAATCAAGCAACCCGCAGGTAATGGTGCAGGCTTACCGCCTCCTCATTTCAAAAATGAAAGAAGAAGGCATGAATTATCCCCTCCATCTTGGTGTAACCGAAGCAGGTGAAGGTGAGGATGGCAGAATAAAATCCGCTATGGGAATAGGCGCACTGTTAGAAGATGGCATTGGTGACACCATCAGGGTTTCTTTAACAGAAGAACCCGAGTTTGAAATTCCTGTCGCCAAAGCTTTAGTGGAACGCTATACAAACAGGGCAAATCATAAGAAGATTTATGATTTGGAGTTTAGTCCAACTATGTTGGAAGGATTTTCACCTTATGAATATTCGAGAAGAAAAACGGTTGAAATATTAAATAGTGGCGGACATAATGTTCCGAGGGTGATTGCCGATTTTTCTAAGAAAGAAAATATTTTTCCGGCTTCCTTTTTATCAGTCGGGTATAATTATTCAAAGGCATTGGATAAATGGAATCTCAGCGATCAGGCTTGTGATTATATTTTTCTCGGTAACAATAACATTGATTTTGAAATTCCCGGGACACTGAGTTTGATTTTCAATTTTGAAACCTGGAATACGCTCACAAACAAAACCCGTTGCTATCCGATATTTACCTTCAATGAGTTTCTTCAATCAGGAACAAAAAGTGATGTCTTAAATTTTGTGTCAGTTACAATTGAAGATTTACTAACTTCTACCCTCTCCTGTCCCGATCCCATCGGGAAACTTCCAACTTCCGGCTTCAATAATGTTGTTTTTATTTTCGAAACCGTCAACTCTCACGGCATGGCTGAACAAAGAAGAATGTTTTTTGAATTGATGTCAAAGGATTGCAATGTACCTGTTATCATAAAAAGAAATTATTCAGGTTTAGATGAATCAACTTTTCAATTACATGCTTCTACTGATTGCGGAGCTTTATTTTTAGACGGATTCGGTGATGGAATCTGGTTAGATGCAAAAGAGATCTCTCACAAAATAATCAATTCAACTTCTTTCGGAATTCTCCAGGCTGCCCGCACGCGCATTTCAAAAACAGAATATATCAGTTGCCCGTCCTGCGGAAGAACGCTTTTCGATTTGCAGGAAACAACTGCAAAAATCCGCTCACGGACAGACCATTTAAAAGGAATAAAAATCGGGATCATGGGGTGCATTGTTAACGGTCCTGGTGAAATGGCTGATGCTGATTACGGATACGTTGGAGTGGGCATCGGAAAAGTTACTTTATATAAAGGCAAAGAAGTAGTAAAACGCGCTATTGATTCAGGCAAAGCCGTAGATGCATTGATTGATCTCATCAAACAAAACGGTGACTGGGTGGAAAAAGAATGAACACTGGAAAAAATTATTAATTTTTTATCCCGCCCATCCATCTCTGTCTAAGCTCCTGTATTGAATCGCCTCCGCGAGATGTTCTGTTTTAATGTCTTCGCTTGCAGCCAAATCAGCAATAGTGCGCGACACTTTCAAGATTCTGTCATAGGCGCGTGCAGATAATCCTAATCGTTCCATTGCAGTTTTTAAAAGCTGTGTTCCTTCTTCTGAAATTTGACAAATGCTTCTTAATTGCTTACTCGACATTTGTGCATTACAGTAAACATTTTCAGACGTTTTGTATCGTTCGCTCTGAATGGTTCGTGCTTTCACTACACGCTCACGAACAGATTCACTTTTTTCTGACAAACGTTCTTTGGAAAGCTCGTTAAAAGAAACAGGAGTTACTTCCACATGCAGATCAATCCTGTCCAGTAAAGGACCGGAAATTTTATTCAAATATTTTTGAACCACACCAGGAGCACACACACATTCTTTTTCAGGATGATTATAATACCCGCACGGGCACGGATTCATAGAAGCAACTAACATAAAACTTGCAGGATACTCCACAGAAAACCGTGCACGCGAAATGGTGATTCTTCTTTCTTCAAGTGGCTGACGCATTACTTCCAGAACTGATCTTTTAAATTCCGGTAATTCATCCAAAAACAAAACACCATTGTGAGCTAGTGAAATTTCTCCGGGCTGCGGAATGCCGCCTCCGCCTACTAACGCCACATCGCTAATCGTATGATGTGGAGAACGAAATGGGCGAACAGAAACCAAAGCTGCCTGCTTTCCCATTCGCCCGGCTACTGAATGAATCTTTGTTGTTTCTAATGCTTCATGCAATGAAAGAGGCGGAAGAATGGTAGGCAATCTTTTTGCAAGCATTGTTTTTCCTGCACCGGGAGGCCCGATTAAAATAACATTGTGTCCGCCTGAAGCTGCAATTTCCAAAGCGCGTTTAATATTTTCCTGCCCCTTCACGTCTGAAAAATCCACATCGCTTTGAGTTTGCTGTAAATAAAATTCTTCGCGGGTATTTACAATTGTAGGTTCTATTTTGCTATTGCCAATAAAAAAATCAATTACCTCCGAAATATTTTCAGCCCCGTAAACTAATAGGTCACTTACTATAGCCGCTTCCCTGGCATTTGCTTTTGGAAGAATAAATCCTTTGAATCCTTCTTTGCATGCTTCAATTGCAATGGGTAATGCTCCTTTGATCGGCTGTAAACCGCCATCGAGGGAAAGCTCGCCCATGATGATGTATTTATTTATATCATCTGAAATAATTTGTTCAGATGCCGCGAGAATTCCCATTGCAATGGTAAGATCATAAGAAGAACCTTCTTTGCGAATATCAGCGGGAGCCATGTTGACAACAACTCTTTTGCCCGGCATTTTGTAGCCGATGTTTTTCAACGCGGCTTCCATCCGTCTCTCGCTTTCTTTCACAGCATTGTCAGGTAACCCGACAAGAAAAAATTTGCTGCCTTGTCCTACATTAACTTCTACAGTAATAGTTGTTGCATTGATTCCGTAAACTGCGCTACCGTAAGTTTTGACTAACATGAAGAAAAAGTTTCGGGTTTAAGATTTGAAGTTTGAGGTAAGGCTAAATGTTTTCTTCAACGAAATTTATGAGAGAATGAATTACTTTAATATGTATTTCCTGTGCATGATCGGAATATTTTGAATATGGGGCGCGGATTTCAATGTTGCATAAATTTTTCATTGCTCCCCCATCTTTTCCGGTCAAACCTATTATTTTCATTTCATTTTTTTGTGCAGCATGGATGGCTTCAATAATGTTTTTTGAATTTCCGCTGGTGCTGATCGCAAATAACACATCTCCTTTATTACCTATTGCCTCAATGTATCTTGAAAAGATTTTTTCATATCCGTAGTCGTTCGCCACACATGTTATGTGGGAGGGATCAGAAATAGAAAGAGCAGGTAATGCTTGCCGGTCTTCGCGAAACCGTCCTGAAAGTTCTTCAGCAAAATGCATGGCATCGCACATACTTCCACCATTGCCGCATGAAATTATTTTGTTGCCGTTCTCAAAAGCGGCTATTAAAATTTTCCCGGCATCTTCAATTTTCCGAAAATTACTTTCATCAGAAATAAATTCATTCAGCGTTTTCTGTGCTTCTAAAAAATTATTTTTTATGGGATTGTTCATTGAATGATGAAATAATTGAATTATAGTGGTTATGCTATTGTTTGCTCCGCAATTTATACCTGCATAGTCCTTCGTCCAAAAATTTTACATACGTGTTTATATCCGGAGTATATCCGCGTGGTTTTGCAAGTATGTGATTATTGTTATCAAGCAATACATAATAAGGTTGCGAGTTTGTTTCATATTTTGTTGCCTGTAATTCGCTCCATCTGTTTCCTGTTGTTTTTATTTTTTTGCCGGAAAAAGCGGATGTAAATTGTTTTTCAGCTGGAAGCAATTCTTTATCATCCACATAAAGGGAAATCAAGACATAATCATCAGAAATTTTTTTCAGCACTTTGGCATCTGACCAAACATTGTCTTCCATCTTGCGGCAGTTCACACAACTCCATCCTGTAAAATCAATCATCACTGGTTTGCCTTGTGATTTGGCATAGGCAATGCCTTCATCATAATCGTGAAAACAATTCAAATCATGCGGACAATCATGCGCATCAGTTTTCCATTCTTTGTAAAATTCAGGAGGTGGAAATCCGCTGATTAATTTTAACGGGGCACCCCACAACCCGGGAATTAAATAAAGTGTGAATGATAATGTGATGATGGAAAAAATTAACCGCATCACAGAAATATGTTTTACCTCGCTGTCGTGCTCAAAACGAATTTTTCCGATAAGATACATTCCCATCATTCCGAAAATAATAATCCATAACGAAATAAAAATTTCCCGTTTTAAAATACCCCAGTGATATGCAAGATCAACATTGGATAAAAACTTGAGAGCTAAAGCAAGCTCAATAAACCCGAGGGTAACCTTTACAGCATTTAACCATCCGCCTGATTTAGGAAGCGAATTCAAATATCCCGGAAACGCAGCGAAAAATGCAAATGGCAAAGCCAGCGCAAGAGCAAACCCCGTCATGCCTGCAAGCGGTCCCATATAGCTTCTTCCATGCGCGGCTTCCACCAATAATGTCCCGATGATGGGACCTGTGCAGGAGAAGGAAACCAATGAAAGTGTAAATGCCATAAAAAATATTCCAATCAACCCCCCACGGTCAGAGGCTGCATCTGCTTTATTTACTAATGCTGTTGGCAATACAATTTCAAATGCACCCAAAAATGATAAGGCAAAAATGATGAAGATTACAAAAAATGCAAGATTAAAAAACGCATTGCTTGCAAGATCATTCAGCGCATCGGAGCCCAAGGTTACGGTAACAAGCAATCCCAATCCTACATAAATAAGAATAATGAACATTGCGTAAATAAATGCATTGCTCACTCCTTTCTTTTTGTCTTTGCTGCGTTTTGTAAAAAAACTAACCGTCATGGGTATCATTGGAAAAACACATGGAGTAAGTAAAGCAAGCAAGCCGCCTAAAATTCCACCAAGAAAAATTCCCAATAATGAAGTATAGTCCTCTACAGCGCCTTCCGTTTCACCGCAACCTGGTTCGAGATAACCGGGTGATGAAAAGTTTGCATCAGGAGGATTATTTGAAGCTACCTTGACTGAGTCAATTACAGGAGCAATGGCGCTGGTAGTTGTATCAACAGTATTTGTATCCTCTTTTGATGCAGCCTTTGCATCTTTGTTTATTATAAATGAATATTCAACATCCTCAGGAGGAAGGCAGCGATGATCATCGCAAGCCATAAAGTTTAAAACTCCTTTTACATTAAATGTTTTATCGTTTTTAATTTTAATCTTTTGCCTGAACTCAGCACTGTTATTAAAATATTTCAGCTTCATGTCAAAGTTGGGATCAAATTCTTCAATGGCTTTTCCTTCTTCAACTTTACCAGTCAGTTCATATTTTGAAGACGGTTCAAAGGTGAAAGTTGTCGGAATGGGTCCATCGCCAACTAAAAACTGCGAGTAGATATGAAACTTGTCTTCAATCTTAGCTTTAAAAACCAATACAGCTTCTTTGTCACCGTTTTGCTCAGTTGCAAAAGACCATTTGACGGGTTTAAGAATTTGTGCAAATAAATTATTTGCAACAAAAAGTAATGTGCTTAATGCGAAAAAAACAAAACGTGTTTTAAATCTCATAATGTGTTTTTGAGAATAGCCCGTAAAAATAGCATTTAGAGATGAACTATCAATGTGGGGGAATTTACTTAACGGGTAGAACGGGGTTTAATGAGTTAGCAAATTTGTCGCTAAATCAACAACAGATAAACTTTACCTTGCTGTTGATTTGGATCTTTTATTAATGTCAAAAAGAAAATCAACATCTTCGGGAGCAAGGCAGCGGTGATTGTCGCAAGCCATAAAATTCAGAGTTCCTTTTACAGAGAATGGTTTACCATCTTTTAATTTTATCTTTTGCCTGAACTGGGCTGAATCATTAAAATACTTAAGTTTCATTTGGAAGTTATCATCATATTCTTCCACAGGTTTTCCTTCATCAACTTTGCCCGTTAACTCATAAACCGGAGATGGCTCGAAAGTAAATGTGGTTGGAATAGGTCCTTCACCAACAAGAAATTGAGAATAAATGTGGAACTTATCCTCCATCTCAACTTTAAAAATCAATGTGGCTTCCTTGTCACTGGTTTGTTCTGTTATGAACGTCCATTTAACAGGTTTGAGAATTTGCGCAAATGAATTATTTGCAGCAAAAATTAATGTGATCAATGTAAAAAAGGTAAAAGGTGTTTTAGATCTCATAAAGTTGTTTTTAAGAATAGCCGGTAAAAATAACATTAAGACATGAACAATCCATGTGAAGGTTTACTTAATGGGATAAAGGGTTTTGTATGTTTTGAAAGATTTAAAATCACTTATTCCTTGGAAAAATTAACCCGCAAAAATGAGGGCTCGAAAAAGCTTTTTAAAATAAAAATCCCGGCTTATGGGAGAGCCAGGGATTTGGAAGTTTCGGAATTTGGGTTTCCTTTTATATTTATTTTATGCTGCAAGTTTCATTTCATATACACCTTCTTTGCTGAAATCAATCGCAGAAATCCTGTATTCGGAATCAATAACAAGTATCATTTTGTACATCCCTCTTGAACATTCAAGTTTGTAAACTGAAGTTTCGCTGTTAAAATGATGCGCTTTGAACGAACGGATAGTTCCGAATTCACCATGAATTAAATTCAAAACGATAAGAGCATCTTCTTCTTTTATCATTTCTGTTTCCGGGGCTTCGCAAACAACAACTACCGAATCATCACCGAAGCCGCTGTAGAGCTTAATAGTTTGTTCAGCTGCTTTATTGTAATCATGATTAGCGGAATTTTCGGCTTCTGCAACTATTGATGCCATTAATGCAACCGGGCTGGTCATGTAGATTTTTGAGTTTGAGTTTTTCATGGCTTTATGTTTTTTTTATTGTTTGACTTTATTTGTTTTTTGAATTTGATGAGACAAACATACAATCACAGAGAAGCGAAAACAACCTAAAATGAAGTTACGGCAGGGGATACTTATTAAGTGGCGGGAATAATTGAGGAAGCGGCAGTTTAATTTTTTGCCGATAATGTAAAAAGTCCCGGAAACCTCCAAGGCTTAATATTTTCTGTGCTGGCAATTCTGCAACAACCGACAACGCTCTTTTGCTTTGAAGAGAATAAAAACAGCATGCAGATAACGCGGATTGTGCTGATAAATACAGATAATATTCGTTTGCATACCCTTAAGCAAATAACTTTTTATTATCCTCCAACAACTGCGGATTATTAATTACTTTTTCGGCATAAGCAACTGCCGCTTTGCTCCATTCATTGAATGTTTCGCGGTTCATTTCACAACAGGTTTTCAAGGTGTTTAATAAAGCTGCTTCATCATTCCCCGGAATATCCCAGCCTGCTTTGACGGAAGCAAGATTTCGCCAGGGTGTCTGATCACTGATTACGACCACACAACCGGCCGCCATGCTTTCAACAATGGAGTGACCAAAATTTTCGTGATGGGTTTGCAATAAGCTGAAATGATATTGTTCTAAAACTTTGCTCGCTTCAGCATTTGCAATGGCACCTTTATAATTGATTACGGTGTGGGGAAGAGCTTTTGCCATTTCTTCTTTACATGTTTCCCAATATGCTTCATCATCAACAGGCCCGTAAATATCAAACTCAACACCATACTGTTGTGGCAATTCTATTATGGTTTGAATGCTTGCGAGCAAATTTTTTTTTGTTGCGATGCGTGATAAGAAAACAAAACGCGCTTTATTAATTTCTTTTGACCGGTTAAAAGAAGGTGAAGGTTTTAATGAGGTAAGATTGGTAGCCACAAGAACCTTTTGATGCTTGCCGAAATTTAAAGTGATTTCTTCAGCTTCCAATGGTGTGGAGGCATGCCACGTTATGTTTTTATACAAGCCGGTTGTTTTTGCCGTTGATAAAAATATTTTTTTCTTTGCGGCTTTAATCTGCAGGGCGCCTTTGCCTAACATGCCGCGCGTGGCGAGAACTGTTTTAATTGAGGACAAAAAAAATTTCCGGATGATTAACGGATACATGGTAAAGAAAACGGAGAACAGGCTGTTTAGGTAAATAACATCTGCATGCTCCTGCAACAAAACTTTTTTTAATGCGCTGAATTTTCTTCCTTCTTTCGAAAAATAATAAACGCGTGTGCCGTCAGCCAGCATATTCCATGAATCGCTTTTTACTGAGGTGTATGGAACAGTTTCATTGTCATCGGTATCGGAAGTAATTATAGCAAATTCAAAATCATTTTTTAACCGTGCTACCATGTTGGCAACCGATTGAATGGGCCCACCGGCTTTGTATCCCGGAAGGTACCAGTCAACCAATACTAAAATTTTTTTTTTGCGTGTGCCGGTCATTTATTCTTCCACACCGTTTTTTTCCATCCAGTCTTCGAGCACCACGCATAGCCACATATCTAACCACCGAATGGTTGCATCGCCCTGCAAAAATTTAGCCCACTGATTTTGCAAAAATTTTCCATTGATAAAATTTCTTTTTGATAAGCCGGAAATGCGTTCTTCACAAAAGGTGCGCAGCTCATTTTTGAGCCACACTTCCCATGGGAATACAAAGCCCATTTTTTTGCGATGAACTATTTCATCGGGCAGCAAGCCATTCAAACTGTCCACCAATAATTTTTTCGGATAAAGCGGTTTTTTATATTCATCGGGAATTCCCAATACATATTCAACCAATTTATAATCGAGAAAAGGAACGCGCACTTCCAAAGCCACAGCCATGCTCATCTGGTCGGTATCGCGCAATAAAACATTTTGCATATACGTAGTGATTTCTGCAATGCTTACCTGGCTGAGCAGCGGCAGCGCAGAAGATGCACCATTAAGTTCAGTTTTTAATACTCGCTGAATTTGGTCTGCAGGCAGTTTTTTTAAATTAAGCAATGCTAAAAGTGCTTCGAGGTTCCCAACCTGCCGGAAAACAGGAAATGAATTGGCAAGATCAACATTTTCTAATTCTAAAAATTGCTTTGCTTTATTGGAAGTTATCCCGGGCTTTGCAGTGGCGAGTGCAGCGCCTGCAAATTTTCTTATGGCTTCAGGGGCTTTCCATAACCACTCTTTATCTTTTAATTTTAAATAGCGATTGAATACAGGATAACCTGCAAATAATTCATCACCGCCTAAGCCGGACAATGCCATGGTGATGCCGTTCTGTCTTGTAATTCTTGAAACAATAAACGAGTTGGGTCCATCACCGCTCGGATGATCCAATGCAATTAAAGCATCAGGCAAATCATCGAGAAAATCTTTAGGAGACAGATGAAATTCATGATGATCAGTTTTGAATTTATCAGCAATGATGCGTGCATATTTTGCTTCGCTGAATTCTTCCTCATCAAAAACAATGGTAAACGTTTTCACGGGCCGCTCCTGCACTTTGCTCATCAATCCGACAATTGCACTCGAATCAATTCCTCCAGAAAGAAACGCACCGAAAGGCACATCACTGATTAACCTTCTTTTCACAGAAGCGCTTAATAAATCAAGCACGTCACCGCACACTTCTTTGTATGATTTATTTTTTGCTTCATCAGTATAATTTTTCTGAGGACTCCAGTATTGCTGAATGTTTACCCCGTTTTTACTGATCAACATGTGATGCCCCGGCATAAGCATTTGCACATTCTCAATTAACGTTTGCGGAGCATGAACAGTCTGGTAAGTAAAATAATCAGCCAGCGCTGCTTTGTTTATTTTGCGCGGAACTAAACCAGTACCGAGCAACGCTCGCACTTCTGAGGCAAACAAAAAAAGATTGTCCTTTTGAAAATAATAAACAGGTTTAATTCCCAAACGGTCACGTGCAATAAATAATTCCTCCTTCTTTTTATCCCAGATGGCAAATGCAAACATTCCGTTGAGATGGTGCACACAACCGGCTCCCCATTTTTTGTAAGCTGCAAGAATAACCTCCGTGTCGCTTTTCGTTCGAAAATTGTAATCACTCAACAAAGGATAAACTTCCCTGAAATTATAAATTTCCCCGTTGAAGATAATTTCCAGCTCTTGAGAAGCATCACGCATAGGCTGATGACCGGCAGGGCTTAAATCAATAATGGCAAGCCTGCGATGACCAAGTGCAACCTGTTCATCCACATAATGACCTTCATCATCCGGCCCGCGATGTGCGATGGCATCTTTCATCTTCTGAACCATTGATGATGATTCAGTTTTATTCAATCCATAAATTCCGCAGATTCCGCACATATTTAATTTTGGTTAATACGATTCAAAAGTGTATTGTTCCATTTTTCAGAGGTAATTTTCTGTACTTTCATAATAAAATTTAATTTTCAAAGATAATATGTTCTTTCGTTACTGTACAGGTGATGTATTGATTTAAGAATAAGGATTAACGATTTTTGGAGTCAGAAGTTTCACTCTTTAAATCAATTTCCTGAAAACGTTTGATATTGATTTTAAGTTTTAAGTTCTAACTTTGTATTCCAATTACAGACCTTCAGTTGGAAAACTTTTAAATTTGAACCTTTCAAGCATTTTTCCGTTTAAATTGTAAAAAACAACTCATGATTAAAATTTTGATTGTAGTAGGCACACGTCCTAATTTTATTAAGATCACACAATTTAAAAAAGTCAATGCACTTTTAGGAAATCCTTTTGATATAAAAATTGTTCATACTGGGCAGCACTATGATGATAAAATGGCGGCTGTTTTTTTTGAACAATTTGAACTGACTCCTGACTTCTGGCTTGAAATTCCGGTTGGCACGCCCAATAATCAGATGGCGGAAATTATGCTGCGCCTCGAAAAAGTGATTCTTGAATACCAACCTTCGCTCGTAATGGTTCCGGGTGATGTGAACTCTACGTTTGCAGCTGCGCTCACCTGCAATAAAATGAATATTAAAATTGCACACATCGAAAGTGGTTTGCGCAGCAATGACCGCACCATGCCCGAAGAAATTAACAGGATATTAACTGATGAGATCACCGATTATTTTTTTATTACCGAACAATCCGGCTATGATACTCTTTTACAGGAAGGAAAAAATAAGGATCAATTATTTTTTGTAGGAAATACCATGATTGATACCCTTGTTGCATTTGAAGATAAGATAAAAAAAGATCAGGTGCTTGAAAAATATGGGTTAAAACCGAAGGAGTATGTTCTTATGACCATGCACCGTCCGGCAACAGTTGATCATGAAGATGGTTTAAACAAGCTCATAGAAATTATTGAATTTGTTTGTGAATCGTACAATGTTGTATTTCCGATTCATCCGCGCACGATGCACAGGCTTGAAAAATTCGGATTAAAAGAAAAAATAAATTCACTGCAAAAATTAATATTAACAGATCCGCTGGATTATTTCAGCTTTCAGAAGCTAACTGTTGATTGTAAAATGGTTTTAACTGACAGCGGAGGGATACAGGAAGAAACTACTTTCAGGCAGGTTCCTTGCTTAACTTTAAGGGCAAACACTGAACGTCCGTCAACGGTTAGTATCGGAACCAATGAATTAATTCCGTTTGACCTGAATGTTATAAGAAAGAAAATTGAAACCATTAAAAACGGAACCTACAAAAAAGGGAATATTCCACCGTTTTGGGACGGAAATGCAACAAGAAGAATTTTAGAAATATGCGGAACTATTTTTGCCGAAGATTTAAAAAGAGCAAACACCCTTACTTTGTAATTGTTTCATGAAACTTTTAAGTCATCTCCATTCTTCTGACCGAGATCAATTGTCAATTTTAGCCAGCGATGAACTACCCATCCAGTTTTTACCTGAGTTTTCAGAATTTTACAAAGAATACTACAATGAAAAACTTTTTATTGTTTTCAGCTCTGAACTGGAAGCTTATATTCCTTTCCGAATATATAAATCAAGGACTTTTAATCTTGGCCAGATTTTGCATGCACCGATCGATTCCAATACTTTTAAGGAGCTTGCACCAAAGGACCAGCTCATTTTTTTCAATGCATTCTTGCGGTTTCTTAAAGAAAATGATTTGTGCGAACGGCTTGTTCAGCCTCATCCTTATGGGATACTTGGTGCGTTGCCTCCCAATACGCAATCATGCGAATTTGGAACTTATATTATAGATCTTGCAAATCAGACAAACGAGGAAATTTTTGAAAAATTTAATCCGAAATATCAAAAAGCAATAAATCATTCTATCAAGAACGGGGCCGTGATAAGAACCGGATGGGAGGCTTTTGATGATTTTCATAAGGTTTACTCCGTCACCATGCAGCGGGTTAATCTTGCAGTTGACAGCAAAATATATTTTCAGAAACAATACGAAAACCTGGGCGAAAAACATATCACAACCGGAGTGGTTTATGATGAAGGAAAACCAATTGGTTGTGTATTTTTTATTCATACGAATTATGCGGCATATTGCACTCATGCCGGCAGTGATGGGGATTCAAAACTTTATGGTGCGGTAAAACTGCTTCATTTTGAAATGATGAAACAATTAAAAGCAAAAGGAGTCAGACGATATGATTTGGTAGGCGTGCGACTGAAAAATAAAAATCATTCGCTTGATGGTATCTTCAGATTTAAAAAAGGATTCGGAGGAGAATTAAAAACTGGCTATCTGTGGAAGAAAGATGTTCGTCCCTTTAGTGCTAAATTATATGATCTGCTCCGAAATGTTAAAGTCAATAAAGAATTAAGTAAAGATATTATTGACCAGGAAAATGAATAATCAAAAATAAAATTTCCAATTACCAACTTACAACTTCCAACTTACGACTTACGACTTACGACTTCCAACTTACAACTTACAACTTACAACTCATTCTCTCCATTCATGCACATTCTCTTAATTCCTTCCTGGTATAAAACAGAAAAAGAACCCTTCATGGGAACTTTTTTTGAAGAACAGGCAAGAGCATTAATAAAACTTGGGCACAAGGTCGGTATTATTTTTCCCGAATTTTCCTCGTTGGGGAATTATTTTTCTGGAAAAGATGATACGAACGAATTTTATGTTGATGAGGGATTGCCAACTTACACTGTTCACGTTCAGTCGAAAATTCCTAAGCTCCGGAAACTGAGCTATTGGACATTTGGCTGGGTCGTAAATAAAACATTTGAAGAATATGTTGAAAAGTATGGGAAGCCAGATCTCTTTCATGCCCATTCCTTATTCTTCGGAGGAATTGCTGCGTATTACATTGCCAAAGAACACAAAATTCCGTTAGTGGTTACTGAACATCTTACCGCTTTTATCATGGGAACTATTAATAATAAAGATGACCGGCAATTATCACGTGAAATCTTTTCAAAGGTGGATGCTGCTCTTATTGTAAGCAACAATTTTAAAAGCGATCTGCAAAAGGAATTATCCCTGAAAAAAGATACGTTCCGGGTAGTGCATAACATGGTAGCTGATTTATTTTTCGAAAAATTCTATCCGAAGGCTTTGTTGCCTGATGATGAATTTATTTTCTTCACCAATTCTTTTTTGCTTCCGCGAAAAAATCATAGGCTAATTTTTGACGCCTTAAAAATTTTAGTTGAAAAGAAATACAAAGTAAAATTGCGCGTAGGTGGTGACGGCCCGCTGATGGGTGAATTGAAAGCGTATGCAAAAAATGAAGGCATTGAAAAAAATATTAAATTCATTGGCGGCATTATACGACTGCAGGTTAAACAGGAGTTGGATAATTGCCATGCATTTCTTCTTGCAAGTTTTTACGAAACATTTGGTGTTGTATTAATTGAAAGCCTTGCCTGTGGTCGCCCGGTAATTGCGACTGATTCAGGCGGTCCACGAGATTTTGTGAACGAGAAAAACGGAATCATTGTGCCTGAATTCAGCGCTCATAAGCTGGCTGCGGCAATGGAAAAGGTGATAAAAAATTATTCGAATTATGATCAGCAGGCCATTTCAAAATATTGTTTTGATAATTTTAATGAAATGCGGATTGCAACGGAGTTGGAAAAAATTTATGATGAAGTTCTTGCTAAAAGAAAAGATTCCACTCTTGTACACCAGACAGGAAGTTTGCTGAATACCTGAGTTATCATTTTCCAATTTCCAACATCCACTTTGAAAAAACAGCTCCTGATAACTTACGATTACGAATTGTTTCTTGGCAACAGGAGCGGAAGCGCAGATGAATGTCTTATTCAACCAACTGAACAAACACTTGCCGTTTTGGAAAAATATAAAGCGAAAGCTGTTTTTTTTGTGGACACAACTTACCTGCTGCAACTGAAAAAAAAAATTGACGAATATGCCGGCTGCAAAAAAGATTTTGAAAAAGTTACCGCCCAGATAAAACAGCTTATCAGTGCGGGACATTATGTTTATCCTCATCTGCACCCGCATTGGTTAGATGCAGAATACCTTGCAGGAACCAATGAATGGCGGCTGAATAAAATTGAGAAATACCGTTTTCACAATATCACTGCATCCGAAAAACAGTTTGTCTTTGATGAATCGGTGCAGTTGCTGAAAGAAATAATTCATCCGGTTGCTCCCGGTTATGAAGTTGACTGTTATCGAGCGGGCGGATGGTGTATTCAGCCGTTTGAGGATTTCAAAATGTTTTTCATAAAAAATAATTTTAAATACGATATGAGCGTGATCGGAGGATTTTACCAGTTTTCAAGCGCGCAGTATTTTGATTTCTCTATGACTCCGAAAAAAGACATTTATCATTTTGAAGATGACGTAACCGTTGAAAAAACAAACGGCAGGTTTACTGAATTCAATATTTCTTCTCTCGAAATAAAAAACTCCACCCGTTTTTTTGATAAAGCGTGGTTAAAATATATTCACAAAATAAAAGGCGATCATACGTTTAACAAGGGACAGGGACAAGCGTCTGTTGCAAACGATATGCAACAACCCGCTGCCGTTAAAGGCCACGATATTCTGAATTCAAAAAAAGAACGGATAGCCGTTGAACTGCTCACCCTTGTAAAACTTCCTGCCTATTTGAAATTCATTCATGATAATAATTACATGCAATTTATTTCACATCCTAAAATGCTCACGCAGCATAACCATAAAATTTTTGACAGGTTTTTAAAAAAAGTTTTCGGCACATTTGAAGTGGAAACCGATTTTAAGAAAATGACTGTTTAAAAAAATGCAGCTTGTTATTGTACAAGACCGATTTAATAGCCAAAAAAAAATTTAATTTTTGAAAAACACTTTTATCGCATCCAGCACCTGCGCCTGGTCGCCATCACTCAATTCATAATAAAAAGGCAGCCGCAGCAGGCAATCTGAAAAGCGGTCAGCAAATTTCAATTCACGTCCGTCATGTTTGTCTTTATAGTACGGGCTTTTGTGCAGGGAAAGATAATGAAATACAGGGAAAATATTTTTTTGCTTCATAAAAGCGATTAGCTTATTCCTTTCTTCGAGCGAACCGCAGGTGAAATAAAACATATGCGCATTGTTGGTTGCATAATCCGGGATCACGGGTAAGTTGATTTTTCCCTCTTTTTCAAGAGGCAGCATTTCATCATGATATGTTTTCCAGATATTTTTTCTTTTTTGCTGAATGTCATCTAAGTTTTCAATCTGTGCAAATAAAAATGCAGCGATAATTTCAGAGGGGAGAAAAGAAGATCCAACATCCACCCAACCGTATTTATCAACTTCGCCCCTGAAAAATGCCGAACGGTTGGTTCCTTTTTCGCGAATGATTTCAGCACGCTTGGTAAAACGGTCATCCTTTATGGAAATCATTCCGCCTTCGCCCGAAATAATATTTTTAGTTTCGTGAAAAGAAAATGCGGCTAAATCCCCTATTCCGCCAAGAGGTTTTCCCTTATAATAAGAATCAACTGCCTGCGCTGCATCTTCAATAACAAACAGGTTATATTTTTTTGCCAGAGCCATAATTTTGTCCATGTCACAGGCAACACCTGCATAATGCACCGGAACTATCGCTTTGGTTTTTGAGTTGATGAACTGCTCTATGTTATCAACATCTAAGTTCGGGTTATCAGCATAGCTGTCGGCAAAAATAATTTTTGCTCCTCTTAGCACAAAAGCATTAGCGGTAGAAACAAAAGTGAAAGATGGCATGATGATTTCATCACTCGGTTTTGTATCCACCAGGAGAGCTGCCAATTCAAGCGCATCGCTGCATGAAGTGGTCAGCAAAACTTTTTTGAAACCATATTGTTTTTCAAAGAACTGATGGCATTTTTTGGTAAACATGCCGTCACCGGAAATTTTACCTGATAAAACTGCTTCGTGAATGTACTGGCCTTCTTTACCGGTAAGATAAGGTTTGTTAAATATGATTGGCATGGAAAAAATGAATATTAGTTATTTTTTTGACTGACTTGTTACTTTCAATTTATGATACCTGTTAAATACCGTGTCGGTTTTTTCAAAACTTTCATCCTTAAAAATAAACAAACTGAATTCAAAAGGCATGTAATCATTCCGCAAAATAAGGTTGCGTGAATATTTATAAGCAAGACCTAATATTTCTTCAGGATTGCTGTGGAATGTATGTCCGTATTTAAAATCCACTTTATCGGAAAGAAAATCAAAAGCCAATCCGTCTTTGCATACTTCAAGCGATTTGCGGATAACACTTTCAATGTATTTTAAATTATTTCCGTCCAATAATCGGAAGTTGAAAATTCCTGAAGCAACAGCATAATCAAACTTATGGTCAAATTTATGTTCGAGAAAATCACCAACAATAAATTTTTTCTTTGGGGTTTTATACAATTCTTTCCCTTTATTGATCAGCACATCAACTATATCAATGCCCGTGTAATCATAACTTTTAAATTTTTTTGACAACGTTTTATTCAAATCGCCAAAGCCGCAGCCAATATCAAGCACTGATTTATTCTGAAAGTTATACTGGGAAGTAAGAATTTCAAAGCGAATATCCTGTTTCCCCTTATCCCATCCGAGCGATTTGGGAGAATATCCGTATTCGTTAAAACGGTTGGTGTATCTTATCTGAACTTCTTTTTTATCTTTATTTGATAGTTTCATGTGATTGGTTTTATTCCTGCAAAGTTCAGTACATTTTTGAAAGCAATGTTTTCCAGTTTATTTTTTTCTACACCGTTTGAAAAGAAATTAAATCGTTCACGCAACTTGCTGAGACTGAATTCAGGAAAATCAGACCCGATACAAATCCGCTGGTCAAAGTTCCGAAATAAAAATTTTATATCAGCATCCAGCGAACTGCCTTCATACTTAACAAGCGTGAACGACAAATCAAGAAGTGTTTCTTTGAATGATCTTGCAATTTCTGCCACTTCCATCAATCGAACGCTGCCTGAATGAAGCAGAATAATTTTTTCATTGCGGATTCTTTCCATCATCATCGCAAGACTTTCAACCGAATTTTTATAAGAACCGGAAACGTTTGAATAAAAATAAGTGCATAGCAACACCGTAAGTTGCAAATCATTGGCTGATTTTATTAATGCAGGTAATTTTTTATCTGTCAAATTAAAATCTCCAAGCCTCGGATGTAGTTTAATTCCTGAGTATCCCAATTTCTTAAGTTTCTTCAAATAAGAATTAATTTTTGCCGATGAAGAAAGTTTGTTCACATCAATAAATGCTACAGGAAAAAGTTGAGGAGCTTTTTTTTTAATAAAGAAAACATATTTTTCTTCGCTGTAATTTCCTACACCTTTCATTCCGACAGCAAAACCCCATTTCACATTATTGATTTTCATTTCATCCGATAAAGTTTTCAATGATGAATCATAGGCAGGTGCGCCTTTGATCCATTCACCTGAAATTGAAGGATGCGTTAAACAATCAAAAATCGGAATCGTGTTCATTCAAATGCTACTTTCAAAGTTTTTTCTACGGTATCCAACTTTGTATCTAATTCAGTTTTTGATGCTGCAAAAATAATCACCATTCCCTGTCGCGAACGGTCGTCAGAAGCCCGGGCTATTTCTTCGCCTTCACTGATAAATAACTGCAGAAAATGAACACCGGGAATTTTTTTTGCCTCTTCCACACCTTTAATTGCAATGACTTTACCCGAACCGAATTCAAAAAAATGCAGCACGGCATTTCGTTTAAGCACGTTCAGATTTTTTACTTCGATAATTTTTCCTGAAAGATTTTCGTAAAGATGTTCATACACATCCACCCCCGAAACCCATTTAATGATGTCAGAAGAAATTAATGACCCCCCGCCACGACAGGCTATTTCTATTAAATTAATTTTACCGGTATCGGGCTGCACCATGTATTCTGCATGAGTAATTCCGAATTTAAGCCCGCTGTTCTCTACAAAATAATCATTTGCTTTTTCTACTGCTGCAATTATTTCATCAGGAATTTCCTGTGCAGGATATTCGAGTGAGGATGCAATTGCAGTTCTGAAGTGTTTCTTGGATGAGATGGCAAGTGTGCGGTGTTTGTAATCAGAAGCAAAACCTTCGACAGTCAGTTCTATGCCTGAAACAAATTCTTCTGCTAAAATGTAACCGCAATTTGAAAAGTTCATGCTTTCTGAAAACAGCGTCCTGATGTTGCCAAAATTATTTTCATCAATTTTAAATACACCACGGCTGGATTGTGAATCAGCAGGTTTAATTATAAAGGGTAACCCGTATTGTTTTTTGAAATCATGCAATTGTTGAGGTGTTTCAATTTTGGAAAACTCAGGAACCGGCAATTTCAATTGTTTAGCCAGCTGACGCATTAAATATTTATTGGAAAACTTCATTGATGCCTCCAATTTATTTCCCTGCAAGTGATAATGCTCCGCTAATTTTGAAACAGTTTTAACCGCAATGTCTGATTGGTCAGAGGTAATTATTTCAAATGTTGCATCATTGATCATCGGAATAATTTCATCAGCATACCGCACATCGCTTTGGAAATAGCCATCAGCAATCTTAACCCCCGGTGAAAAAGTATAAGGATCAACTACAAAAACTTTAAGACCTTTATTTTTCAAAAAATTAATTAACGGTATTTGCCAGACACCTGCACCAATTACCAAAGCATTTTTATTCATAACTGATATACTGCTGATTTTAACTCATTGACGGAACTACCTGGAATTTTTCTTTTAATTTCAAAAATCTCTTTTCAAAAAATTCATAAGATAAACTGGAGAGTCCGATTGTTACTCCGAAGGAAACCAGGTAAGTGAAGATATTGAACACTAAAATATTTTTATAATCAATCACAAAATTTGAAAATTTAATTGCAATCACAATTCCAATGAACTGGTACATATAAATTCCATATGAAATTTTTCCAAAATATTTGAACGGTTTAATTTCAAGATTCACCAGTACCTTCGGACAGAATGCAAAATTCAGAATAATAATTGCAAAAAACAGTGCGAATATTTCATGCACCAGGTAAACAGCATTTGGCAGCAGCACGAGAATAGAGAGTGTTAATATGGAAAATGCCTGTGCCCTAATGTTTAGAACATATTTTAATACGACAGTTTTATTGAAAAAATAAACCGAAGCTGCAACTCCTCCTATAGCCATACAACCGAATCGCAGATGACTCAATAAAATAATAATATTTCTTGAAAAAAAATCAGTGGCATTTTCAGTCAGCAAAAACAGATTCAGCAAAAAAAATCCAACGTAAATAAGAAGAAGAAGTAAAATAATACTTTTTGTAAATTTTATAAGCCAGGGCCAAATAATATAAAACTGTTCTTCAACCCCGATAGACCAGGTTTGAACAGAATAAGGGATGGGGGCATAATAAGAAAAAACAACATTGGGCAGCATAAAAACAAACAGGAACAATTTAACCCCAATGCTTTCTGTCACAGTTTCAGTTCCGGGAAGATTGAAAAATTTTAAATGAGGTAAAATAAACAACGCTGATAAAAAAACCAGGTAATAGAGTGGCCAAATTCTTAGTATTCTTCTTTTGTAAAAAGCACTGACATCAATAGAATTTTTTTCTTTTTTTTCCTGCAATAACAAGATGGTAATTAAAAATCCGCTGAGTGTAAAAAAAAGAGTTACCCCCAAATCACCGACTAATCCCAAAAAATGTCCGGTCCAGCAGTTTGGCAAGTTGTATTCTTTTTTTGTGTGTTCAATATGATGCACCAGCACCATGGATGCCGCAATAAATCTTAAAGCATTTAAATTGGGCAGGTACAATGCGCCTTTTCTTATCATATTGTTCAGGCGTAAACAATCAGGAGGTCAGGGTAATGAACTCTTTGATTTTATTTAAACCGTGAATGATTTCTTCATAAGTAGCAGTGCCGATTGATACGCGGATAAAACGGTCACAGGTTTTTCCATAACCAATTCCCGGAACCACACAGATGTATTCTTCTTTTAATAATCGCGTACAAAATTCTTCAGACGAAAGTTTTGACGGATCAATGGAAACAAAAAAATAAAATGTTGCTTCTCCCGGAAACCGTTTCATTCCGATCTTATCCATGTAATCTGATAACCGTTTCCTTTTATTTATCAGCTCTCTTATTTGTGGAAGCGTAATTTCAAGAATTTCATCAAAGTGTTTTGAAACATAATATTCCAGGATAGTTGCCGGGCAAGTAAGAAGGTGCTGGTTGACTTTCAGTACCTGGTAAACCAATTTTTCATTGGAGATCACATAACCCATCCGCCATCCTGAAATACCGTAATTTTTTGAAATGGAATTAAAAATGATCGTGTGCTTTTTTTCGCGGTCAATTTTAGCGGGAGAAATAAATGAATCATCGTTTACAAAATCGCTGTACGCCTCATCGCTCATGATCCAGATATTGTGCTTTTCAGCAAGAGCAAGTAAAAAACGTAATTCCTTTTCTGTGTAAACATATCCGCTTGGATTGTGCGGGTTGCTGATGATTATTGCTTTTGTTTTGGGAGTAATATAATTTTCAAGGTCGTAAACAGATTTATCGTAAGGAACCTGAACAGGAACTCCGTAACACAATTTGATTTGTTCGGGATAGCTCACCCAGCATGGTTCCTGCACGATCACTTCATCACCGGGATCAACAACAGCCATCAATGCCATGTAAATTCCAATTTTGGATCCGGCAGTCACAATAATTTCTTTTTCGTAATTAAACGGAATGTCATATTTATTTAAAAAATATTTTGAAAGTTTTTCTCTCAATTCCGGTAAACCCATTGAATGGGAATAATGATAAATGTCAGGAAACGGAAGATCGTTCATTGGAAAAAGCGGGATGTCGAAAAATGCTTCGCCCAGGCTCATGATCAACACTTTTTTTCCCTGCCGCTTCAAATCATACACCATTGTATTGTACTTAATGGACATTGCCTGCTCCGACTGTTCAGCTATTACCGAATATTTTCCCATAAATTATTTTACTTGTTTTCTATAATTTTTTCAATGACATACAAAGGTCTTCTTTTTACTTCTTCAAAAATTTTTCCGATGTATAACCCGATTACTCCGAGAAGTGTAATGATTAATCCGGTTGAAAAAAATACGGATGCAATTAAACTTGTCCAGCCGACAGCAGAAGTTCCGAAAATAATATTCATCAACACCAAATAAAAAATATAAAAAACTGAAAGAAGAGTTAACCCGAAACCGAATCTTATTGCCAGACGCAAAGGTTTATCTGAAAAAGAAACAGCGGCATTGATAGCAAGATTAATTAATTTGTTAAAGTTATAAGAGGTTTTTCCTGAAGCCCTTTCGCCATGCTGAAAACTAACATAAGCCGTTTTAAATCCAAGCCATCCGATCATTCCCCCAAAAAAACGGTTGTACTCTTTCATGGAACAAAAATTATCAACTACAGTACGGGACATTATCCGGAAAGCTCCTATGCTACTTTCAGTTTTTGTACCGGTAAGAAAACCAAGAAGCGAATAAAATAGTTTTCCGAATAATTTTTTGAAGTAGCCATCTTTCCGTTCGTTTCTTTTTCCGAGAACAATATCGAATCCTTCTTTGGCTTTATTAAATAAATTTATGATTTCTTCGGGAGGGTCCTGCAAATCACAATCCATCAACACCACATAATCTCCTTTTGATTGAGCAAGCCCGGCAGAGATGGCATAATGCTGCCCGAAATTCCTGCTGAGCTTTATCCCCACTACGTTTTTATTTTTTGCACAATTTTCTTCTATTTTTTGCCATGACTGGTCGGGGCTTCCGTCTTCGACCAAAATGATTTCATAGTGGTCCGTTATTTTTAAAACTTCGGATGCAATTCTTCTCACTAATTCATCTACCATTTTTTCAGCAAGATAAACAGGGCTTACCACTGAAATCAGGGGAGTTTTTTTATCGGAGGACATGAATAGCGATATTGTAGGCTGAAAGTTGCGTTACTTAATTATTGTTTTTTGTTTATTGCCTATTGTCTATTACCTATTGCCTATTGTTTTTTCCTTGCAACAAAAAGGCAGCTTCCTCCGGTAGAAATCATTTCTTTATTTTTAATTTTTTCAAGTTCCCATTTCCAGATTTTTTCGAGAACACTATCTGTTATTCCTTTTTTGGAAGCATGAACCTGCTGCTGATGGGCAACATCCTGCGGGTTTTTATACAGGCCCAACCAACTGGGTAAAACTCTCAATAATAAAACCGGCACTGGTGCAACTGAAAAAATATAAGTTGAATACACTTTTTCAAAACCTGCCTTATTCAAAACTTTTTCGAGCGTTTTTAATGAGTACCTCCTGAAATGGCCTGCAGCCACATCTTCTCTTGACCAAAGGAATTGAAAAGCCGGTACGGTTATGTACAACATGCCGCCATTTTTCAAAAACTTGTTTAAAGTTTTCAGAAAACTGAAATCATCTTCAATATGTTCGAGCACGTCAAAAATTCCCATTGCATCGGCAGATTCATTATTAAGCTGCATATCTTCAAGCGTGGAACAAACAATATTTGTCAATCCTCTTTTTTTTGCATTCAGCACTCCTTCCTTACCGGGTTCAACGAGAACGGTTTCCAAAGATGCTTTTTCCAATCCTGAAGCAACATAACCATTTCCGCCTCCGATGTCGAAAATCACTCCGTTTGGAGTAAACTGTTTTACCGTTTCAATAATACAATTATTCCGGTGTTTGAACCAAAAACTGTTTTCTTCAACCTGGTAGCACCTGTCATATCCATCTTCAGGAAAAGAAACCTCAGTAGCATTTTTTGAATACCAGATGCCGTTTCTGAGTTCAAGATTTTTGGTGGTATGTCTGAAATCTAATGTCAAGTCGGGAAGTAATTTGTCTAAGAAATCCGGATGGTTCTTTCGGATGACCGGCTGCCGCGCCAAAGGCGTTTAAAGAAGTGTGCAAAAGTAAATATTCTGAACTGTTTTTTCTCTGCCGGGAGAACATTCTCCTGCCCCATCCTAATGGTTTAGTCAAATGATACTTAATAGCCTGTCAACATTTTACAAACCCAACGTTGCCCGATCCTGCTTTTTCAATTCTTCAGCTAATTTAGCTGAGAACAATTCAGCGCCATCTTTACTCAAATGGTCCGAATCTGTTGGACACGGATGCAATCATCAGAGTAATAACTATTCAATATGTTAACTGTTTGATGGCACTATTTGAAATTTTTCTTTCAGTTTAAGAAATTTCTTTTCAAAAAATTCATAAGACAAACTCGATAAACCGATTGTGATTCCGAATGAAATCAAGTACACGAACAAATTAAAAACTAAAATATTTTCAGACCCTATCAGCAAGTTTGTAAATTTTATTGCAATCACAATTCCAATAAACTGATACATATAAATTCCATAAGAAATTTTTCCAAAATATTTGAAAGGTTGTATTTCAAGATTTACCAAAACTTTTGGACAGAATGCAAAATTCAGAATGAGAAGGGCAAAAAACAATGCAAACAGTTCGTGCATCCTGAATACAGAGCTTGGTAATGAAGGGAGCACGACCAAGGCTAAAATAGCAATCAACTGTGCTTTTCTGTTAAGAATATATTTTAGAACATTTGTTTTATTGAAGAAATGAACCGAAGCGGCAATTCCTCCAATTGCCATGCAACCAAATCTCAAATGACTTAGTAAAATAGCAACTTTTACTGACATGAAGTCATAGGGATTTCCTTTTAGTAAATACAAATTGAAAGCAAAAAATCCCACATATATTATACTCAGGATCAGAATAATATTTTTTGTAAATTTTATCAGCCAGGGCCAAATAATATAAAATTGTTCTTCAACACCTATAGACCAGGTTTGCACTGCATAAGGGAGTCGCGGAAAAAATGAAAAAACCGCGTTTGGCAACATACAAATAAACAAAATCAATTTTTCAACTATATTTTGTGTTGTACTATTGGTAGTTGGAAGCCTGAAAAATTCTAAATGAGGAAAAATAAACAATGCCGATAAAAAAATTAAATAATAAAGTGGCCAAATTCTTAATATTCTGCGCTTGTAAAAAGCAATTATATCAATGGTGTGTTTTTTATTCTTCTCTTCTAACAATAAAATAGTAATTAAAAACCCGCTGAGTGTGAAGAAAAGAGTTACGCCCAGGTCGCCCATTAAACCTAAAAAATTCCTGTTCCAATAATTTGGTAAATGAAATTCACGCTTTGTAAATTCAATATGATGTATTAATACAATTGCAGCGGCAATAAACCTTAAAGCATTCAAATTAGGCAAATGCAATGTGCCGGTTTTTGTCCGCATATTCAGGAATTAACAATCATGTATCCTTGTTAAATTAATTATTTGGTTTTAACAAGCCCACATACCTCAATAAAAAATTGAAGAAAAATATTTTGAAAAATGCTTTAAGTTTTCCAGGCTCATTCTGTTCAGATGTTAACTAGTTCCATCTGACTTTTGTCACATTCTATTCAACTTTTGGCTTGTTCTACAATATTTTCGGCTCATCCATCTCATTAAATATGTCTTTTTAGCTTTCAGTTTTGCTGTTGGTATTACTTTTTTTAGCTTTATCTTTTTTATTCTTCTTTCCAAAACCGAATAAACCTTTACTTTGTTTTGCATCATCATCATCATAATAGCCATAGCCATAACCATAGCCATAGCCATAACCATAACCATAACCATAACCCCCGGCTTTGGAGTCCACCGCATTAAGAATAATACTGAGGTTTTTAATTTTTCCTTCGTTGCTCAAATTGTTTATGAAATCAAGGTGATGGCGCCTGGTAACATCATTTCTTACAATATAAATTACAACATCGCAATATTTACCAAGTAACATGGCATCAGTTACGATTCCAATTGGAGGAGAATCAATAATAATAAAATCGTATCGTTCTTTTAAATAGCTCATAAGTGTTTCCATGCGGGTACTCATAAGAAGTTCAGCAGGATTGGGAGGTTTGGGGCCGGCAATAATAACATCCAGACCTGGGTGAATTTTAGAATTCTGAATGACTTCACTTTCTGTAGCGGATCCTATCAGGTAATTACTCATTCCAACTTCATTACTTAAATTAAAATCTAAGTTAATCTTTGGTTTACGCAAATCACATCCAAGCAGAATAGTTTTTTTTCCTGAAAAAGCATTGATTATTGCAAGGTTCATTGAACAAAAACTTTTTCCTTCGTTGCTTATGGAAGAAGTGAAAAGCACCACGCTTTTAGCTTTATTCTGTGTCATAAAGTTAATATTGGTGCGGATGGATCTGAACGCTTCTGCAATTTGCGAATTAGGCTTTAAGGAAACAACTAAGTTACTTTCAGCTCTATTAACTCCAATGACACCCAGCACAGGAATATTTGTGAGTTTTTCTAAATGCTGACGATTACGAACTCGATCATTAAGCGAATCTTTAAAGTAAATAAAAGCTGCCGGAATTAATAACCCGAATAACAATGCCATTGTATAGGTTTTGTTTTTTACCGGTATTACAGGCGCGTATGAAAGGCGTGCCATGTCAACCAAAAAGTTGTCCGAAATAGTTGAGGCAAGAACTATTGATGTTTCTGCTCTTTTCTGAAGCAAATAAGTATAAAGGTTAACTCTGATATTTGTTTCCCGTTCCAAACCCATAAGTTCTTTCTGAGTGTTTGGAAGTGATCTGACCTTGTATTCAATTCCGCTTAATCTCTGAACAGCTTCGCTTTTTGTAATATTTATTCCTCCTCTGACACTTTTGATACTTTCAAGAATACTCGTTTTGATATTCTGAATCATAATATCCAGGTTAGCAATCACCGGGTTGTCCGGTTTTGTCGTATTACTTGCCCTTTCCCTTTGAAATTGTAAGTCAACTAATTTTGTGACCAGTTCTTGTAAAAGTGGATCTCCGACCCCGCTGCTAGCCGGTAAAATTTCCCTCAGATTCTTTCCCTGAATGATATACTCTTCAACATAGCTCAGAAAGCTAAGTCTCATATTATATTCTGCAATTTTCTCATCATACGTTTTTGCTCTTCCTAATACATCTGCTGCTTCAGAAGAAATATCTGCAATTCCTCTGCTCGATTTAAAGTTAGCCACTGATTTTTCGCTCGTGTCCAGTTGTTGGTAAAGAAGCGCCAGTTGATCATCAATAAATTTAAGAGAATTTTTCGCAAGTTCATTTTTCTGTTCAATTCCATTGCGGATATAAACATCAATTAACTTATTCAGGAAATCCGATGCTTTTTGAGGAACCGCATCTGTCATTGTAAGGAGCAAAATAGAAGAAGTTTTGCTTATTGGTTCAATATTGAGCCTGGCTGAATAGGAACTTACCAGGTTGTCAACAGAGTTAATATGAAGTATATAGTTTTTTTTGTCATAATCATTTCTGTCGAACAGGCTATTTTTAAAATTTTCTCTTTTTGTAATTTTAAAAACACCGATTTGATTTTTAATAGTCTCATTAAACGAATGTTTTTCGGTGACCTCTTCTTCTCCGTTACCATGATATTTAATGGTAAAAGTTTTACTATCTATTACATGCAAGTCAAAAAACCCTGAATAACTTTTGTAATTCAGCGCAGTATAATCTAACTGAATGGGACTTTGCTTATACAATTCAGTAGTTTTGAAGTTTCCTCTCAGGTAGTAGTTCACTTCAAAATCCAATTCATGAATAGCCTTGGTAACAATCCCGCGCGAGCTTAATATTATGACCTCATTTCCAAGACCGCCAACATCATAGTCAGTTGTCATTTGAGCAAGTAAATCCGCACTGCCTTTCTTATTGTTTATAAGAAGAGAGCAGGATGACTTATAGATGGGGGTGGTGTACCAGTTATAATAATACGCAATAAAAAAGGATAGGGAAAGGGTAATTATATAAAGGTACCAAAAGCTAAGCACATATCTGAAAAAAAATTGTTTTATGTCAAAACTTTTTTCTTCGATCAGCCTTTTTTCTATTATATTTTCGCTCATTGGTTCAAAATTATTTGTTTGCATAAGCAAGCAGGAACAATAAAAGAGTTAAATTAGATATTACAAAAGAATACCACCTGAAAAAATTGTCAGAACTTTCCACTTTGGCGCCAACAGGTTGCACATAAATAACATCATTCGGGTGAAGAAAATAGAAGGGGGATTGAAATATTGATCTGTCTAAAATGTTTATGTTGGCAAATTGTTTTATGTTATTTTCTTCACGTACAATAAGTATATTGGAACGTCTGCCAAAAATGGTAAGATCACCTGCCAATCCGATAGCCTCAGGTAAAGTGACCCGTTCATTCGTAACAGTATAAACACCTGGAACTTTTACTTCACCAAGAACCGTGACTTTAAAATTTAGAAAAACTACTCGTACTGTAGGATGTTCAAGGTATTTTTCGAGTTTCGTTCTCAGTGTATCACGAATCATCGGAACAGTTAAACCGGCAACCTTTACTACGCCAACAAGAGGTAATTCAATTTCACCCTCTACATCTACCAGATATCCGGAGATACTGGGATTAGTCGAAATAGAATTAGATGTTGAATTTGCTCCGGTTCCAAAAGTAGGGTTGAAAAAACTAGTTGCTTCGGGATTAATGCTCGAAACGTAAATCCCAAGAATATCATTATGCCTGATAGTTGGACTATATGGCTTAGATAAAACAGAATCATTTTTCAGCAGAAATTCTGCATAGGCGGTGGTATCTTCTGGTGGTTGAAAATAGGTTATGTCTTTTTTTGTACGGCAGGAGGACACCACGAAAATGATAAATAAAACACCTGTTGCCAAAAGTATATTCTTAATATAATTCATCATTGATTAAAGTTGAATTTTTAATCCGTCCGGGACGGACGATTTTTGTTAAAGTTTCTTCAGCCTTTTTACTAAAAAGAATGTTGTGACTTCAATTGCCGGAGATTTTTTTTGGTCGGCAAAGATATAAAAAAACTACATCTCAATCCAGCCTCAGATTTTAAAGGTTTTGAAGCGGTGGGGGTGAAACGAGAAAGAAAAGCGGATGAAAATGTGCGCCCTGTTTCACTTTCCCGCTTTCCCCTAATCCATCAGGCTTAATTTCCTGGTTGCATTAAAACCATTTGATTTAATCTCAAGAAAATAAACACCTTTAGCTTTTCCCGAAAGATCAATCACCGTTTTATTCGCGATAATCGCTTTTGCATTCCAGACTTCATTGCCCAAAACATCAGTAACCTTTGCTGAAATATACTTAGCCGAAGCAGGTAGTTGTAAATAAAATTTTCCGGATGAAGGATTTGGATAGAGCAGCACATCATTGTTCAATTTGTTTTCTGTTATTCCAACCGTATTGCTGTGAATATTGATGTTATCGAGATAGAGGTTATTTCCAAAACCCGATTTTGCAATAAAACGTATTTCAAATGCCGGAGCGCCTGCATAAGCTGTAATATCAACTGTATCTTTTCTCCATTCGGTTGACAACGGGACAAAAATATTGTTGCTTGGAGTGGTAGTTGATAATATCTGGTCGCCTTTTGAATAAAGACGGGTAAAGGTAACGCCACAATCAGAAGAAACATCCACGAATAAAGAATCATGATAAGTATTATTAAATTGGCGGTAAGCTACATCAAAATCTACAATAATTGGTGGAATTAAATTGTAGAGGTTTACCGATGGAGGGGAAAGCAAAGCAGTTCCGTTTTGAACAGCATAAAAATCAACTTTTACACAGTGCGTTGAATTGCCAAATCCTCCTGTGCCGTTATAGAGTGACATCAGTCCTCCGCTATTGTTAAGGTTCCAATTTGAAGGTGGAAAAATTCCGCTTTCAAATCCTTCCACAATAGGCGTAGGGATTCCAACTGTATTAATGAAAAAATTAGAGGAGTGACTGTCGTTCGCAGGATTATTATCAATGACACCGTTTGGATTACTTGTAAAAGCAGTGAATGTGTGAGCGCCCGGAGACATGGTTGCAGAAGGAAGCGTAATATCAACCGTTGCATTATGAGCCAATGAACCGCTCCAGTTATAAACCTGGGGTGCATTCGCATCAAAAAAATAATTTACATCAACCGAAGTAAGCGTATCCACACCGTAATTCCGGATGCGTACAATTACATTTACTAATGAATCACAATAACTTCCTTGCGGAGAAACAATGGCGAATGTTCCTGCATCAACAGGAACTAAAACAGAAACAGCAAGATCGCTTTCCCAAACACCGCGACCATAAGTAGCGGCTCTGAGCTTGCTCACGCCATATTGAATTTCTAATTCATCAATAATCACATTGGGCAAACCGGTATTATAAGGCAGCCAGTCATTGAGCGTATTGTCTGTCTGGAAAACACCGAAATCAGTTCCTATATAAAGAATGTCGTTGCTGTTATTCTGATAAATAATACAGGTAACAGGAATGTTGGGCAGGGTTCCTGAAACGTTGAGCCAGGTAGTGCCGCCATCGTCAGAATAAAAAACTTTATTGCCTGCTGAGTAGCCAGAAAACGTTACCCATAATTCATCAGGATTAATATCTTTAATTGCAATGAAGGTAATGGCTGCGTTGCTAACGGGCAGCGTACCCGTAATTTCTGTCCATGTGGTTCCGTGATTGGCGGTTCTGAAAATATGTCCAAACTCGGCAGCGTACATGGTGTTGGGATCAGAGGGGGCGACTTTAAAACAATAAAAGGCATCTGCCATGGAAAGCCCGGTTGAAAGCGTATTCCAGCTTAAGCCTGCATCAAGTGATTCGTATATGTCGTAACATGCTGAATAGATATGATCAGGATTAATTGGCGACATTTCATAAGGTGTAGTCCAATCACCTCCGCATGGAGCAATGCCTGTAAAACTTACTCCGCCATCTGTTGATTTTTGCAATCCCCCACCCTGATAAGCCACATAAACGTTGTTGGAATTATTAAAATCAATCATGCATTCCATTCCATCGGCTCCAAAAACCCGGTCCCATGAAGTGCCGTTGTAGCGGTCGGTTCCGTTGTCCTGCGCTCCTGCATAAATCAACGAAGGATCCGTTTGATCGTTTGCAAAACGGTAAAACTGGCTGATGCCAATTCCGGCAGTAATATCGGTCCACACGGTTCCGCCATTGGTGGTTTTAAAAATTCCACCGTCATTTACAACAAATACATTGGTGTTGCTGCCGGGAAAGAATTCTATGGCGTGATGATCGGCATGTGTATAATCCGGAGAGGGAAATCCGTTCCAGTCAGTAATCGTATTCCATGAAACACCGCCATTGGTTGATTTGGCAACATTTAATCCGCCAGCATAAAGTGTATTTTCATCAACCGGTGAAACCGAAATTACATCATCATAATACCCGTAAGGAGTGCAGCCGGGAGTACCGCGCAATGTGAATGAAGCGCCTCCGTTGGCTGAATAGTAAAATTGATTTCCGAGATCCCAAACATAGACCACGTTGGTGTCGGCAGGAGTGGTTTCTACTGAAACACGGTCACCGCTGAATGCAAGTGTGCCTCCGTAAATATTCCAGGTAGCGCCACCATCGGTTGAACGGTAAAAATTATCTCCGTTTACAGCATATACAGTAGAGGGGTTGCCTGCATTAAATTCAAGGTCATAAAACATGCCGCCTGCCTGAACATTGGTCCAGTTAGCTCCCCCGTCAATGGTTCGGTAAATGCCGTTGCTTGCTGCAAGAATAAGAATGGAAGGATTGAGGGGATTAATAATTAATCGCTGGTAAAGTATGTTTTGAGCCTGTGTGAGATTAAGCGATGTTTGATTCCACGTTGCTCCGCCATCTGATGACATCAAAATGCCTGCACTGTAATGACCGATGACTTCATACTGAAAATAAATTCCGTATTTGTCACCTGTAGCAAGGTACATGGTATCAGGATGGGCGGGGTTAATGACAATTTCTGAAATACTTAACGAGGGAAGCAGATCAGTATTAGAAGACCATGTGGCACCGCCATCGTTGGTACGCCACAATCCGCCACAGGCTGCGCCTATGAACATGGTGTCGGGCTGGCCGGGGTAGAATGCCATACAGTTTATACGTCCTAAACCACCGCCATCGGTTGGCACCACATCGGGTCCGATAAACGTCCAGTTGGCAGCAGCAGTTGATGGAGCAACATGCTGTGAAGCTGCTTTGTTTTTATAATTTTTGTATTCGTTGTAAAGTGCTAACGAATTAAAATTTCCTGTGGGAAACACACGGGGTTTTAAAAACCATTCGGCACGTTTGAATTGCTGGTAGCCTCCCTCCTCAATATTTTCATTTTCTTCAATAGAACTATTTTTTCCTTCCCAGTACCGATTGAATGTTTCCTGCAAATCATAAAAGTTTAATGATTTTTTTTTCAGTTGTTCTGTTGACAGCATGCTTGGTTTTGCCCAGGGCTGTGCATAGGTCAGACTACAGGTTAATGAAGCAAGGATTACGAATACTGCTTTTGTATAATTATTCATTAAAATATGTTTTTAGAAATAGTTACCAAAGCTATGGTTATTTTTTTGATCTGTTTATCAACAGCAGAAATTTATTGCTGTACAATTTAGATTTCATAAGTTTCGTCAAATATTCTAACTTTGTAAACCAACGTAACAATCTGATGACCATGCAAGATACGATACAATCCGAAAAAGATTTTGAAGCAAAAATCCAAAAAGGCATTACCATCGAGCCAAAAGACTGGATGCCCGACCGTTATCGCAAACAATTAATCCGCATGATGTCACAGCATGCGCATTCCGAAATTGTCGGAATGTTGCCCGAAGGAAACTGGATTACCCGCGCACCCAGTTTGTCAAGAAAAGTTTCTCTGATAGCAAAAGTTCAGGACGAAGCCGGTCATGGCTTATATATTTACAGCGGAACCGAAACGCTGGGAATTGATCGTAAAGAAATGGTTGCACAATTGCACAGCGGCAAAGCAAAATATTCAAGCATATTCAATTATCCTACTTTATCCTGGGCAGATATTGGTTCCATCGGCTGGCTGGTTGACGGAGCTGCAATTGTAAATCAAACAGCGTTGGCAAAAGGTTCTTACGGACCTTATGCACGCGCCATGCTGCGTATCTGCAAAGAAGAAAATTTTCATCACAAACAAGGTTACCAGATTCTCGCAATTTTGATGAATGGAACAAAAGAGCAAAAAGAAATGGCCCAGGAATCTGTAAACCGGTTTTGGTGGCCCGCGCTCATGATGTTCGGGCCGTCAGATAAAAACTCTATAAACAGCGAAGAGCTGTTGAGATGGAAAGTGAAATTATATTCCAATGATGAATTGCGCCAGCGCTTCATTGACCGTACAGTCCCTCAGGCTGAAGCTATCGGGATTAAACTTCCTGATGAAAAACTAAAATTAAATCCCGAAACAAAGCATTACGAACACGGTGAAATTAATTGGGAAGAGTTCAAAGCAGTGGTAAGCGGAAACGGCCCATGCAACAAACAGCGTATGAAAGCGCGGATTGATGCAGATGATAAAGGGAAATGGGTAAGGGAGGCGGCTGAGGCCTATGCTTCAAAGCACAAAAATTAGAAAAAGATTATGCAGGAAAATAATAACAAAGATACGCAATGGCAACTCTGGGAAGTTTTCACCCAGGAAAAATCAGGAGCACCTCACGAACATGCCGGAAGTGTGCGGGCGCCTGATAAAGAAATTGCTTTATTAAATGCCCGTGATGTTTACAGTCGCAGAAAAGAAGCAATAAATATCTGGGTAGTGCTTGCAGAAAATATTGTTGCTTCAACACCTGAAGATGTGGGATCATTTTTTGATCCGGCCAATGATAAAATTTACCGCAATCCCAATTTTTATAAAACACCGGAAGGGATAAAGCAGATATGAATTCGAAGGAAGCTGTATTTGAATATTGTTTGAGATTGGGTGACACGAGTTTAATTCTCGGCCACCGTTTGTCTGAATGGTGCGGTCACGGACCAATATTAGAAGAAGATATTGCCATGTCAAATTTATCCCTTGATTTAATTGGCCAGGCGCGGATGATTTTATCATATGCCGGTGAAGCAGAAGGAAAGGGAAGAACCGATGATGATCTTGCCTATCACCGTGATGCCATGCAATTCCGGAATGTATTGCTTGCCGAGCTGCCTAATGGAGATTTTGCCGTTACCATGACACGCCATTTTTTTATCAGCGTCTATAATTTTTATTTGTACGAAGCGCTCAAAAAAAGTAAAGACAAAATAATTGCTGCTTTCGCAGAAAAATCGTTGAAAGAAGTTGCATATCACGTTCGTCATTCATCTGATTGGATGCTGCGTCTCGGTGACGGCTCAGAAGAAAGTCATTCGCGTGCACAAACTGCCGTAGATGATCTCTGGATATATACGGATGATCTTTTTCAAATGAATGAGGTTGATACATTTTTAATTAAAGAAGGTATTGCAGCGGACCTGAATGGAATAAAAGAAAAATGGAAAACTCATGTGGAAGACATTTTGAAAAAAGCAACATTGACATTTCCGCAGATAAATAATTTCATGCGCACCGGAAGCCGCGAAGGAAAACATACAGAATATCTTGATTATATTTTAGCCGAGATGCAGGTTTTGCCCAGAGCGTATCCGGATGCTAAGTGGTAGGAATAAGTTTAAGGTTTAAAGTTTAAAGTTTTACTAAGTGAATTTTATTTCAATTTCAAAAGAGGAGATTTGGCAGTTGTTAAAACAGGTGAAAGATCCTGAAGTTCCTGTTCTTGATATTGCGGAATTAGGTGTGTTAAGAGATGTTAGTTTTGATAATGATAAAATTTTAATTACCATCACTCCGACTTATTCCGGTTGTCCCGCAATGAATGCGATTGAACAGGAAATAAAAAACACCCTGTGGAAAAACGGAATCGAAAACTTTTCCATCAAAACAATTTTCTCTCCCGCATGGACTACAGACTGGATGACTGGTGAAGCGAAACAAAAATTAAAAGATTATGGCATTTCTGCACCTTCACAATCTACAGAAGAACATTTGAAATCAATAATAGAAGGAAAATCAAAAGCGGTCG
>JBDSOU010000075.1:0-6539 GCA_039914625.1 Bacteroidia bacterium | reverse complement strand
CCCCGCAAAAATTCCCGTGCGGGACAGTCTCGTTTTTTATATGGTCTCTGAACTCCACATTTCGCTTGCAATAATAATTATTTTTTAAACCGGTAAATAACATCGCAAAAATTTATTTTGGAAATTTCCATCGTTTAGTTTGAGGTAATTTATTTTATTTAACGAATATTACAAAATATTTTTGCAAATATGAAAATCTTTATGATTAATAAATGGCGCTTGATGCGGAGAGTTATTAATAGCCTCTTGTTTATATTTTCATTTTATACTTCTAATGCAAATTCAATTTCAGGAAAAGTAACGGATGAAAAAGGCGAGCCGCTTGCTTTTGCAAACGTGTATTTAAAAGGAACAACAAAGGGAACAACAAGCAACATTGATGGAAATTATAAGATTGAATTACCTGAAGGGAAATATGAAATTGTCTTTAAGTACATCGGATATAAAATGCTGGTGAAAGAAGTTATCGTGAATCAGCCACAGGTTATTTTGAATGTTGCATTGGATAAAGAACAATATTCGTTGAAAGAAGTTGTCATTACTGCCGGTGAAGATCCGGCATATGCGATCATCCGCAATGCAATCAGGAAAAGAAAATTTTATTTAGAGCAGGTGGATGAATATTCTTCTGATGTTTATATAAAAGGATTGCAACGTTTAGTTAAATGGCCGAAAAAGATTTTAGGACAGAAAGTGGAGTTAAATGATTTTGTGGATTCGGTAACTCATATTATTTATTTATCTGAATCAGTTTCGAAATTCAATTTTAAACAACCGGATCAAATCAGGGAGGAAATGATTTCGTCAAAAGTAAGTGGTAACAGCAAAGCATTCAGTTGGAACCAGGCTTCTGATATGTTGTTCAACTTTTATCAGAATTTAATGGAAACAGGCATCAGTCCGCGCGGGGTTGTTTCACCTATTTCAAGCAATGCTTTGTTTTATTACAAATACAGATTGGAGGGAACATATTTTGAAAACAATGTGATGATCAGTAAAATTTCCGTTATCCCCAAAAGAAAAAATGATCCTGTTTTCAAAGGAACTATTTATATACAAGACAGCACATGGCGCATTCATTCCCTGGATTTATTTCTTACTAAAGAATCGCAAATACAATTTGTAGATACACTTGGAATAAAGCAAGTGTTTGTTCCTATGAGCACTGATGATTCAGTGTGGATGCCAGCATCCAATCAATTCACTTTTCATTTCAGCGTACTTGGTTTTGAAGGTAATGGAAATTATGTGGGGATTTTTTCAAATTATAATTTTCATCCTGCTTTCGCGGAAAATTTTTTCAAAGGTGAAGTAATGAAAGTGAATGATGATGCAAATAAAAAAGATACTGCATACTGGAATACTGTCAGACCTGTTCCTCTGACAAACGATGAGGAGCAGGACTATGTGAAGAAAGACAGCGCACAGGCTCGTAAAGAATCAAAACCATTTCTTGATTCATTAGACAGAAAAACAAATAAAATCAGTGCAGGGAAAATTTTACTCACCGGATATAATTACCGTCAACGCTACAAAAAACAAACATTTAATTTTTCTCCGCTCATTCAAAATGTGCAGTTCAATACAGTGGAAGGATTAAATTTCAGCCTTGTCCCTGAATACACCAAGACTTATGAGGATAAACGAAAAATTATTATCACTCCTTTTGTGAAATATGGGATTTCAAATGAAACGTTCAGCGGAATACTAAGGACAGAATATAAATATAATCGTGAAAATTTTTCTTCTGTGGCAATTGAAGGTGGAAAAAATTCTGTACAATTCAACAATCAAAACCCCATCAGCCCGATTATAAATACCACTTATTCTCTTTTCGGAGAAAAGAATTACATGAAAATTTATACCAACACTTACGGTTTGATTAATTACAAAACTGAAATTACAAATGGTATTAATATCAATACGACTTTTGAATTTGCAGAGCGCACTCCGTTAGTTAATCATACAGATTATGCCTTCAAAGATATTTCTGACCGTGAATATTCTTCCAATAACCCGTTGAATCCGGCAAACGATGCACCAGCATTTGAAAAAAATCAATCACTGTTTACAGAATTTAATTTTCGCTTTCGAATCAAACAAAAATATATTTCCCGTCCTGAAGAAAAAATAATTATCGGTTCAAAGTATCCAACATTCAGTTTGATCTATAAAAAAGGTTTTCATAAAATATTTGCAAGTGATGTGGATTATGATTTGGTGAAAGCAGGTGTTGATGATGAATTGAATTTAGGATTGCTCGGATCATCAAAGTACGAATTGTATTATGGAAAATTTCTGAATCATAAAGCCATGTATTTTATGGACTATCAGCATTTCAGCGGAAACCTCACTGCTTTTTCTTCTTTTGATTTGCGCAAATTCAATATCCTTGACTATTATTCTAACAGCACGAACGATGAATTTGTGGAAGGACATTTTGAACATGACTTCGGTGGATTTATTTTTAACAAAATTCCTTTGCTCCGGAGACTAAAGTTAAATGAAATTGCAGGGTTTGATTACCTGCACGTAAAAGGGCTTGACGATCATTTTGAAATTTCTTTTGGTCTGTCGAAGCTCGATATTTTAAGAATTGATTTTGTAGCCGGCTTTACCAAGAACAGTAAAACGCAAACGGGAATAAGAATTTGCCTTACCGGATTGTAAAAACTAAATAATAGAACCAAAGCAAGAATTATGTTTAATTACGTTTCATGAATAAGCCGGGAACACTATCTGCAGTTCTTCATTTGCAATGTCCCAAGTGCCATGAAGGAAAAGTATTTTCGTCCTCCAATCCATATAATTTAAAATTGATTGCCGAAATGCCTGAGCAGTGCCCTTTGTGCGGGTTAGATTTCAAACCAGAAGCCGGTTTTTACTGGGGTGCCTTGTATGTCAGCTATGGTTTGTCGGTTTTGCTTTCGATTATTTTATTTGCAGCCATGTATTTGAAATGGGGTTGGCTGGTGTGGCAATTCTTAGTTATTGATTCTTTGATGCTGATTTTTCTTGCACCTATATTGCTTCGCTATTCCCGTGTATTATGGATGTTTCTCTGCTGGAAGTTTTTTCCGGGAAGGTGGAGTAATTAGACCTCACCCCTGCCCCTCTCCAAAGGAAAGGGGTAAAAAACACAAGCACCTTTTGTAACATTCTTTAACCCCTGTGCGTCTCATTATCGGAAATCTTAATTTTGACTTGAAAATTAACCTTATTTCGTGACAGCTTCGGAGTATAATAAATGTGTGGATTTACATTCTGACGGAGTCTATCGTTTTATCCTGCACAATTGTAAAGATAAAGATGATGCTAAGGACATCGTACAGGATACGTATGAAAAATTATGGCTGACGCATCCTAATGTAAATTTTGAGAAATCGAAATCCTACATTTTCACAACGGCTTACCGTACCATGATTGATAAAATAAGACGCGATAAAAAGAAAGGAGCTTTTGATGAGGTGGATTTTAATGCACATTCACACAGCGATCAATATTCTGATGTGAAAACGCATTTGAGGGAAGCTGTAAAGAAGCTGCCCGAAATACAGCGCAATGTAATTACGCTTCGCGATTATGAAGGATACACCTATGAAGAAATCGGGGAAATCACCGGACTCAATGAGTCGCAGGTGAAAGTTTATATTTACAGGGCACGGGTTTTTTTGAAAGAATATATAGGAAGCATGAGTAACTTGATATAGTTTAAGGCTTAAAGTTTAAAGTTGATGGACAAAATGAAAATTAATAGAAATAATTACGAAATATTTTTCCTTGATTATCATGAAGGGAATTTGTCTGAGGATATGAAGAAAGAATTATTTTCATTCCTGGACAAAAATGCTGATTTGAAAAATGAATTTGAAAATTTTGAAATGGTGGAATTGCCTCCTTCAACTATTTTTTATGCTGATAAAAAAAGTTTAAAAAGAGAATTTAATACCAAAGAAAATTACCAGCAATATTTAATTGCAAAGCTCGAAGGAGATATTACGAAAGATGAACAAAATGAATTGAATAAATATTTATTTCAGCATCCTGAATTTCAAAAAGAAGAAAAACTTTTTGCTTTAACAAAACTTGTTCCTGATGTATCGGTTGTCTTTCCTGAGAAATCAAAACTTAAAAGAGCTATTCCGATATATGCAGGAAACAGGAAAGCATTTTATTTTTCAATTGCTGCTGCTGCCTGTATTTTGTTGCTGCTTGGAGTTTATTTTTTGAGAACAAATACGAATGAGGTAATGCAGGCAAATAATGGAACGGAAAAAGAAATAACTCCAGTGGTGAAAAATAATGAGGTGACTTCGAATGAAAATAAAGTTGAGAAAGAAAATATTCACAACGGTTCTCCGAAGAAGTCCTTCGCGAGTGAAAAAGAAAAAAATAATCCGGTTAACGAAAAAACCGCGGCAGTTGAAAAATCATTGGCAGAAAATAATAGTGTTTATGCAAATAATTTGAACAAAGAGAAAAGAGAAAAGAGAAAAGGTCATAAGAAAAACAATGAGGAAAGATTAGTTGAAGAAAACAAATCAAAAGGAATTTATGAAATAATTGATCCGATAGAAAGAAAGGGAATTGCGCAAATTGAAATGAATGAAAACACGGAGCAGCAAATTGCTTATGTGAATATTAATTTGTTAAAGCAGGAGATCGGTATTGAAGCTGCACTTAATTCTTATCTCGACCGGGTTATTGACCCTGATGCAAATAATATTTCAGGAAGCAATTCAGTTGCTGATACTAATACTTTTATTCCCGGAGACAAGCTGGAGAAAAATCCGCTGCTTGATTCTTTTGCATGGGGGCTGAGTCTGTTTTCAAATAAAGATGTGACGCTGAAAAAGAGTTTTAATGAAGAAGGCAAATTGGTGGCTTACCAGTTTGAATCCGGTAAATTCAAAATCGGAAGATCATCCAGCCGCTGATGTAACATTTAATTATTTCAATCCGTCACAATAATAAAACAAAACAGATAAAATTATTTTATGGAACGGATTAAAACATTTTCAAAAATTTTATGCGCGGCAATTTTAATAATGCAAAATGCGACAGCACAGGAGAACCATAATAAAGAATTTACAAAAATTAATTTGCCCGATCATGCGCATGTAATTTTAAAGCAGGGTGATGAATCTTCAGTAAGATTTGAAAGCGGCAAGCATGGCGGAACTGTTTCATCAGGCATTTTAAATGGCGTTCTTACCATTAATAGTGAATTTGATGTTGAGGCGTACATAACCGTAAAAGACCTTGAGAAGATTACTATTTCAGGAAATGCGAAAGTAGAAACAGAGGACACCATAAAAACAAAAAACATTGAACTGATCATTTTGGGAATAGGGAAAATAGACATGAACCTGGAAGCGGAAAATGTAGAAACTGACATCAGCGGGAGAGGAACTATTGAACTGCATGGTTCCGGAAAAAATCTTGTTGCAAGAATCCCGGGAGCAGGAAAAGTTGAAGCGGATAACTTTTCAGTAAACACTGCTACTATTGATATTAGCGGTGCGGGAAAATTCAATGTAGATGTTAAAGACGAACTCAACATTAACATCAGCGGAGTTGGTACTGTTAATTATGTCAACGAGCCGGCAAAAGTCACCAAGAATATTTCAGGATTGGGAAAAATTGAAAATATTTCTTCTGACAATACATCATCTGATGACGATGAAAATATCTCTATCGGCTCAAACAGTATAAGTTCTCCGGACTCAAACACAGTTTACATCGGCAATAAAAAAATTGTAATAACAAGCGATGACGATGATGATGGTTCGAGGATTGAAATAACACATGATGATGATGACGACAAACATGCCATACATTTTCATCACAGCAAAAAAACACAGGCGCATTGGGGCGGATTTGAATTAGGATTTAATAATTTCGGACAAACCCCTTTTTCAACAACTCTTCCTGAAGGATATGATTATCTTGAACTGAACACGGGAAAATCAATTGCTGTTAACCTGAATTTATTTGACTATAAAGAAAAGATTGTCGGACGAAAACTTATGTTTGTAACCGGGCTTGGAATAAGCTGGAATAACTGGAAGTTCAGTGGCGATCGCACTTTGATTCCTGACGCTCCTGAACTTTCGGCAAAATATGATTCGATTGATTACAGCAAAAACAAGCTTACCGCAAGCTATATCAACCTGCCGCTGCTGCTCGAATTTAATACCAATGAATATGAAAAAAAGACGTTTCATGTGGGCACCGGAATCATAATGGGATACCGCATCGGTTCGCACACAAAACAAGAATATGATTTAAATGGCAGCTCGAGCACGATAAAAAAATTTGATGATTTTAATCTTGAGGCATTTCGTTATGATGCCACACTCAGGGTTGGATATCGCGGATACACCGTTTTTTTTAGTTATGGGCTGAACAGTCTTTTCAAAAAGAACCAGTCGCCCGAATTGCATTCAATTACTTTCGGTTTGACTTTGTTGAATTGGTAGAATAGTTTTGAAATTGGTCTTTTGCAGATGAGATATAAATCCCTGGCGCTAAAAGCA
>JBDSOU010000176.1:0-30571 GCA_039914625.1 Bacteroidia bacterium | reverse complement strand
TAACGGCTGCACGAGCAGTTGCAATAAAACACTTTCCGTAAATTCATTGCCTGTATGTTCTATCACAGGGGGGAACTTCTGCCAGGGGGGATCAACACAATTGTGCGCAGCCACAAATACAAGTTACATCTGGAGCACAGGAGCAACCACGCAGTGTGTCATCGCAAGCACTGGCGGAACATTTACAGTAACAGTAACAAATCAAAACGGCTGCTCGAGCAGTTGCAGCAAAACGGTAACGGGATTTACGCCTCCGACATGCAGCATTACAGGCGGCAACTTCTGTGACGGAAGCACAACCCAATTGTGCGGTGCAACCAATTCAGGATATTTATGGAGCACGGGTGCAACCACCCAGTGCGTCACAGTCAGTTCAGGCGGAACTTATACAATAACAGTAACAGATGCAAACGGCTGCTCGAGCAGTTGCAGCAAAACGGTAACGGCATTTACGCCTCCAAGCTGTGCAATTACAGGTAACGGTTCAATTTGTTCGGGCGGTTCCACACAATGGTGCGCACCTGCAGGACTTTCAGGTTACCTATGGAACACTGGAGCAACCACACAGTGCATTACAGTAAGCACGGCAAATACATTTACAGTAACAGTAACAGATGCCAACGGCTGCACGAGCAGTTGCAATAAGATATTAACTGTAAACCAGGTTGCAACTTGTTCCATTACAGGCAACAGTTCAATTTGTTCAGGTAGTTCCACACAATGGTGTGCTGCTGCGGGACTAAGTACTTATTCATGGAGTACAGGTGCAACTACACAGTGCATCACTGTTAGTTCAGCCAGTACTTACACTGTTACAACCTCAGATGGCAATGGCTGTATCAGCAATTGCAATAAAACGCTTACAGTTAACCCCCTTCCAAGTTGTTCGATTACCGGAAGTAGTTCTGTTTGTTCCGGAAATTCCACACAATGGTGCGCACCTGCAGGACTTACTTCGTATTTATGGAGCACAGGCGCAACGACACAATGTATTACCGTGAGCACAGCTTCTTCTTATACTGTTACAACTACCAATGCAAACGGCTGCTCCAGTTCCTGCAATAAAACACTTACTGTAAGAGGTCTTCCAAGCTGTACTATTACAGGAACGACATCCATCTGCCCCGGCAGTTCAACACAGTGGTGTGCACCTGCAGGGCTTGCCGGTTATTTATGGAGCACCGGAGCAACTACACAATGTATTACTGTAAGCACAGCCGGTACATATACAATTACAACAACCAGCTCTTTTGGTTGCACCAGCAGTTGTAATAAAGCACTCACTATTAAAAAAGTTCCTGGGTCCAAAATAACCGGCAGCGGATCTGTATGCAGTGGGAATTCGACACAATGGTGTGCGCCAGCAGGACTTGCAGCGTATTTATGGAGTACGGGTGCCACTACGCAATGTATTACAGTAAGTGCAGGCGGAACTTATACGGTTACCACCAGCAATGCGGGAGGATGTACCAGCAGCAGCAGTAAAACTCTGACTGCAAATTCTCTTCCAAGCTGTTCAATTTCAGGAAACAGTTCTGTTTGCTCAGGCAAATCAACACAATGGTGTGTTGCAGCCGGATATTCCGGTTATTTATGGAGCACAGGAGCAACGACAAAATGTATAAACGTGAGCACAGCCGCAACATATACTATTACTATCACCAGCAGCAGCGGTTGTACCAGCAGTTGCAGCCAGACTCTAACAGTAAATCCTATTCCAAGCTGCCTGATCACCGGAAATGGTTCTGTTTGCGTAGGCTTTTCAACACAATGGTGTGCCCCTGCAGGATTATCGGGTTATTTATGGAGCACCGGAGCAACTACACAGTGTGTTACTGTAAGTACAGCCGGAACATATTCCGTTACAACTACTAACAGCAGCGGTTGCACCAGTAAATGCAGTAAGACTTTGGTTGTAAATACCAATAATGCAACCATTACTCCAGATGGTCCAACAACATTCTGTGAATATGACCCGTTACTAACTTTGTGCGCTTCAGCCGGGGTTACTTATATTTGGGATACCGGTGAAATCACGCAATGTATTCCTGCAAACGATAAAACGCATTTGTATGTTGTAACCGTCACTGATGGAAATGGTTGTGTCGGAACAGATTCGCAACAGGTAATTGAAAATGTCAGGCCGACTGTAACTATAAATGCTCCTTCAACCTTACCGATTTGCGGTTTGCCCGGAAATACACTGACGGGAAGTTCTGAAGCAGGAAATTTGTTTGGATGGAGTGTTACTTCATCAGATAATTCCTGGGTGATTAACGGCAGCACGACTGGATCTTCTATTTCTTATAAAGCAGGAAATGCAGGTGTATGTGCAACATTCACATTAACTGTTACCAACCCCTCAACCGGTTGTAAGAGGACAACAACTCTCAATCTCTGCTCGCAGTGTGAACAGCATTGCTCTTATGACCAGGGATTGTATGGAACGCTTTCAGCCACATCGTGCGATGGTCTTACTATGACACAATTACTCACTAATCTTCTTTCAACTACGCTTGTAAGCGGAAATGCTTCAAGAACGGTTTCTATACTTAGTTCGGAAGTTTCGTGCGCCATAGATAAATTGCCATCAAAAACAGCTTCAAGTGCTTTGCCTGTGGGAAATGTTACCTGTGCTGCTGCAACAGGTTCTGCTTATCTCACAAGCGGACAGTTTAAACATGCATTACTTGGAGAGGCCATTGCCCTTGGGCTTAATGTAAGATTAGATCCTTCTTTAACTAATCTTGTTATGGCCGGCCCGTATATGACCACTTACAAAGCAAACACTTGCACAGGTGGAAAAGCTGTTAACGGAACCAAGCTTGTTTATGCTATTCCGCAAAGCGTATTGAACTATCTCGGCTCAAACAATACGGTAGGTAATTTACTCTTGCTTGCTAATCAGGCGCTGGGTGCAACCTATATTCCAACAGGCAGCAACCCGACTATTGCAGAAATTGATTCGGCAGTCAAATCAATAAATTATGGTTTTGACAAATGCCGTATTCTTGCAGGGTTCGGAACATCTTCATCAGGAGTACGCGCCCAGGATCAGTTGCAGCACGTGCAGAACGATGGCATGTTGAAAGTAAATGCTTATCCTAATCCGTTTAATTCGACTGCAACCATTGAGTTTATCAGTTCTGCCCGCACGACTCATACTACTGTTGAAATTTATTCTCTCTCCGGAAATAAAATTACCACCCTGTTTGATGGCGAAATTGACGGAGGTAATATTTACAAAGTAGAGTTTAATGCAAAAAATCTTGCTGAAGGAATTTATGTTTACAGAATCATCAGCGGAGATAATGTATCAAATGGAAAACTAATCTTAATAAAATAGTTTTCTTTATGTCAATGAAAAATGCCCTCAGCATTGAGGGCATTTTTTTTGCCTGTTTATTTTCCGGTAGCTATTATACAGGTTTTATTTTTTCTCAGCAGCCTGCTGTATTGTATTAAAATAAGTTTGATCAACATTGAACCCAAGTGTTGCAGCTTTTTGAACATCTGCAAAAGCTTCAAGGTACTGGTGATTGTTATAAAAAGCTGTTGACCTGCGATAAAAGGCTTCTGCATAAGACGGATTTAGCGAAAGCGCTTTATTAAAATCAGCAATGGCTTCATTGTATTTTGCAATTTGTGTATAAGCTATGCCCCGGTTAAGATAAACTGTGGGATCGTCTTTTTTAATAGTTGTAAGAGTATTAAAATCTGCAATTGCTTTATCGAGCTGCTTCGTCTGTGCATAAGCGATTCCCCGATTTACTAGTGCTTCAAAATAATTTGGCTTTAATTTCAAAGCGATGTTAAAATCCTGAATGCCCAGATCAAATTTTCCTTTCATACAATATACAATGCCGCGGTTGGCATAAGCATTTTCATAACCGGGATCAAATTGGATGGACTGATTAAAATTTTCCATAGCAATGTCTAATTGACCTCTTTCCTTTCCATAAACGTTGCCCCGGTTATTAAGTGCTGTACCGCAATGAGGAAATTGTTCGATTACGTTGCTCCACAACGAAAGACTATCCTGCCAAACATCGCTTCTGTTAAAAGTAGTGACGGATAAAAACAAACTGTATGCGGCAAGCCCGGTATAAACTGGTGTTTTCAAAGATTTATTTTTTTCAGTCATTTCATATAATACAGTGGCAACAACAAAAAAGAATCCTATTGAAGGCATATAGCTATAACGTTCTGCAATCATAGCCGGACCGACAGGGAGCAGTTGCAGCACAAGAAAAATACAGGCAACAAAAAAACCCGCCCCGAAGAAAAACGTCTTTGTTTTTTTCAGTGAACGGATAATAAGAGCTAACAACCCGATTACGATGCAGGGGGCTATATAAAAGTAAACGGGGAAACTAATAAGGGCATTTTGAGGATATGGATAAAATGCTGAAAGATTGATGGGTACAATAAGCTTAGTCACATAAGCTAGCAAATTAAAATTAGCAATGAGAATGCGCTGAAATAAATTAAATACGTTAGTTGAAATAGATCCGGTTGTTGCGGAGGCGTGAATGGAATAAAGCCCGAAAGCGATTGCAATGGCAAGAAATGGAATCTTCTCTATCACAATTTTCCATTTAAATTTACGAACTGTATAAAAATCAAGCAGAATCAGAACAGGAAGTAATGAAGCCGCCATTGCCTTGGACATAATGGAAAGAACAAACAACAATAACGTGCAGAGCAAATACTTTATTTTCTCTTCACTTCTTATGTATTTAATGTAAGCGATAAGTGATGCAAGAAAAAAAATTGAATACAGCAAATCTTTACGTTCTGCTGCCCATGCAACCGATTCAACGTGCAATGGATGAATTCCGAATAGTAAAGCAGTTATTAATGCAATGAATGAATTTTCTGTCAGGACCCGGATAAACCAGCATACAAGGCCTGTTACAACGAGGTGCATTACTACACTTGTTGCATGGTATCCGTGAGGATTTAATTGATAAAAATGATACTCAATGGCATAAGAAAAAATATGGAGAGGTTGGTAATTTGCAAAATAGATTTCTGTAAAAATTCTTTTGATGTTCTCTGCACTGAGTGAACGGATGAGCGGGTTATCATTCAGGTAAGTCGGATCGTCCCAATTAGTGAGCGCATTATTAAGAGTTGGAAAGAAAACAATAAACGTAAGCACAAGAATACCTGCGAGCCAATACCATTCCTTAAAAACTATCTTATGATGAACAGGTTTTTTGGCAGCAGCAGTTTTTGCCTGTGATGAAAAATTCTTTTTTTTACTTGGTTTATTAATTCCCATACTGAGTTGTAGCAATGCAAATGCGGACAAAAATAAAATTAAAAAACCAGTCAAAAAAACATTTGGTTATTTACTTTGATGTACCTTCAATGCTTAAAAACTAAAACGTTCAGGAATTGAAATGGTCATGCTTCTTTATTTTTCTATTACGTTTCAGCCACCAAGGGTTTAAATTTTAAAAAATTCATAAATGAAAATAAAAAGCTTTCGGAAAAAAATGCAGCACTGGAAAACCGTTTAAGGCAAATTGATGCTACACTTGAAAATGAATGTTAGAAAGCGAGCAGGTGAGAGGAGGAGAGAGTGAGAAAGAGAAAACATGGAAAAGGCAAACTCACAATCCCACTTTCTCACGCTCTCTCTTTCTCCTTTTCAAAATCCCGCAAACCGTGCAAACGGAAAAGAATCCTGCGTTGCAAAATCATTTTTCAAAAATTTGAAATATCCCGTAACGGCAATCATGGCTGCATTGTCAGTGCAATATTCAAATGGCGGAATAAAAATATTCCATCCTCTATCAACCTTCATTTGCGACAAAGCATTCCGCAAGCCGCTGTTGGCAGAAACGCCCCCCGCTATTGCGATTTCTTTAATCCCGGTCTGCTCCGATGCTTTAATTAATTTTTCAATAAGCACGGAAACAATAGTATGCTGCACAGATGCGCACAAATCATTTTTATGAAGTTCCGCAAAAGCCGGATTTTTTTCTTTTTCTTTTTTCAGAAAGTATAATACAGATGTTTTCAAACCGCTGAAGCTGAAATCAAGACCGGATATTTTTGGATGAGGAAATTTATAAGCAAGCGGATTTCCCTCGGCTGCTAACTTATCCACAAGCGGTCCGCCCGGATAAGGCAACCCGATGATTTTTGCTATCTTGTCGAAAGCTTCTCCTGCTGCATCATCCCTTGTCTGCCCGATAATTTTCATTTCAAAGTAATCGCTTACTAAAACAATTTGTGTATGCCCGCCTGAAACCGTGAGGCAGAGAAATGGAAACCGTGGCGGTAAAAAATCTTCTTCGTTGTCTTTAACTGCAAAATGTGCGAGCACGTGAGCCTGCAGATGGTTCACTTCTATTGTGGGAATATTCAATGCAAGCGCAAAAGATTTTGAAAAAGAAGAGCCGACCATCAATGAACCAATCAGGCCCGGACCATTTGTATAAGCAACAGCCGCCAACTCGTTTTTTTTTACTTTTGCTTCCTTTAATGCACGGTCAATTACCGGAATAATATTCTTTTGATGTGCACGCGAAGCAAGTTCAGGCACCACCCCTCCATAGAGTTCATGAATCTTTTGACCGGCAATCACATTAGAAAAAACTTTATTGTTGCAGGTAACGGCAGCAGAAGTTTCATCGCAGGAGGATTCAACCCCTAATATTATAATGTCTTTTTCAGCCATTCTTCAGATAAAAAGAATTAATTTTCAGTCGTAAAAATAGTTGTTAATTGTAAACAGAATAATGGGATGTCGGAGCAACCTCCTCATTTCCTCATTCCGACATTTCCATGAATTATTCTTAATTTCAAAATTATAAAAAAAGCGATCACTATATTTGTAAGTATAATTTCAGCAATCATGTTTTTGTTGCTGACCTCTTTTATCCTTATCCGGCTGCCTGCGTTCCAGACAAAATTAGTGAGAGCCATTTCAGGATACCTATCTTCTCAATTAAAGACAAAAGTTCATATTGGCTCTGTTCACATAGAATTAGTAAGAAAGCTGGTTCTGAAAGATTTGTATATTGAAGATCAGCATCATGACACACTATTATTTGCAAGTTTGTTTAAAGTGGACATCAGTAAACTGAACAGGAAAAACCATACTGTTAATTTTAGTACTGTTAATTTACAGAAGGCGAGAATAAAACTGCAGCGTTATAAAACAGATACCGGTCTTAACCTGGAATTTATTATTGATTATTTTTCATCGTCTGAAAAAGATACAACGCCTTCTGCAAAATGGAACCTAACTGCAGAGAACCTGAAACTGACAGATGTAAGGTTTTCATTGCATGACCACCGTTACAGCGATTGCCTTCCGACTGTAAATTTCAGCGATTTGGACCTCGTCAACGTAAACACACATTTTACAGATATAAAAATCTCAGGAGATTCTTTATTTACCACAGTTAAAAATATTTCTTTCATAGATAAATCAGGGTTTACTTTAAAAACTTTTACTGCTAAAGCAAAAATTGCACCGGACGAAATGCGTTTCAACCAGCTTGATATTCTTACCTCTAACAGTAGCATCAGAACAAATCTCAAATTTTCTTATAACAATATCGATGATTTCAACCATTTTTTAACGAAAGTAAATTTTACTTCTGATTTCCTGACGTCTGATATTTCCTCAAAAGATATTGCCTTTTTTACTTCCGATCTTATCGGTTTCGACCGCAATGTCCGTCTTGCAGGAAAGGTGCATGGCACGGTTGAAAAATTAAAAGCAAAAAATCTTGTTTTGAATTATGGAGAACAATCTGTTTTTAAAGGTAATGTAAATTTGGAAGGGTTGCCGGACATTGCTGAAACTTTTATTGATTTGGTTGTGGATAATTTTACTGCTGACAGCAAGGACTTAGAAACTATTCCTGTCGGCAAATTTGATGAGCATCATACTTTAAAGCTGCCGGCTGAGATTGAACGTCTCGGAACGGTTCGTTTCAAAGGAAAATTTACGGGCTTTTATAATGACTTTGTTGCTTATGGAAATATCAATACCGCCCTTGGTTACCTAACATCTGATGTGAATTTTAAATTTAAAAAAACTCCCACTTATTCCGGGCATATCAAAACATATGATCTTGACATAGGAAGGCTTTTTAATTCTGAAAATGTTCTTGGCAAATTGTCTATGAATGTGGAAGCCAGGGGAACTTATTTTAACCTTGAAAGGATTGCGGCATCTGTAAAAGGAACGGTAAGCCGTTTGGATCTTTTTAAATACAATTATAATAATATCACCCTTGACGGAAATATTGCTAAAAAACTTTTCAATGGTTCACTGATTGTGGAAGAAGATAATATTCACATGAAGTTTGACGGGAAAGTAGATTTGTCCAAAAAGATTCCGTTGTATGATTTTAATGCTGCCATAATTGGTGCGCGACTCGCAAATCTTAATCTGGTTAAAAGAGATTCTTCGGCTACCCTGTCCGTTATTTCAGAGTTTCATATTGCCGGAAACAATATTGACGACATGGATGGTTATGTTAAACTAAAACAATTTGAATATTCTGAAGGCAATAATAGGATATCAGATGATGAAATAAAACTTGAATCAACAGCAAGCGGAAATGAGCACCGCATACAAATTACTTCTGATTTTGCCGATCTTGATATTAAGGGTTCTTACAGAAGATCATCGGCTATAAGTGCATTTAAAAATTTGCTGAATAAGTATTTACCGGGACCTGAACTAAAAATAGTAACCGTAAGCGAAGAGCAGAATTTTACGTATAACCTGGAATTAAAAAATACTGCACCTGTGCTGCAACTGTTTCTACCTGCTCTGGCGGTTAGCTCAAGTACCGTTCTTTCGGGAAATTTTAATTCGCTTGCTGATAATTTTGGACTCCGTTTGCATGCTGATCGTGTGGAATATGGTGACTTTAAATTTAAAAATGTTTTGGTAACCGGAAAAACAAATGCAAACAAATTTGATGTAAACATGGAGGTGAATGAGCTTACGTTTCATGATACTATTTCATTTCGCCAATTGCTGCTGGCTGGCGCAACAAGAAAAGACTCTGCATTTTTTAATCTCAATTTTACAGGTAAAGATTCGGCATATAATCATCTGCACTTAGATGGCAATGTTGATTTTACTCCTCAAAATCAAACAGCTATTCACTTAAATTCTTCCGAAATATTTGTGGATGGCGAAGCATGGAGTGTGGCTCCGGAAAATCGTATCTTGATTGACAGCACTAATACGGAAATCAGGAATCTCAATTTTTCTTCCGGAGAACAAAGATTTGCAATCGAAGGAAAAATTTCATCCGCTGAAAATGATCCGCTGAAAGTCCTGATGGAAAAATTTAACCTGCATAAATTAAATAATGTTTTAAATATATACGGAGTAACTATTGGAGGCAGTGCTGATGGAAAAATCGCAATTTCCGATATTACCAGTGTTCCCAAAATTTATGCTGACCTTGCTATTAAAGATTTCAGCTATTTTAATGACACCCTGGGAACTGCGGTACTCAATGTAATTTTCAATACGAATTTAAAAACCATTGATGTGGATGCAACGGTGAACAGGAACGATGTAAAAAATATAAGTATTAATGGAAAATATTTAATCAAACAACCGCATGATGAATTGGATTTTACAGTCAGTATTCTGAAAACAAATCTCCAGCCGTTCGGACATTATATAAATAGCTTTGCTTCTGACCTCAGGGGCTATCTCAGCGCTGACCTTAAATTAAAGGGGCCTGTTTCAAAGCCTGTGCTTACCGGTTCTGCGAAATTGCAGAAAGCAAGCATGCTGATAAATTATCTGAATACCCGTTATAGTTTTTCTGATAATGTTACAATTGGTGAAGACGGATTTAGTTTTAATAACATTACTATCAATGACGATAACGGGAAAAAAGCAACGCTGAATGGAAAAATTTACCACGATCATTTCAAAGATTTTGGTTTGACCTTAGACATTAAGGCAGAAAAATTTATGTGTCTGAATACCCGTAAAGCTCAAAATGAATTGTACTATGGTTCAGCAATTGCTTCGGGTGTGCTTACTATTTCCGGATTTTTTGATGATCTCAGCTTTACAGGAACGTGGGTTTCTGAAAAGGGAACACACATTTATATTCCTCTCTCCAATCCCGAGGAAGTTGGCGAAAGTGGCTTTATAACTTTTATAGCACATGATACAGGCAGTACAAAAAAGATTGAAGCAGCACCTGTGGATCTTTCAGGTGTAAGCATGGACTTCAGCTTTGAAGCTACGCCTGAGGCGGAAATCGAATTAGTGTTTGACGAGAAAATCGGTGACATTTTGAAAGGCAACGGCTCCGGAACTATCTATATGAAAATTGACCAGTTCGGAACTTTTAATATGTATGGCGAATATGTTGTTGAAAAAGGCGATTATTTATTTACCCTGCAAAATATCATCAATAAAAGATTTGACGTGGAGAAAGGCGGAACTATTAAATGGAACGGCTCACCATATGACGCTATTATTAATATGAATGCAAATTATAAATTAAGAGCAAGCCTGTATGATCTGATCCAGGATCCTTCTTACAAAAACAGGTCAGATGTAATTTTAAATCTTTCTCTTAAAAATAAACTGTTGAATCCTGACGTGAGTTTCAAAATTGATATTCCAAATATTGACCCTACTACCGAAAGTCTTGTCAAAAGCAATATCCCTACTGAACAGGATATAAATAATCAGACGTTGAGCTTGCTTGTATTAAGCCGTTTTCAATTAGGGGCTTCACAAAGTAAAAAAGAAATTGAATCTTCAGGTGGCTCTTTTGGAGCAAATGCAAGTGAGCTTCTTTCAAACCAGTTAACCAACTGGGCGCAGCATCTTACTAATGCTGTGGATATTGGAATCAACTACAGGGCGGCTGATAATATAAGCAGCCAGGAACTGGAAGTAGCTCTTTCAACAAAATTATTTAATGACCGTTTAACACTCGATGGAGTAGTGGGTGTTACCGGCACCAATCCGGCCACTGAAAATACCGGTACTATAGTGGGCGATTTTAATGCCGATGTGCAGGTAAGCAATAATGGACGTTTTCATTTTAAAGCTTTTAACCGGTCTAACAACAATACGTTTTTGAATTATTTCAATTCACTCTATACTCAAGGCATCGGTATTTATTACCGCCAGGATTTTAATTCCGTTGGAGACCTTTTCAGAAGAAAAAAAACTGTCACCAATGAGAACAAGCCTGTGAATACTTCGAGCACAGACGGGACTAAGTGAGTTGTTATAATATACTTCTGTATTGCTAAATTGTTTTTATCAATATAGGATCCTTACAATTTTTTGGCAATCACAATTACACTGGAATAATTTTATCAGTTTACTTTTAAGGATAATTTGACTATGTAAATTGCTTTTCACATTAAAAATGACTTATTTATCAAAAAGAAAAACGGATAGGTAGGGTTAACGTTCCGCTCCATTTATCGGCAGAGCGCTTTTTTAGCATTGCGGATGCATCAACACCTTTTTAAAGTTTTTTTCCGGCTGGCTCTTTTGATGTTACTTTCAGATTTTTCTTATGAAATGAATATTAATTTTTGTCAGTGTTATGTATATCATTAGATATTGGTTGCCTCCATGAACAACGTCAAAAGGATTTTACTTTTGCTTTTAATTTAATGGCGTCTTGGAAACAATGACAACAGATAATAAAATTGCTCCTGCTAAATTCACTTCTTTCAAGGTTTTTGATATTACCATGCTTGTACCTTACACAGTTTACAGCGGTGCTCGATTTCATGTTGATGTCTCTCACGCGCATGTATTGCTTATTTATATAACCAACATTCTGGCAGTTTGTTTTTATTTATTTATTTTTGTACATAAATATTAAATAACCATGAAAAACAAATTACCTTTTTTTTCATCTATTTACCTGAAGATTATTATTATCTTCTGCCTGTTCAAATTATTGCCTTTTTCATTGTATTCGCAAAACTGGAACATTGTCACCGGGGGGAATGTGTTGCATAACGGGTTTTCAAAAGAATTTGGTCCGCCCGCACCAACTCTTTTATGGTCGGGAGGGATGACCTCGCAGATTGCTTTTGCTCCTGTTACGGATAGCATATACTTAGCAACAGTAAGAATGACTAATATCAATGACCCACTTTATGGAAATAAAATTGTAATGATGGATATCAGGAATGGTGATACACTGTGGACGAAATATCTCCCGGTAATTTTCCCATCTGCTGACTGGTCAAACAGGGTGTCTGCGATAAATGATGGTGTCTTGTATGCCTCGCGGTCGGGAAATTCCAATCATGCCTATTTATATGCACTTGATGTACAGACAGGAAATATTCTCTGGCAATCGGACAGCCTTATAGATGAAAGTATAAATGAAGGAGCCAATTTCGCACCCGATGGTGATTTGCTCATAGGCAATTTATTTTCAATAACTAAAATCAGTAGGGTTGACGGTAGCACCGTTTGGCAGACAAACAGGTTAGGGTATCAGAATGGCTCCGAGTTGGGAGTTTACGGGTCTAAAGTTTACAGCATAATAGATATTGCCAACGCAGTACATGTTGCTGCGTACGATGTTGTAAACGGTCAGCTCCTTTATACTTCTCCTGCTCTTGCAGGTGGGCTGGTGCAGCAATTAGGTTTTTTCATTGCTGATGACGGAACTCTTTATATTCCGCGTTCACAAAATAATCCATCAACCGATTCATTGTTCTCAATTACTGACAATGGTTCAGCTTTTACACGCAACTGGGCTGTTCCCATTGATTACATTCCCTTTTCCTCACATGCCATCGGTCCTGACGGAAGCGTATATGGTTACAACCGCAACGGAAGAGTAATGCGGATTGATCCTGCTATCGGCATGGTCACTGATACTTCTAAAATAGTGTTGTTTGGAGACGCCTTTCAGCCGCGCATGTCCATAGATTCAGCCGGACGGGTTTTCGTAACAAATGGTGGTTTTACTGATGGCATGTTTTATTCCTTCAATGCAGACCTTACCCTACGGTGGGAAGAAGTAGTGCCGAATGTAAATGTCGGTGGACCTGCAATTGGTTTAGAAGGAACATTGATTGTTTGCGGAACAGGAACAGATTTTCGGGCTTACAAAGGCCAATTCTCAACATCAGTAAATGAATACAATGCGTCAGCTAGCTCTAACGTAGTGATATATCCGAATCCTGCTAATGATAGTATTACCGTTAACGGAATTTTTGTGGAAACTGAAATGAGTATTTTTGATAGAAGCGGTACATTGGTGTTGGCCGGTTCATTGAATAATTTATTCAATAAAATTAACATCAGCAGCTTGTCTCGAGGTATGTATATACTTAAGATGAAAATTGAAAATAGAATTGTGGTGAAAAGATTTGTCAAAACAGGATAGGATGAAAGCGGCTTATTTTATTCTAATCCTCCTGACTCTGATCAGTTTTCAGGTTGTCACCGGTTAACATAATAGACCAGTTGATTGTAAATTTAAGTAGCTTTGAAAACGTTTTTAACAAAATATCTGATCCATCAGCATTCTAAAAGAGGAACATCATGCCGCATTTTGTTATCCATTGCTCAGACCATATTTTATCTTTGAAAGACGAAGAGGAAATATTAAGATTAGTGCATGATACAGACGATGCAACCGGGCTGTTTAAAAAAGGAGATATTAAAGTACGAATACAATCTTTCAAAGATTTCATGGTGGGGAATACAAAATCGGACTTTATCCATGTATTCGGAAATATTATGGAAGGGAGAACGATTGAACAAAAAGCTGGTTTATCCAAAGGAATAATTACAAATTTGAAATTTGCTTTTAAGGCAGTTCCTGTTATATCAATTAATATCAGTGAATTTGAAAAGGCAACTTACTGCAACCGTGATATGATTTGATAGCGACTTAGGATGAAAGAATAAAATGTTTCAATTCAATTCACAAACAACTCAAACGGAATATCAATTTTTTTGTTTGAAAAATGTTATCATATCATTGCAAATTGGTTTATAACTAAACAAAAAATAAGAAATATATGAAAAACTTCCTCAACTTATTCTTGTTCGCATTATTACCCGTTAGCCTTGCCGCACAATCCACGCTTGTACTTCAACCCGATTCAGCTAATGGAAAAGACGGGTATATGGACGATATTAATGCATCCACCGGGCAGGCTTCATCTCCTGAGTTTAATGCTGCTGCATGGACTATATCAGGTACACCTGTTTCAGAGCGTGCACTTATTGATTTTAACCTTTCTGCATTACCCGCCAATGCTACAGTTCTGTCAGCGCAGCTGACTCTGTATAACAATCCGAATTCATCCAACGGCTTTCAGAATGGTGAACATTCGCACATAAGCGGTTCCAATGCATCGTTACTTCAGCGTATAACAAGTCCTTGGCCTGAAAATGTTTCATGGAATGCGCAACCTTCCACTACTACGCAAAATGAGGTGCCGCTGATGCAGGATATCACTCCTCACGAAGATTACATAGTTAATGTTACCCAGCTTATTATTGACCAGTTAAATAATCCGGGCAGTAGCTTTGGATTTATGCTGAAGCTTCAGACGGAGTCATATTACCGGATACTTGTGTTTGCGTCAAGCGATCACCCTAATGCTGCATTGTGGCCCAAACTCGAAATAACCTACACAACTCCATGTACAAGCACGCTTGTACTTCAGCCCGACTCAGCCGATGGAAAAGACGGGTATATTGATGATATTAATGCATCTATCGGACAGGCTTCCTCTCCTGAATTGAATTCCGCAGCATGGACTATAATGGGAGCACCTGTTTTAGAGCGGGGGCTTATTGATTTTAACCTTTCTGCACTGCCTCCCGGTTCGACAGTACAGTCAGCCAGCCTTACATTGTATAACAATCCTAACTCCACTAACGGCTTTCAAAATGGTGAACATTCGCACACAAGCGGCTCCAATGCAGCGCTGCTTCAGCGCATAGTAAGTCCTTGGGCTGAAAATGTTTCATGGAATAATCAACCGTCAACTACCACGCAAAATGAAGTGTTATTGCCGCAGGATACCACCCCTCATGAAGATTATGAAATTGATGTTACCCAGCTTATTAATGACCAGATAAATAATCCGGGCAGCAGCTTTGGGTTTATGCTGAAACTGCAGACGGAATTGTTTTACCGGATACTTGTATTTGCATCAAGCGATCATCCTAACCCCGCCCTTTGGCCCAGGCTGGAGATATGTTACACTGCACCGTCAGGGCTGGCAGAGTTTTCGTCTAATAGTTTTGACTTTACTGCTTATCCGAACCCGGCACAGGATAAATTGTTTGTTAGCAGTAATAACATTGCAGAGGAGTACAGCCTTTATGATGTACAGGGACGTGAAATTATTAAATCATTTGCCGGAAGTACTAAGTTCGCAATTAATTTAAAAGGTATTAGTTATGGCGTTTACTTTCTAAGATTAAAATCAGGAGGTAGCTTACTTACTAAAAAAATAGTAATAAATCAATAGTGACCCTCTTGATTTTAACCGCGAGCCGATTTAACGAGCCATCGCTGTATTCATGAGTGAAAGTACATCAAGCAGCACGATATCCGGATTTTGCTCCATCATCATACAGAAATATTTTGCAAAAATTGTTTTGTACAGGCTCTCATATTTCTGCGCTTGCTAGCGAAAGCAATAATGCAACGTAATTGTGCACAATATTTTTTTCATGACGGCTGTTTCAATGACATCTGATTAAAAAGGTGAGCGGGGAATATTATTTGTAATCGCGGGAATGGTTCTGAGATAAGCATATATAGCTTTTGCTTCATTGTCGGTGAGATATACGAATGGCTCCATCGGGTAACGTAATGAAGGCTGACCAGGAATGGTTCCGTATTTCACTGCATTCACAAATTTTTCCTCTGTCCATGAGCCGATTCCTGTTGTTTCGTCAGGTGTAAGGTTTTGAGTAACCACTTCCATGCCTTCTTTATTAAGAGTTTTATTCCCGCCTCCCATGTATCCTTTGCTGTTTTCAGGATTTAATACATCCATCGTTTTGAAATCAGCGGAATGACAACCAAAACAATCCAGGTTAAAAACAAGATATTTTCCTAACTCGACAGGGTTGGTGGTATTCGGCATTTCAATTTTATGATCGGGCATGGGCAATGGTTTAAACGCAACTAGGCAGAGAAATTTACTGAGAAAAGCCGGTTCGCAGGGTTGGTCCGGTATTGCAGCGGCAGTGACTAACGGATCATCAGAATGGAGAAAAGCAATGATTGCATCAACATCTTCATCAGCCATGTGATGAAGCTTGGCCATCCAGGGAGGTGCATATTTTCCATCACGTTTAATTCCTGTCCGCAACAGGTAAACCAGTTCAGCGTCAGTCCATGTTCCGATGCCGTAGGTTTTATCCTGCGTTATATTCTGTGAAAATATTTTTCCAAACTCATGAGGGGCATCCAACATCTGCTCACCGGTAAGCTTGCCTGTCTCCGCAGACTTATGGCAATTTGCGCAAAGCAACAGCACGAGTTTTTTACCGCGCTCGAGTTGTTCAGGCGTTGCTGCGGGTGCTTTGTAATCAATTTTTTTTACTTCATAAGAAGGAATACCCCTGACTTCAATAAATGTAAATGCAGCAACAGCTATCAGAATAACTATGCCTACAAGCATAAGGAGAATCTTAAAAAACTTTTTCATAGTATATTAGGTTTAGTATTAATGGCTCAAATATAAAAAAAAAATTAAACAGACACGCGCTGATGTGGTTTTACAGAATTCTTAAAAGCTAAAAAGCTATTATAGTTTTCAACCGAGGCAACTTTTCCAATATAAAAGACATCCTATGAAATACTATATTTAGATGTGTTTCTATTTTTTATAAGAAGAATGAAACAGATTGGCGGGAAAATTTTTATTTCCTATTATATTCATTCTTCAAACGGGGAGATCACGTTTTCTATAATTCCTTACGACAAAAATTTCTTTTCATCCCATTCCTGTCCGGCAGGAAATAGTTTTTCGATTCGTTTTTTCATTTCTCCGGCAATGAGAGCGCCATCACCGCCTTGCTTTTCTAATTGAGCAATGATGTTGCGAAAACTTTTCTGATCCCTGTTCTGACTGAGCTTAAAAACATTTTCCATTTCTGTTACTTCAATTTCAAAGGCAACGATAGCCGGCAACATTCGTTTGAGGAATTCTTCAGGAAGATTATCGAAAATAGTTTTTGACGAGATATCATTCTTTTCAAAACGTAAAGTGAGCTTTTTGAGCAATGATATTAATCTGTCCTCATCAAGAAAGCGAATGTTTCCGCGCAAGTGAACACTCATATAGTTCCAGGTGGATGCAATGTGAGTATTAGCGTACCAAGTTCCGCTAACATATGTGTTGGGTCCGGTAAAAACAACCAGCACCTGTGGGTTTTCAATGAACGCTTTGTGGTGATCGGTCTGGCGCATGATATGGGCATGAAGAAACAGTTTGCCATCGCGCTCTTCAACAAGAAATGGCACTTGAGTTCCGACAGGTTCACCTGCGGCATTGCTTCCGGTAAGAAAGCCAAAAGGATGATCGTACATGAACTGCAGGAGCACCTGTTTATCTTCTTCTTTAAAATAGGAAAGGTCGTACATGGAGCAAAAGTAAAATGAATTTTATTATAAAGCCAATATTACTTTGTGCTTTTTATCTTACAGGGTAACAAAGCTTCGGGTATTTTCAGAGTCCTGCATTTGCAAACCCCGGAAAAAAGAAAATGTTTTTTAACCCTAACGTTAAAAGCCGGAAATAAATTATCTGCATTTATTTTTGTTTGTAATATTTAAAATTATCTTTATCGCCTGTAATTTTATCTCTGCACTTATTAAGAGATTTTAGTCTGGAAATTTGACCACATAATTTGTTTACTTTAATAAATTCCTGATCCTGTTTTTTCTAAAATGAATACATCTCCTTTTGTAAAAGCCGGAATACTGACTCTTGTATTAGTTATAGCTTCAATAGTAAGCTGGGAATTGTATGTGCGCGCTAAAGGTTTTGATAATTCTTATGATGATGGTGAACCTTTGTGGTCAAACAAGCGTGTTCTGGTTTATGAACCCTTAAACCAGTCAACTGTTTTTATCGGTTCTTCAAGAATTAAATTTGATTTGGATATTGATACTTGGGAAACTATTACCGGTGTCCATGCTGTACAATTAGCCTGTGTGGGCAGTTCTCCGCTTCCTGTTTTGCATAACCTTGCGGAAGATAAAAACTTTAAAGGCAGATTAGTAATTGATGTTACCGAGGGGTTGTTTTTTTCAACGAGTGGTCGTAATGCTGAAACGCCTGAAAAGAATATAAAATTTTATAAGGACCAAACTCCTGCACAATGGGCAAGTTTTCAAATCAATCATGTATTGGAATCTCAGTTTGTTTTTTTAGATAAGGACAGGCTTTCGTTAAATGAACAGTTAATCAATCTGAGAATTCCAAACCGACCAAAAGTATTTCAGTTTCCGATTTTTCCGCCAGATTTCGGAAGAGTAAAATTTAACCGGCAGGAATACATGACTGAAAAATTTGATGTGGATACCAGTCAGCAAAACCAGGTGAGAGGCATCTGGGATTTTTTCAAGAAGATGAATAAAGATCTTCCGGTTTCGGGTGCAAAATTAGATTCAATTTTAACGGCTGTTAAAACCTCCTGTGATAAAATAAAAGCAAGAGGCGGGCAAATAGTATTTGTTCGTACTCCTTCCAGCGGACCTTATTTGATGGGCGAGAAAAAAGGATTTCCAAGAGAAAAGTATTGGGACAGGCTGCTGGCTTATACTAATTGCCCCGGCATTCATTTTGAAGATTATCCTCCTATAGCTCATTTTGAATGCCCGGAATTTTCGCATTTAAAACAGGCAGATGCAATAGTGTTTACTAAAAATTTTATCAGGGTTTTGCAGGAGGAAAAAGGATGGAAGTTCCCAAAGCGGGATGGCGGTCAAAGTAATTTAATCATCCATTAATTATCGCACTATATGGTTTTTAATTCTTATACATTCATTGCATTTTTTGTTATTATGCTTATTTTGCATAACCTGCCATTTTCGTGGAATGTAAAAAAGAAAAATCTTTTAATTGCGAGCTATATTTTTTATGCAGCATGGAACCCGCCATTCATATTGCTTTTATGGTTGTCAACTGTTGTGGACTATTTTGTGGGAAGGGAATTGTATAACCAGCAGAATAAACACAAACGAAGACTATTGCTTGTTGTTAGTCTTATCGGAAATCTTGGTATGCTTTGTTTTTTTAAGTATGGCGGATTTCTGTTAGAGAATTTTACACATATAGTAAATGCATTAGGCGCAAATTATCATCCCGCAAAACCAAATATCATTTTGCCCGCAGGTATTTCTTTTTATACGTTCACAACTTTATGTTATACAATAGATATGTATAAAAGGAAAAGTGAGCCTGTAAAGTCTATGCTGGATTTTTCCTTGTTCGTTACCTTCTTTCCTCACTTGGTTGCTGGACCTATTGTTCGTCCGCCACAGTTAGTGCCGCAATTTGAAACTCCGCGAAAAGTAACTCAAAAACAACTTTTGCAGGGTTTGTTTTTGGTTACACTTGGTTTGTTTATGAAAGTGGTATTGGCAGACAGCATGTTGTCTGATTCGGCAAACAAAGTTTTTAATTCTAAAGATGCATTGAGTGCATTAGATGCATGGATGGGCTTGCTTGCCTTTTCCGGACAAATATTTTTTGATTTTGCCGGTTATTCTACCTGCGCTATCGGAGTGGCATCCTGTCTTGGATTTGTGCTGCCTCAAAATTTTTTATATCCGTATGCCGCTATAGGCTTTTCTGATTTCTGGAGAAGATGGCACATTACATTGTCTTCCTGGTTGCGCGATTATCTATACATACCCTTAGGCGGAAACAGGAATGGCAAGTTCAGAACTTATATAAATTTAATGATAACTATGCTGCTTGGTGGTTTGTGGCATGGAGCCAACTGGACTTTTGTTGTTTGGGGAGCATTGCATGGATTTTATCTAATGGCTGAAAAATTTATACAAGACTTGCGAAAGACTCGTACACCGTTGACGCTACCAATAGTAAAGAATGAAATGCCGGGCGCTGACATTGTAAGCAATAAAACCTTCTCTAATTTTATACTTGCAATGATCACATTTTTTTTCATCAATGTTACGTGGGTATTTTTCCGGTCTCCTGACTTTACATCAGCATGGAGGATGCTCACTTCTATGTTCTCAAATGTGAAAGATGGCGCTGTATTGTTAACTACTTTAAGTATAATTAAAGTTTCTGTTATTACTATTTTGATGGTGGCATTTCACTGGATGATGCGAAATACACGTGTGTTGACTGTTGCTGAAAACCTGCCTTGGTGGTTACTTGGAATAACATGGTCCTTTTTATTATTAATATTAATATGGAGCCAGGAAAGCAGCAGCTCATTTATTTATTTTCAATTTTAATACTGTATTTTGGTGCAGAATTGCCATTTGTAAAAAACACTTTGAGTTAATATGCCGTGAGCCGGTTGTTTAAATAAATCTTCTGCTTCAGTGAGAATAACTTCCCTCGTTGATCTGTTTGAGTTGCTGCCTGAAAAAGAACGGATCATCGTTGATGTACTCAAGCAGATTATACTTGAAAATTTACCTGCTTATTGTAAAGAAAAAATATCTTATAACGTTCCTTTCTTTTATGGAAGGAGGGGAATCTGCATCATCTGGCCTTCCACTATTCCACGCGGAGGGATAAAAGAAGGAGTGCTGCTTGGATTCTGGTATGGAAATAAACTCAATGATAAAGACCGGTATCTTACACATGGCACTAACAAACAAATATTTTATAAAATATTCAAAGCTCCCGAAGAAATTAATGAAGCCGCTATTGTAAAGCTGTTGAAAGAAGCTGTTAAAGTTGATGCAGCAAGAATTTTCAAATAAACTGTAATTTCGCCATCATGTCAAAAACAAAAAACAAAGCCGCGAAAAAAAAACGCCCGACAATTTTAGTAACCAATGATGATGGCATTACCGCACCAGGCATCAGAGCTTTGGTAGAGGCGATGAAAGAACTTGGTGAAGTGGTAGTGGTAGCTCCTGACAGTCCGCAATCTGGAATGGGTCATGCTATTACATTGAATACCCCGTTACGTCTTGATAAAGTGGAAGTGCATGGAGAAACTTTGGGTTACCAATGTTCGGGTACTCCGGTTGATTGTGTGAAACTGGCTGTAAACAAAATTCTGCATCGCAAACCTGATCTGTGCGTTTCGGGAATCAATCATGGTTCTAATTCTTCGATCAACGTAATTTATTCAGGCACTATGTCGGCAGCAATGGAAGGAGCCATTGAAGGAATTCCATCCATTGGTTTTTCGCTTAATAATTATAAGCTGAATGCAGATTTTAAAACCGGCAGGCATATTTCAAAAATTGTTGCGCAACGGATTCTTGAATTCGGAATGCCCGTAAATACTTTGTTGAATGTAAATATTCCTGATTTGCCTTTAGATAAAATAAAAGGAATAAAGATTTGCCGCCAGGCATTGGCAAAGTGGGAAGAAAAATTTGACGAACGCCTCGATCCGCACCATCGTCCTTATTACTGGCTTACCGGAAAATTTATTAATCCCGATAAAGGAGAAGATACGGATGAATGGGCGCTGGCAAACGGCTTTGTTTCCATCGTGCCCGTTGAATTTGATTTTACTGCGCATCATGCCATTACATACTTGAATAAATTAAAATGGAATGTTTAGGGAAATTATAAGGGACTCTTTTTTAATCGGGATATTTGCAGGAATAGTTATTTCAGCAATTGCATATTATACCTTCATAAACTTCGAAATAATTATGGGAAGTGCCGGAACACTGCGGATAAAATTATATCCCCCGCGTTTGCAATTAATTATTCTTGCATTGTCTCTTATTCTTTTTCGATTCATGATAGTAAGATGGAACATGATAAAAACAGGACAAGGTTTATTTCTTACTCTTTTTTTTGTTACCATAATTTATTTCTTCAACTACAGGTATAAGATTTTCTGAGATGTTAAGCAAAGATTCCTTTCTAGTTGGGTTCATCCCTGCATTAATAGCACCTTTTTTAGGCAGCCTGATTTTTTATTTTATTTTTTTCAATTATATGGAGTTAAATTATTTTATTAAACACATTGTAACTACGGATAAATGGGTTTCGGTTCTCAGTCTCGGAGTGATTATTAATCTTGGGTTGTTTTTCCTTTTTTATCGAAAGCAATGGGATCGTTCGGCAAGAGGAGTGCTTGCCGCAACTTTTATTTATGCATTTGTGGTTGTTTATTTCAGAGTATTTTGAGAGAAAGTGAAAATGAAAATGCAAGTTGAATCTGAAAACCCAAAATCTGACTCAATGACTTACGACTTATGACTTACGACTTTTCGACTTTCATCTTATGAAATTCTACATCATAGCAGGCGAAGCATCAGGTGATCTTCACGCTTCCAACCTTGTGAAGCAATTAAAACTGCTTGATGCTTCAGCGGAATTACGAGGATGGGGAGGAGATTTAATGAAAGGGCAGGGGGTTAGTTTGGTGAAACATTATCGCGAGCTCGCCTTCATGGGATTTATTGAAGTGGTTGTAAATCTCAAAACAATTCTGGCAAATATTGAATTCTGTAAAAATGATATTCTCAAATTTGAACCCGATGCACTAATTCTGGTTGACTATCCCGGTTTTAATTTACGTATTGCAAAATTTGCAAGTGATATCGGGCTGAAAGTTTTTTATTACATCTCTCCTCAGGTATGGGCCTGGAAGCAATCGCGCGTACACTCAATTAAAAAAAATGTGGACAGCATGTTTGTGATTCTTCCTTTTGAAAAAGATTTTTATAAAAAATTTGATTTTGATGTAACGTATGTCGGACATCCTTTGCTTGATGTAATTGAAGAAGGAAAAACGGAACCCGCTTTTAAAACCCAATGGCTTTTAAAAAACAACTTTTCAGATACACCTGTTATTGCATTGCTTCCGGGTAGCCGCAGGCAGGAAATTACCACAATGCTTCCTGTTATGCTTGATATCAGAAATGATTTTAAAGATTACCAGTTTATCATTGGCGCAGCCCCGTCTGTTCAGGAAGAGTTTTATAAGAAACTAATTGGCGCAGCTGATGCAAAAATTGTTTTCAGCCAAAGTTATGAATTGCTGCAAGTTGCTGAAGCAGCGTTGGTCACTTCAGGAACTGCTACATTGGAAACTGCATTATTTGAGGTCCCTGAAGTGGTTTGTTATAAAGGAAACGTTTTTTCTTATCACATAGCTAAACAATTGGTAAAAGTTAAATACATTGCTCTTGTAAATCTTATTCTTGATAAACCTGCAGTGAAAGAACTCATCCAGTCTGATTTCACAAAGGAGAACTTGGGTGCAGAATTAAATAAACTGCTTCATGATCCGGCATATCGGAATGAGATGTCGGAAAATTTCAAAGAACTTAAAAAATTGCTGGGCGGAAAAGGCGCTTCGGAAAAAACAGCAAGGGGGATTTACGAGTATCTGAACCGGGGATAATCAGGCGTTATTATTCTTAATTTATTACCTGGACAGTGTTTTTTAGGAAAACTTTAAACTTTGGACTTTGAACTTTAAACATTTCCATTATCTTTGCGCCTCTTTAAAAAAAAATAAACCAGTTTAGTATTATGAAACGTACCTATCAGCCATCACAGCGCAAAAGAAGAAACAAACACGGATTTAAAGCAAGAATGGCATCTGCCAATGGCAGAAGAGTGCTTGCTGCGCGCAGAAAAAAAGGAAGAAAGAAGCTTACTGTTTCTGATGAAGGAAACATGTCGCATAAATAGAAAAAACTAAAAGAATTACACCGTGCGGTGTAAGATTTTTAAGATATTTTTTTGAAAAGGTTGTTCACGCGAACAGCCTTTTTTATTGAATTCAGTTTTTTCAATTTTTTTTCACCAATGTAAAAGTTGTGTTTACCGTTAATTAATACGGATTCATCAAATAAGAGCGATTTTTCTTTTTTGGACTAAAAATTGTAATTTATTTTGCTGCCAGTTAAAACCAAAGCAGCATAAAATTATGAGAAAAAACCTACTGTTATTATCTGCTCTATTATTTATAATGCAGCAGCAAGTGAATGCACAATGTACCGCCTCCATAACCAATGTTCCGCATGGAGATTGTGCTTACACCGACATTGAAATGATTGCATCCGGAGGCGGAACCGCAAATGGCTTCACTTATGAATGGACGGGTCCGCAGGGATTCACTTCAACTGATCAGACTGCGATAGTTTATTATGCCCATGAATCAGCCTCCGGCATGTATAAAGTGATCATTACAGATCCTTTAGGATGTACCGCTGCTGATTCATTGTCTGTAATCAAACATCCTTCACCAACGGTTTATACTGGTGGACAATCATCAGGATGTTTTGGGGAAACAACTTATATATATGCAAACGATTACTCTGGTAATTATGGTCCTTATACTTATTTGTGGGATAACGGAGCCACTACTCAAACATTGCCTATTATTCACGGAGGCGGCATGTATCCGGCACCTGCCTGTTTTATAACAAATATTTTCGGATGTAAAGAATCCAATTATACTACTTTCATGATTTTTACGCTACCGAATCCGGCTTCTCCTATAATTGAAGCATTGAGCGCCACTACTTTTTGTGAAGGCGGAACAGTTAAATTAACAACTGCTAACGATCCTAATCTTACGTATCAATGGTATAAGCATGGTAACCTGATCAATGGTGCTACCTCTTCAGATTATGTTGCTAAAAACAGCGCACGGCTTTCACTTACAGTTACCAGTGCGGTGAACTGTTCAGCCAAATCTAACATGATTCAGACGACTATGATTTCAAATCCTGATGCTGCTGTTGCCGTGAACGGATCGTTGAATATATGCAATGGGGAAACAGTGCTTTTAACTGCTCCGGCCGGAAACGGATTGACTTATCAATGGCGAAAACACGTTCACGATATTGCAGGTGCATCATTAAACTCTTTTAATGTAAGCCAGGCAGGAAATTATCGTGTAATGGTTTCTAACCAGCAGGGGTGTACGAAAATGTCTCCGGTTACAACTGTAACAGATAATTGCAAGTTAGAAAGTCCGACTGACAATTCAGAAAAAGTAATTTCAATCTATCCCAACCCTTCAGTTGGTTATTTTAACCTCCAGCTAAAGCAAAATGATCTTGCTGAAAAAGCTCAGTTGATTATTACGGATGTTATTGGAAGTAAAATCGCAGAATATACTTTGGATGGCGCTGCTGCCGACTTTCAGTTTGGAGAAAAATTACCCGCAGGAATTTATTTTGCATCGCTTATAAAAAATAACGATACAAAAACTATTCGCATTGTAAAGACAGAATGATATTTCCTGGTTAATTATAATTGGTTTTACTTTTCGGCAGGCTGGTGTTTGGTTATCACCAGCCTGTATCATTTTAAACTTTTCACAAAAAATTAGGATTTTTCATTTTAACAGGATATTTTTACGCCTCAATTAATCCTCAAAAATCAAATGATATGAAAAAACTATTACTTACAAGCTTTATTCTGTTAGCGTGTTTCACAGGCATTCATGCTCAATGGACACAACAAACTTCTAATGTTACTCCCGGCTATTATGTGCCTTTCTTAGATGCTGTCAATAGTGACATTGTTTGGGGGATTGTTTCTGATCCGGCCAACCAGCAAACCCCTGTAGCGGAATATACCAAAACAGTTGATGGCGGGAATCTTTGGATTGGCGGTGCCATTACCAATGCGGCAGGACTTGCTCCTTCCTGCATTTTCGGACTGAATGCCGACACTGCATGGGTAGCTATGTGGAATGTAGCAGGCGGTGCCGCTGCCGGAAAAATTTTACGTACCAATGATGGAGGCGGTACATGGACTCAGCAAACCACAGCTCTATTTAATACAGCCGGAAATTTTCCTAACTGGGTTTATTTCTGGGATGCAAATAATGGTGTTTGCCTCGGGGATCCTACAGGAGGTTATTTTGAAATTTATACTACAGTTGATGGCGGTACTAACTGGGTGCGTACACCCCAGGCAGATATTGCTGCTCAATTAGGAGGTGAATTTGGAATTACCGATGTGTTCAGAGAATTTGGTGACAGCACTCTGTATTTCGGAACTAACCAGGGAAGAATTTACAAGACAGTTGACAGGGGTTTGCACTTTACTGCGGCTCAGACTCCTTTTACTGATTTTATCGGAGCCATTGCTTTTCGTGATGCTAATAATGGATTGTGTGTAAGCGGAGGCGCTGTGGGTTCTACTGATGTTGCTTATACAACTGACGGAGGTGCAACATGGAATTTAAAAGGAACAAATGCTGCGGGCATGTCACTGATATTGGGCTTATGTTATTTGCCCGGATCGGATTCTACTTATTTTATTTCGACACCCGCTGCGGGAAGTGTTGATGGAACTGCTTTCAGCCCGAATGATGGAACCAGCTGGGTGACAGCTGATAATTTAATTCATACAGATATTGAATTTGTAAATGATTCTACAGGCTGGACAGGATCTAATGAATTAAATGCACCTATGATGAAATGGACTACTCCCGTTATTGTTGCCGCTGATGATGCTGCCTCTTCAACAATTGATGTTCCGCTTAATGCGGGTACGGCAGTGCAAAATCCTCTGGCAACTTTTGTCAATAATGGTCTGAATACGCAAACATTTGATGTGACAATGACCATTACAGGCGGATATACATCTACCAAAACAATTACAGGATTGGTGTTTAATATCACGCAGCAAGTTACGTTTGACCCATGGACACCTGCTGCTCCCGGCATTTATACCATTACCATTTACACATCACTTGGTCCCGACAGCAACCACAATAATGATACGCTGCAGACGGATGTGACCGTATATCCGGAATTTGAAAATTACGGATGGGTGAGCAAGCCGGATATTTCTACAGCTACATTCGGGTTAGGAGGTGCATTCTGGCTGAATGGTAATTCAACAAGTTCACCGGGACAATTGTTTTCTATTGGAGGTGCAGATTTTGCTGCCATCTATCCTAATAATAATACCTTTTTTACGGTTGGTAATTCATGGAGTATTATGCCTTCAATGCCCACAGGAAAATTTCAATTTTCGCTTCAGAGAGCAGGTAATAAGATTTATGCAGCAGGTGGGTACAATCCTAATTTCAGCCCGGTTGCTGATATGTATATTTATGATATTGCCTCCAATTCATGGTCAACGGGGTCCCCAATGCTTGTTGCCGTTGGAGATTATGCTTCCGGTGTTTACAATGATTCTTTGATATATTACATTGGAGGATACAGCGGATCTGATGAAAATACGGTGCAGATTTATAATACAAATACTGATACCTGGACTTTCGGAACATCAACTCCCGGAATACCTACTTCTGGATTGAGAGGTGGAATTATTGATAATAAAATTGTTCTTGTTGGCGGCTATTCACAGACTTTGGCAAATTCAATTTCTGATGCCTATATTGGTGATATTGATCCTTCGAATTTTACAACTATTACATGGAATGCGTTGCCGCCATATCCGGGAGGAACTGTAGGACGTTTGGCAGCAGGAGTTCCTTATAAAGGTGTACGGCCATTAGTGATTTTCGTTGGCGGTGATCCGAACGGAGGAGGTTTAACTGTTAAAAAAGATTGCTGGGGTTATGATGTAAGTTTGAACCAGTGGCTTATCGGGCGGGAGAAGATTACTGCTGTGAGCAACATCAGCGATTTTGCAGGTGTGGTTTATAATGACAGTTTGTGGATGGCGTCAGTGGCGGGTTATGACGGAATAAACATCACTACTGTGCATGAGTGGCTGAACCTGGGTGCTTCGCCTCCATTGGGAATTGATGAACATAATTCTGTGAGCAATGATCAAATTACACTTTATCCGAACCCGGCACAGGATGAAATTGTGGTCAGCATAAAGGAAAACAACAATGTGGTTTCTTTGTTGGTGACTGATGTTTCAGGAAGGGTTGTTAAGACTGTGACTGTAAGCGAGGGTCAGAAAACTATTCGTGTGAAACTGGCAAACCTTGATGCTGGAGTTTATATTCTGAGTGTGATGAAACAGGACGGTAGCGCAAGTGGTTATATGAAGTTTGTGAAAGAATAAAAATAAATTTAGTCATAAATTACAGGCGCAGCATTTTTGTTGCGCCTGTTTTGTTTTATTAATAAATGAGAAAATCGATTTCGTAGATTTAATAAACTCAAGGCATTCTCAAAGGCTCTCTGCGAAAGAGTATTTATCCATTACTTCCATCAAATTAGTCCAAACCTAAAACGATATTATTATAATATACTATTAGGATTATTCATTTTTACAGCGTAAGTTTACCCCGATAAATCTCTAAACTCAAAATCATATGAAAAAAATTTTATTAAGCGGTGCTGTCCTCATAGCATCTTTGTCTAACATTCATGCTCAGGGACTGCAGCAATCTGCTCATCCTTCACCGGCAAATTATGTGGTGGCTCCGGTTGCTTCTAAAAATGCAGGAACAATTGCATCCACATCTAAAGTTACCTCATTTGTTCCCTTTGAAAATTACGGATGGACAAGTAAACCTGCTGTTGGAATTCCAACTTTCGGATTAGGCGGATCCTTTGTGCTAAACGGCAATTCCGGTACTTCACCGGGAGAGTTGTTCTCGATAGGCGGAGCTGATTTTGCAGCAATTTATGGTAACAGCAATGATTTCGGAACCAATCCTAATTCATGGAGTACCATGACAGCAATGCCTGCAGGAAAATTCCAGTTTTCTGTACAAAAGGCAGGAAATAAATTTTATGCTGCAGGCGGATACAATCCGAATTTTTCTCCTGTAGCCGATATGTATATATATGACATTGCCGGAGGGACATGGAGCAGTGGTGCCCCGATGCCTGTTGCCGTGGGAGATTATGCATCGGGTGTGTATGCTGATTCTTTAATTTATTATATAGGAGGATATAGCGGGCTGGATGAAAACCTTGTGCAGATTTATAACACGATCACAGATACCTGGACAAGCGGAACTATAAAACCCGGAACGGCTACTTCAGGAATACGTGGAGGTATTAACGGAGATAAAATAGTTGTCGTTGGAGGCTATAATCAAGTTCTTGCAACTTCAATTTCTGATGCTTATATCGGTGCTATTGATGCCACTGATCCTTCAATAATCACCTGGACGCTGCTTCCTCCTTATCCGGGAGGTACTGTGGGGCGATTGGCTGCAGGGGTTCCTTATGCGGAGCAAAGACCTTTAGTAGTTTTTGTTGGCGGTGACCCTAATGGCGGTGGTACCTCTGTAAAAAGCGATTGCTACGCTTATGATGTGGTTGCAAATCAATGGCTGACCGGTGCGAACAAGACAACTGCCGTCAGCAATATAAGCGATTTGGTAGGAATCGTTTATAACGATAGCCTCTGGATGGCATCTGTGGCGGGATATGACGGAGTTAATATCAGCAGTGTAAATGAATGGCTCAACCTCGGACGGGCAGCCTTTTGCGGTGCTGCTTTGTCAGCCGTTAATCCCTGCAGTGGTGTTTGTACAGGTTCTGTCTCTTTAGTTCCGACCGGGGGTACAGGTCCATTTTCTTATTTGTGGTCAACAGGCGATACGCTTACTTCTATTGATTCATTGTGTGCGGGAAATTATTCTGTCACTATTACGGATAGTACCGGCTGTACGACTATATCACAAGTCACTCTAACTGCTCCGACTGCGGTTGCCACTTCTGTAAATACGCTTTGCCATGGCGATTGCAATGGCAGCGCCTCTGTTGTCTTACAAGGAGGAATGGCACCAGTTACTTATTTGTGGAGTACATCTGCAACCACAGACTCCATTACGAATCTATGCGCGGGTGTTTATACTGTTGCTGTGCTGGATTCCAACCAATGCCTTGATTCGACATCTGTAACTATTACAGAGCCTGCTTTTATCAGCCCTGTTTTCAGTGGAGTGAGTGTGTTATGCAACGGGCAGTGTAATGGTTCTTTTATTGACAGTACATCAGGCGGAACTGCACCTTATACATTAGCAACATGCACAGGAGGAATTATAACTCCCGGAACTTTGTGTCCGGGTACTTATTGTGTGACAGTAACGGACGCTAACGGCTGCACCAGCTCCAATTCATTTATAGTTACCGATCCGGCACCATTATTTGCGAGTTCATCGCCTCAGGACCCGAGCTGTTTTGTATGCACGGATGGATTTATAGATGTAAATACAGCAGGAGGAACCGTACCTTATACTATTACATGGATTCCAGCCAACGGAAATCTTTCTAATGATTCAATCATAAATCTTGATAACGGCATTTATACAGTGACGGTTACGGATGCAAACGGTTGTTCTCTTACTTTTAAAGATACACTGAACAACCCGGTTGGCATTCAAAATTATTTGGAAGCAGGAAATGGTTTGATTACATTGCAACCGAATCCGGCAGCTGATTTTATTACTATTACTATAAATAAAAATGCTGCTATT
>JBDSOU010000171.1:0-5012 GCA_039914625.1 Bacteroidia bacterium | reverse complement strand
TGAAACCCACATCCTGACAGGTCGCGCATTTCGCGCCCCTGTTAGGTTTTCAAATTACCATATCTCCCAAAACCTTTCACTCCCTTTCCTCAATCCCCTTCCAGAAACCATGTAAGATCTATGTAAGAAAATTCAAAAATTTCTCAATTCTGTTCTTTTTTGAAGAATTCCCAATTCCCCATTTTAGCAAAACTCAAAAAAACTGTAAGAAATTCAACAAAATTGCAAAAAACAGCCAAAACCCATGATAAATCTGCATCCTGCGGGCATCAATGCAAATCAGCCGGAGCGAAATGCAAATCAGGCTGCAGTAAGTGCATATAAATCGATAAAATATGCACGTTAGTCCGGCAGATATGCACATCAATCTGAAAAAAATGCACATCCGTCCGTCTGCAATGCAAATAAATCGGTCATACATTGAAATAAATCGGTAAGCAATCCAAAAATTTGGTGAGCATTGAACAAAAAGGGTCATACAATGAACTTAAATGGGCATACAATGAAGAAAAATCGGTGTTCAATGAAGAAAAATCGGTGATACAAAGCCATTAATCCGGAAACAATGTCAGTCAATCGGCTCGCAATCGTCATTAGTCCGTAAGCAATGGCAGTTAGTCGGGTTGCAATAACCATTAATCCGCAATCAATAACCGTCAGCCGGCAGACAATCATTAAACCATTTCACGAAAAATAGATGAAATTTGATTCCCTAACTTTGCGCCTCAGAAAAATTTATCCCCCAAAATTTAATTGTGCAGTACCAGGGCGAGCAACTCATCTTCGGCAAAATAGGAAACGCATTAATCGTTCTCGCTTTTGTGTGTGCGCTGCTCTCGTGCATTGCATATTATTTTTCAAATAAAAATCCATTAGACAAAAGCTGGAAGAATATTGCACGATCAGCATTTTTTGTGCACACACTTTCAGTGATCGGAATTTTCTCTGTCCTTTATTATCTTATCCTCAACCACCGTTTTGAATATTATTATGTGTGGGAACATTCGTCAACCATACTTCCGCCAAAATATATTTTCGCCTGTTTCTGGGAAGGGCAGGAGGGAAGCTTTTTATTGTGGACATTCTGGCACACAATGCTTTCCATGTTCATCATCCGCAAAGGCGGTGAGTGGGAAGCTCCTGTGTTGATGATTGTTTCAATGGTGCAGGTGTTTTTGTGTTCAATGGTTCTCGGAATTTATTTTTTCGGATATAAATTAGGAACCAATCCGTTCACCCTCCTTCGCGATCATCCCGACATGGCAAACCTTCCGTTCATAAAGATGCCTGATTATTTAAGCAAGATTGAAGATGGAAGAGGATTGAACCCATTGCTGCAGAATTACTGGATGGTCATTCATCCGCCAACATTATTTCTCGGCTTTGCATCTACCGTCATTCCATTTGCTTTTGCAATGGCAGGATTAATAAGAGGAAAAGTAACTGAATGGATAAAACCCGTACTGCCGTGGACATTTTTCGGAGTCATGATTCTCGGTACAGGAATTCTTATGGGCGCTGCCTGGGCGTATGAAGCATTAAGCTTTGGCGGTTTCTGGGCATGGGATCCGGTGGAAAATGCTTCGCTCGTACCCTGGCTCACGTTAGTCGGTGGCGCACATGTTATGATGATTCAGAAAAAGGGTAATCAATCGTTATTGAGCTGTTTTATTTTAGTGATCGTCACGTTTATGCTTATCCTCTACTCTACTTTTCTTACACGAAGCGGAATTCTTGGTGACACTTCCGTTCATGCATTTACTGATTTGGGAATGTCAGGACAGCTTTTAGTTTACATGGCTTTCTTTTCTATCCTTGGAATATTTCTTTTGATAAAAAACAGGAAGCTGATTCCGAAAAGTCATAGTGAAGATACTCTTTCGTCAAGAGAATTCTGGATGTTCATCGGCATGTTAGTACTGGTTATTTCATGTTTGCAAATAACATTTACTACTTCTATTCCTGTAATCAATAAACTTTTCGGAACCAATATGGCTCCGCCTCCAAAACCTGTAGAACACTATAACTCATGGCAAATTCCGATAGCAGTGGTTATTGCACTACTTATCGGCATCGGTCAATATTTTAAATATAAAAAGACTAACGGACAGGAACTACGCAAAAAGATTTTATTGCCAATAATTATTTCTATTGTTATTTCTTCTATAGCTGCTTACTTTCTCAAATTTGAACGAATACATTTTGTTTTCCTTTTGTTTGCGTCTGTTTTTGCCGTTGTTGCGAATCTCGATTATATGCTGCTGGTGCTTAAAGGACGGATTGAGCATGCAGGGGCTTCACTGGCTCATGCAGGTATCGGCATGATTTTGCTCGGGGCATTAATTTCAAATGCAAACAGTACGGTCATTTCAAAAAATGTTTCTAATATGGATTTAGGAAAAGATTTTCCGAATAATGAAAACATCATGCTGGTGAAAGGCGATACGCTGCGCATGGCTGATTACTATGTGACCTGGTCGAAAAAAGAAAAAGAAGGTGTCAATATTTTTTACAGCATTGATTACCTGAAAGCCGATCAGAGTAACGGAACATTTGAAAAGCAATTTACCTTGCAACCAATAGTGCAGCTTAACAAACGAATGGGCAATGTGGCTGAACCTGCAACGGAACATTTTTTTACAAAAGATATTTATACGCACATCACCTACGCTGATCTTGAAAAAGAAGAAAAAGTAAGCGATGCTGATACAAATTATAATGCACCGAAATCCTTCAACATGTCCATCGGTGATACCATCAGCACTTCAAACAGCCTGATTGTTTTAACCGGCTTAAATAAAAATACAGATAAAAATAAATATGCCCTTTCCGAAAAAGATATTGCTGTGACAGCTCAATTGGAAATTATTGATGTGAATAAAAAAATATATCACAGCGAACCGTTGTTCATCATAAAAAACAATGTTGTTTTCTCGGAAGAAACTTTGGTGGATGATTTGGGATTGCGGCTTGGCTTTAAAAAGATTGATCCTGAAACCGGAAAGTTTGAAATCACTGTTGCCGAACGCAAAGAGAACAAACGCGAATTCATCATAATGAAAGCAATTATTTTTCCGCACATAAATATTTTATGGATGGGATGTGTGCTGATGATTATCGGAACTCTTATTGCTATCAGGAAAAGAATTGCTCTCGGCAAACTGAAACGTGAAGCCTGATTAGTGCAAGGGTCGAATTAGTTTAGAAAAACTTTTCAATTTTTACTTCTATTCAAACAACCGGTCCTTTTTAGTTATATGCTCTTTAAAATGGGCAGAGTTATCATAAATAAACCAAACGATTGATTCGCCATCCGGGTTTTCAACCTTTGAAAATATAAAATCGCACATTCCGTTATATTCTGAAAAAGCTAATTGCTTGTTTGGAAAAAACAACGGCTCATCAGTCGGTTTGAGTGAAAGAAGCTTTTTGAAAATTTTTTTGATAAAAGGAAACTGGAACATTAATGGATTCCCCATCATAATTCCCGTATTAAAAAGAGAGTTATCACTTTCCACAATAAAGCCTTCTTTGTTGAAAGAAATACACTGGCATTTCTTTGGTTGCACCGGTATGAAATTGCTGAAGCTCATTTCAATGGTTTTTTTATTTATCATACTCTAAATAGTTTAAAAAGTTTCGGGTATCAAGTTTGGGATTAGTTTTAAAATGAAATTTAGCTCCCTGTTTTTTCTTAATTTTGCAAACTATTTTTTAAATCGTAAATCGTAAATCTAAAATCGCACATCCGACATGTCCAACGCCATTTATAAAGTTCCCATAGCTGTTAACGAACCCATTTTAAATTACGCTCCGGGAAGCAACGAACGGAAAGAATTAAAAAAAGCAATTGAACAGGCGCGCTCCGTCACTGCCGATATATCTATGTATATAGGAGGAAAAGAAATCCGCACCGAGAAAAAAGGGAAACTTTCTCCTCCGCACGATCATCAGCACGTTCTCGGAAACTATTCAATAGGTGATGCCAGACATGTGACTATGGCAATTAATGCTGCAATGAAAGCCAAGCATGAATGGGCTAATATGGAATGGGAACACCGCGCTGCAATTTTTTTAAAAGCTGCCGAATTACTTTCAGGTCCGTACCGCGCCAAAATAAATGCGGCAACCATGCTGGGTCAATCCAAAAATGTTTTCCAGGCCGAAGTGGATGCCGCCTGCGAAATGATTGATTTCCTGCGATTCAACGTGCAGTATGCCTATGAAATTTATAACCAGCAGCCGTTATCATCAAAAGGTGTGTGGAACCGTGTGGAACAACGCCCCCTTGAAGGATTTATTTTTGCACTCACCCCCTTTAATTTTACTGCGATCTCAGGCAATCTTCCAACTTCATGTGCCATGATGGGAAACACAGTTGTCTGGAAGCCTGCTTTCTCCCAAATTTATGCTGCCAGCGTTTTAATGGAAGTGTTTATTAAAGCGGGTGTTCCCGATGGCGTTATTAATTTAATTTTTGTTCCCGGTCAGGCAACAGGCGATGTGATTTTTTCACACCCTGATTTTGGTGGAATTCATTTTACAGGTTCTACTGCGGTGTTCCGCGATGTGTGGGCTTCAATCGGAAAGAATATTTCTAAATATAAATCATATCCGCGCATTGTGGGCGAAACCGGTGGAAAGGATTTTATCATGGCGCATCCTTCTGCTGATGTTGATGTGGTGGTGACGGCATTGTCCCGCGGAGCCTTTGAATTCCAGGGGCAGAAGTGCAGTGCAGCTTCGCGGGCTTACATTCCGAAAAGTTTATGGAATGAAACCAAAGAAAAATTGCAGCGTGACCTCGCTTCTTTCAAAATGGGTCCAACGGAAGATTTTTCAAATTTTATTAATGCAGTAATTGATGAAAAGGCTTTTGATAAAATAACTTCTTATATTAAAGGAGCTAAAAAGAGTAAAGATGTTCAAATAATTGCAGGTGGAAATTTTGATAAATCGAAAGGATATTTTATAGAGCCTACTGTTTTGCTTGCGAAAAAACCGCAGTATAT
>JBDSOU010000294.1:0-7874 GCA_039914625.1 Bacteroidia bacterium | reverse complement strand
ACAACCTTGTAAGGGCAATTGATGAATCAAGCAAACCTCCATCGGTTGCAATCTGGTAAAAGGTTTGTCCGTTTGATAATCCAAAATTGTAAGTCCGCAAGCTGCTTGAATTCAACAAGCGAAAACGAATGACTTGTGAAGGTGCATTAAAATAAGGCTGCAAAGTTCCGTTCACAAAAACAGCGGTGTCCATGTCGGTTGCAATTGCAATTTGTTGCAATACATCAAATGCTTTGCTCTGCACATTTAATGGAATATCATCAATACCATAAGTTCGGGGTAAGGTCAACGCATCTTCTGCACTGTCTTTTACTATGAAAAAACCTGCAAGTCCTTTTGAGATTTGTTGCTCTGTTTGTCCTGCTCCATGTGGATGATACCAAAAGGTTGCAGCATTGTTTCTGATTTTAAATGATGGACTCCAGGTTGAAGCCGGATTGATGATTTGATGAGGACCTCCGTCATTATATGCAGCTACATGTAACCCGTGCCAATGAATGGTTGTATTTACAGTGAGATTGTTAATTACATTTAATGTAATGCTGTCCCCTTTGTTTACTATGATTGTTGGAGCCATCCAACCGCTGTTTATTCCATAAGTTGGTGTGGCTGTGGTGCCATAAAATGTTTGCATTCCGGCTTGTACATCAAGATTAAAAGTAGTGCCTGTAAGTGCGGGTGGAATGTACAAGGCGTTTTGGGACAAGCAAAATATACTTGTGAAAGAAAGTATAATAAGTGTTGTACTGAGTGCTTTTAATTTCATGGTTGATAAAATACTTTTTGCATATACAATTTTTGCTTTCCGTATAGTTGAATGATATAAACAGAAATTGGAAGCCCCGGCAATTCATACTCTGATTCGTTACTGATGTTGGTTTTGAAAACTTCCTTGCCATTCATATCCATAAAACTTATTGAATAAAAATCATCCTTATTATTTTGTAAATGAATTTTATTTTGTGCAATCCAAACGGAAGGTGCATCAAGACTTACAACTGCAATTCCGGTAGGGTTTGCATGTATAATGAAAGTAAGGGTGTCTTTCAGGTTCGGGAAATTTATATTCCAGACTGCATAACGAATAATAGCTGTGCCGAAATTAACATGGGGTGTGCAATGTATCAGCAGGAACCCATAGTCATTAGGATTAACAGGATTCATGGTTCCGCTATCTTCTAAAGTGGTATAACAATTCTGATTATCACAAACAGAAATATCCCAGTTCGGAGGAACTGATTCACTCACCTTTTTCCATTTTAGTTGAAGTGTGTCGGTTGTAATATTATTTTGCTGAATAATCAAAGTTTCCAAATCTTCCATAATACCATATGCTATTATAGTATCGTTTGGACTGAGTGAATAGGATTGTGCGTCAGAAATGGCAGTAGCCGCAAACCATGCGGCTACTATTAAAACTGCTTGTCTTATTTTTTTCATGTTAATGAGCAACGGTTAGTTTTTGTGTGGTGGTTTTACCATTCACACTTAAACGAACTAAATAGTTTCCATTGGATAACAGGAGTGTATTGAATTGTTTGATTAGCAAACCCGGACTTTGCTTCTCATCTGTAATCACAGCAACTTGCTTTCCTGTAATGTCGGTAATTTCAATCAATAGGTGTGCGCTTTCCTTTAATTCAATAGTTATTGCAATAACACCCGAAGCAGGATTTGGATATATGTTGAAAGCAGAAACTGAATTAGGTAAATCAGCAATGCCTGTAGTATTAAGCAATGCTAAAATGGAATCTCTCATTACTGTAGTGTCGCTGGTGCTGAAGCTCAGAGTAGAAAACATTACCCGGTGGTCTGTACCGCCCAATAAAACTACGGTCGGCATACCGAAACCTCCGTAGTGTGCTACTTGTGCTGCACCGCTGTCCATGGGTGCATATAAAGCTGACAAATTGTTGGTAGAAACCCAGCTTGATGAATAGCTGCACGTTGTTGTATTTTGAAAAGGGAAAGCATAGCCTTTAACCATTCCGGGATACGTGGCATCTATTTTATTTGCCATTGCCTGAATTTTTTGTGCAGGTGGTGGGCAGCTCCCGCAACTTGGCATGTAAAAATGTAGAATCACTGCTTTGCCAGCGTCTAAGTCGGCAAACAGGTCAACAGAGTTACCATTACAATCAAGACCGTTAAATGGCATGGCAGTAGTTTGGGCTTTGGAAATCGTTAGTACGAACATCAAAGCGATAGATGTGCAAATAGTTTTTTTCATTTTTTAGTTTATTTATTTAGTTATTTTTTAGTTTATTTATTTCTTTTGTTCTAAATCCATTCCGCATGTTGAACATTTGCCGGGTTTGTCAGACGTAACTTCCGGATGCATCGGACATTGATACATCGCTTCACTCATTTGATTCTTCGAAGCATCATCATGTTGATGCATTGAATCAGCCGCGTCATGATGTTGCATGGAATCGTTCTCATGTTCATGCATTTCTCCCGATTCATTGTGTTGTTCTTTTTCAGATGATGAATTGTTGCAGGCACCTATTGTAAATGCAATTGCTGCTGCTGTTAAGATAATTGTTTTTTTTTCCGATAAGAATCGGGATTTCACGATTTGTTTTTTGTAATTTTTTGTGTTTAACATTTTTTTGATTTTTGATTAATGGTTAATGATTGTGAATTTTTGAGATGATATGTTATTTATGGATGTAATTTTATATCTATAATTCATTTAATTTTTTTAGTAAGTAACCACAGTATTTATATCATTACACCATGCTTCAAGTAATTCCATTTCTTTTTCTTCAATCAACTTTATTTTGATTAATGCTTCATAACATTTTTTTAAATTATCCTGTAGATAAAGCAGACCTCCTTTTAGCTTAAGGTTGTCTAATGTTTCAAGTATAATATTATTATTGAGGTAACCCGAAATTTCATCCCTGAAATCATGGAGGATATTATGGTCATTTCTCTTTTGATATACGGTGGCTTTGTGAAATAATAATGTCCAGTCGTTTTCCCAAAAAATGCGTTGTGCAACAAAGCTTCGCCAGATATCAGTCATGCGAAAGCTACAGTAGGACGGCAAATACATCAAAGGAAATGCAGGTTTGAACCAGCGCGTATTCTGACTATTGAATGGGCAGCAGGTTTTATTTCCGAGTCCGACACTTGGTGAACGTTTGAAGTTTATCGGCAGGATTTTCACTAACCTGAATATAGCATCCACATCAGGATTCTCATCTGCAAGTCCCTGCTGCACGGGGCAGGTCACTTCTCTGTACGAGAATTTTTTAATATCAGGCACTTCATCATTGACATGCTCAAGCGGAAACGCACGTGGCCATATTTTTTGATCAGTGAAATAGGCATATACATTTAACCATCCATGGTTTTCGATATAATAGCAATCTGTTTTTATTTTTGAAGGTTTCCAGAAACCGCTTCGCGGAAAATTATCATCATCAGTTTCAGAAATAACATTATGTCCGTTTTCCATTGCAACGAGGTAGCCGATGTTTTTGCGGGAATATTTCTTCTCAGGCAATATTTTACAAATTGAATATGGTAATTGCTTTTGCCGTTCGATAGAATAAAAATCACATCCGCGCAAATCAAAATCCTTTGGTGATTTTGAGTCTCCGATTACAATATAATGTACTTTGTGCTTAGCACTTTCAATTGCATATTTTTTCAATGCCTCGTTAGGCGCAGCAATAGAAGTAATAACAAGTGCGTTTCTATAGTTCATAGTAATGAATCTTCATTATGCAATACCGCTGAGTTAAACATTAATCGTCTCACGAAATAATGCAACAGAACGCTGATAGAATTATTAATTGATTTTCCTGAAACGCTGTTTGAAGGCGCCCGGTAATGAATCGGAATTTCACGAAATCTTTTCTTTCGCAATAGATACCTTAGTTCGGTTTGATAAAAATGTCCTCGTGATAATAAAGGATAATTGACAAACTCTTTAACCACATTTGCGTGAAAGCCCTGGTAACCGGATGTCATGTCATGCAATTTTGTTCCAAGCATTACATTTGATAAAATTGTTCCAAAACGTGAAAGAAATCTTCGGTAGAAAACTGATTTCCAGATGGAACCTCCATTAATAAAACGACTTCCGAAGGCACATTCATTTCCTTCGTTTAATGTTCGCAGGAACATCGGAATGGCGCGGGGGTCGTGCGAAAGCCCGGCATCCATTTCAATTATTATATCATGACTGTTATTTAATGCTTCCTTGTACCCTCTTATGTAAGCATCCACCACATTTTTATTTTCGGGTGACCATACTGTTATAAACCGGTTATCATTTTTCGAAAGCTCTTTACTAAGATTTAATGTGTTGTCTTTTGAAACAGTGTCAACTATTAAATAAACAGTTCCGGATTCAAGACGGTCCATGACTTTTTTTAATACCTCAACAAATGGCTGGAAGTCTTTTTCTTCATTAGCCATTGGAATTATGATTGCAAAATCGTTATCGTGATACATTAGAACAAGTTTTTAGTTTTTCAGTAAGTAGTTTTAAATTTAATTAAAAAAATATATACTCATTTATAAATGCCCTTAGCAGGCAATGGACCTGCCATTCCTGCTTACTTTTAATCAGAAAGTCAAATAATAAATGAACGGATTAAAATCCTTACACCAGATGTTTTGGGAGGAGGGGCTTCACGAATTACAAAACCTTTTGTAGAAAATTTACTTAAAGTTAAAAGTTCATTATTTGAATAAAAGCAATTAATAATTCCAGTAAAAATGTTTTTAAGAACCGGAAAGGTTACCGAGTGATTAATTAATGCGGAAAAAAAGGATTCTGAATTATCCTTACAGCAATTGTCATCTTTTTTTCCGTCATGATGATTGTCACATTCGGCTTGAGAAGCATCATGACAATTTTTCCCAGGCTTTTGTCCCTCAGTGTGGTATTCTTCTGGCGTTTCAGTTTCATTTCCCTCGTGATGATGACTGGATTTTATTTGGTCACCATGATGGTGATGGGGTTTTTCTGCTTTCAGGCTTTTATGATGATGTTCTGCGGATTTCCCGGCTCCATCTGCCTGGGAATGGTAGTGTTTTTCTCTTGCTTCAATTAAAGCTAAATCAGCATGAGGATGCCCGATTTCTTTTGTAAAACTGCAATAGGAATCAGTGACATAAATATTGATTACTGCAACTGCTAAAAAAAGAGCAATAACAGTTTTCAATCTTCTGGTTCGCTTATTCATCTTTAATTGATGCGAAAATAGAAATAAATCTGATTGTTTAATTGTATAATTTTTTAATTTATTTATTGATGATTATTTTTCGCCTGTAAATTTTTTCTTTACTTGTTATTGCATCAATAAAATAAATTCCATTTGGAAAATCTTTCGAATCAATTTCTGTCTGACCTGAAACGCTTTTCTGTTCAAAAACTTTTCTTCCTGTCTCATCAGAAATTGTCACATTAAAATTTACGCTGGGTAATGCAATTGTAAAACTATTTTGTGCAGGGTTGGGACGAATAAAAACATCATCTTCTATCAGATTAGCGGTCCGGCAAGGCACTACAACAGTATTAACCGATGACGTTTTAGAACAGCCATTTCCGTTGGTTACTTCAACACGGTATTTGCCTGCGGTTGTTACCGTGTAAGTCATTGAAGACGCACCGCTGATGTAACTGCCATTTTTCTTCCATTTATAAGTATATCCTGTTCCGTTGTTGGCAGTAAGTAATGCGCTTTGTCCTGCACAAAAAGTTATTGTTCCTGATGGATTAATGGTTGCAGCCGGAAGAGATTTTAATGTAATCACAACTCCGGTAGCAGTTGTTTTTGAACAACCGGTGCTCGTATTAGTAACTGTTACCTTATAAGTTCCTCCTGTAGCAGCCGTATAGGATGATAAAGTAGCTCCCGGAATATTCACTCCTCCTTTTTTCCATTGATACGCCCTGTTATTGGCAACAGGAGCATTTAAGACAACACTTCCGCCTGAACAAAATGTGGTAGGACCGGCAGGGGTTATCAGCGCTGAAGGAGGAATGCAGACGGAATTTTCTATTTTAATAATTTTTGCAACAGAAGGAATGTCATCAACCATTGCAAACAGCATATAAAAACCCGGAAGCAGCGTAACTGAATCTGAAGGCAAAGTTGCAGTAATATGATTTCCGGTGCGAGTAAAGTTCAAAGTTAAATAACGGTTATTGCCGCTATTCATAAAATGGGTTACCAGGGCATTTGACATTAATATCACTTCAGTAACGGAATCTGTTTTCTGAAAGTCGAAATTAATTGAGGCGTTTCTTGCAAAAGAAGTTTGATTCAGATTAATAATTTGAGGTCTGACTCCTCTGAATAAATAAGGAGGCTTAAATGCTTCAATAACGCTGAAAGGCGGCTCATTGCCCGGTTGTCCTTCACCTCCGACAGCTATAATCCTTCCATCCGGAACGAGAATAGCGTTACAATGATATTCACGCTGATAATTGAGCCTCTTTAATCTTCTCCAGGAATCTGTTGCGGGACTGTACAAGTCACAAAGATTCATATATCCATATTGGTTAGTTGATGTGGTATCAGAAGGATTTTCTTTGTAACCTCCCATGACAAGGATTTTTTTATCCGGCAGCAGAACTGTTTTTGCACGCGAGCGGATAGGAAGTATGCTTGTTCCCAGCGACCATGAATCTGTAACCGGATTGTAACGTTCAATAAAAGTTCCATATATACCTGCAGTAAAAGATTTATAGCCAATAGCAATAGCTTCACCATCGGGCATTAATACCAGCTCGCAATCGCTGTGGTCGCCATTGGGTGTACGCGGTGATTGTACAAAAGCTCCTGCCAGGCTCCATTGATTTGTAGCGGGGTTAAAAAGTTGAGGAGGGCGATGTGTCATTAAAACTTTTCCATTGTATAAAACAACTGTAGGTGAAACTTCATTGCCAATAGCAAGTGTATCTGTAAAAACACTGGTGCCTGTTGCCGGATTATAAATTTCTGAAGTGTTTGTACGCACGGGATTATTTAATCCTCCTCCTCCAAAAATTAAAATTTTACTGCTCGGCAATTGTATAAGCGAAGGATACCATCGCCAATCGAGCATGTCAGGCTGGAACTGCCATGAACCGTTTGACTGGTTAAAAGTTTTTACTTTTTTTGACCCCGGACCGTAAGTGGGCACTAATGCTCCGCCAATGAACCAAAGCTTACCATCATTTGTTAATATGGGTCCGACACAACCTTGCACACTTCCGCTGCCGGGTGCAGAAATAGTGTCATTAATTGCCGGGTCAAAATAAAAAGGGTCAACAGTTTCATGGCAATAAAATATTTTTCCGTCAGGCATTAATGCGCCAAGATTTGTTCCCCCCAATGGTTCAGGTGATTGAACAATTACATTCCACTGTCCTGTTTGTGTTTCGGGCAATAAGCTGAAATTATGTGTTGTATTGGCAGATACGTTTAAGCTCACTTGCTGGTATTGTTTATTGAGATACGAAACTCCGAGAGAATAAACATTGGCAGGAATATTTGTAAAGGAATAGTTTCCTGAACCATTCACGCGGGTTTCGCGGAAAAAAGTAGTGTCAGCATTAAATAAAGTAACACGCGCTCCCGACATGAATTGTGTGAAAGGCTGGTCTTGTACTGTGCCGGTTACATTAAATTGGCTCTTGGCTGCAAGTGAAATTACAAGCAGGGCTGATAGTAGAATTGTTTTTTTCATTTTGAATTATTTTTGGGGATTGCTAAGTTACAAAAAAAAGAGCGTTACTTTTTTGCAACGCTCTTTTAATCTTAAAAAAGATTTTATAAATTTATTTTACTACCGATATTTTTTGCATGTATGATTCGTCACCTACATTCATTTTAATAAAATAAATTCCGGTGTTGAGATTATCA
>JBDSOU010000037.1:0-3968 GCA_039914625.1 Bacteroidia bacterium | reverse complement strand
TTTTCCAGTTGCCTATTTTCTTTTTATCAATCTCCAATTTATCCGCAGCGTCAAATTCGCTGGAAGAACCTTTTTTCTGAACGCGCAGCATTTCCGCTTCAAAAGGGATTTCAAGAAATGCGCACAGGTCCCTGATTTCTTTTTCAGGATTTCTTAACAGGCTTTCAAAGCTCAGCGTCATTACATGTTGATTTTTTTTATGCTTTTCAATTTCCTGCGCATTCACATTCCACAACCGCGAAATGATAAACGGATGATAGTTGATACGCGCACGAATGCTTTCTCTTAATGGAATAGAAGCTGCGCCTCCTAAAAACCTCCGCTTCCATTTTTTCTTCTGCGACAGCAGCACATCTTTAGGATCGCGGATCATGCAAACAATTTTGCAGGCAGGGTAAATTTCAGAAAGCTCTTTGATGTAAAGCACATTGCGCGGAGTTTTTTCACAGGGAATTTTTTTCTGATTTCGCTCCGTTTCACGGAAAAGAAAACATTTGTAAAGAGAAGCAAACGTCATTTTTTCCCCGTTAAATGATTTGACAGCATCTGTTGCTTCGTCAAAATATTTTTCAGGCATTCTTTTTTTCAGGTAGCCTTCGCGTTGTATGCTGATGAGGTTTGAGTAAATTTTTACGGCTTCCGGTTCGGGTAATGTTAATTCATCTGAAACAGGCATCCATGTTTCTTCAAGAAAATGCAATTCACTAAAAGTAAACACCTGCGAATGGTTGGCTAAAATCCGTCCCATCAGCGTGGTGCCGCTCCGGCTGTTACCTGCAATAAAAATCATAGCTGCGAAGTTCAATAATTAATTTGGAATTTCTCTCTTACGTTTATTCCTCATAAGAGTTTGGAATTTGCATCTTTCCCTTTTTTCTCGTTTCTTCTGAATATTTATTTGATGGTTTGAAGAGTTCCTGAAAATAACAGAAACTTCAACCGGCTCAGCGGTTCGTGCCTGTTTTTTCAGTAATATTGTACCCTAAATTAGTATCAAATGAAAAGTTTATTTTATTATTTATTATTTGCCATAATCATTATTATATCTGTTCCTGCCCGTATGCTCGCCCAGGAAAATAAAGAGCATAAAAATAAAGAATACGAAAAGAAGGTACGGGAAAATAAAAAGTGGAAAAATGAAAAACAAGAGAACAAGCAACTGGAAAGCGGGGAAAGGGAAAATGGTGAGCGTGAACTGGAAGAGAACGATAATGAAGAAAATGATCCCCAGGCATTCAAGGATTATTCTTTTGAAGATGATAATTTGCTGCAAAGAACGCACGCAACCATTCCATTTAACGATCTGAACCGGTTAAATAACTCCGGCAATTCGAATAAAATACTCAATACAGCTTTTACGAGTATCAATTTTTTAGGTCCAAAGAATTGCGCAGGCCGTACACGGGCAATCCTGATTGATAATAGCGATCCCAACCTGATTTTTGCCGGACAATCTACAGGCGGATTATGGCGCAGCACGGATAAAGGGCTAAATTGGATCCCGTTAAATGATCAAACCGTAGGAAATAACATAACCTGTATTACTCAAAACCCTTTTAATCCGGCAATTATTTACTACGGAACGGGCGAATACAAAAACAGTAAAATAAGATCGCTGGGCAGTGGTGTCTATAAGTCCACTGATAACGGATTAACGTTTTCGCAACTCCCTGCCACCGATGATACAATTTTTAACCTTGTGTATTCTATCAAACATTCTCTTGTTGATTCTAATACAATTTATGTGGGCACCACATGGAACGGAATGTTTAGATCAACGGATGGTGGCAACACTTTTCAAAATGTGTTCGATAACGGACAGCCTGTAACAGACATAGAATGTTTCGCAGATGGCAAAATAATGTGTACGTCAAGCTATGATGGAATATATTATTCACCAACAGGCGATCCGGGCACTTATACTGAAACAACAGTCGGGTTGCCTGTAACAGCGTTTAGCAGAATTGAAATGGCTTATTGTGACAGTTTTCCAAACATTATGTATTCGGTTTTCTCTGATTCAGTTCAGGGCTATACTTCAGGCATTACCGGAGTTTATAAATCCATTAATGGAGGGCTTACCTGGGCTGCCGTTCCTTTAAATCCGGTCAATATCGGATATTATTGTTTTGGTGATCAAATTCTGAGCATTGTCATCAAACCGGATAATCCTGACTATGTTTTTTGCATGGGCGCTCAGGGCGCTTATACTCTTAATGGAGGAGTAACATGGACACATGTGCCCTATTTGAAAACCGACCATCATGCGCTTGTATTTGATAAGTTTAACAATGATCTTTTATTTATGGGAAATGATCAGGGTATTTACGAATTTGATGTTACCGTTCTGCCGTTGGATGTCATAAAATTATTTGAAAATTATAATACCGCCCAGTGTTGGGCGGGAGCCTATTTTCCCAGCGGGGACAATTGCCTGATCGGTGCGCAGGATAATTTTTTTCTGAAAAACAGCAATGGCAATCAGTACTTCTCCCATATTAATAATTACGGCATTGATGGAAACTACCTTCACGTAAAACAGGAAGACTCTACCGTTTCATACATTTCGCGAAACGATGCTGTTATTCTTCGAAGCGATGCCACCCAGGATTCTGTTCCGATATATAATTACATTTTGAACGAGCTTGATACAAATGGAAATGAAGTGGTAGATGATGATACCTGGCATATCAACCCCGTTGAAATGAATTACCTTGATGGTACGCAAGTATATATTCCTACCCGCGACCGCATCTGGAGAACTACAAACAGCGGAGACAACTGGGTGCATCTGACTAATGCTTTCACCACAAGTAGAAAACCTTTTGCACTCGGACTTTCAAATGCAGTGCAGCCGATGATTTATGCAGCAGGATCAAAAGCATGCTTTTACAGGATAGATAATGCCTACACCGCCACGCCCGGACAGGAAATAGATTTATCCGCATCAGTGCCACCCGAGCTTAACAATAGCAATTGCAAAATCACCTGCCTTGCTGTCCTTCCATTAGACAATTCCACACTTTACGCAACGGTTCAATATGCTGATACGGTTTCAAAAATCTGGAAAATAACTAATGGTACAACAGCCAATCCTGTGTGGATTGACATCAGCGGAAATTTTGATAATACTATGAATACCTATTGGATAGAATTCGATCCCGACCACCCTGATTCGGTTTTATTTATAGGAACTGATTATGGTTTGTATTCAACTGTTGATGCAGGAACAACCTGGTTTCGTGAAACAGACATTCCGCTTATCACTATTTGGCAGATGCGCTTGCGCAGAAGCGACCGCAAATTATTTGTGTTCACTTTTGGAAGAGGGGTCTGGCTTGCACAATTGGGACAAAGTGTTGGTATAGATTCTCCATCTTATAACGGAGCTGTTACTATTTTTCCAAATCCCTCTTATGGCATTGTCCAGGTTAATGTCATTGAAAAAGATATTCAACTGAAGGCAATAGACATCACGGATGTAAGAGGAAGATTAATTAGGAAATTAAATTATGATGGAGAGGATAATTTACAATCCACAATAATTGATATTTCCCCGGAAGCGGGTGGGATTTATTTTATGAATATTAAAACTAACAAAAGCGTAATCAGGAAAAAAATAATAAAGCTAAACGAAGAATAAAATGAAAAAAACATTTCAACTCATTATTGTAGGGTTGTCATTTTGGGTAACGCAAAAAGAAGCTATGTCCCAAACTATGCTTATGTGGCAAAAAAATTATGGCGGCTCTGATTTCGAACAGCCTTTTGGTTCCGAGCCGACCGCTGACGGTGGAATCATTTTAGGAGGACATTCCATATCCGATGATGGTGACATTAATTCAAACAATGGCGATTATGACTGGTGGGTTTTTAAAATTAATTCAGCCGGAAACATTGTATGGCAAAAATCTTATGGCGGAAGCCAGTATGACAAGTGCCGTTATGCAACAGAAAATCCGGATGGT
>JBDSOU010000229.1:0-18256 GCA_039914625.1 Bacteroidia bacterium | reverse complement strand
TCCTGGATGCCGCCACCGTATTTACTGATACACTTTATCTGGATGCGGAAAATAATTCAAATGCCGTATTTATTATAAAGATAAACGGAGCACTTTCAACAAGCACGTATTCAAAAGTAATTTTGATTAATGGTGCACAGGCAAAAAATGTGTATTGGAAAATTGAAGGCGCTGTAATCTTAAACAACTATTCTGTTTTTTGTGGAACTATAGTTTGCAATAATGGCGCTTTAGGTGCAATAAATACCGGGGTTATTCTAAAAGGCAGGGCGTTTACGACAACCTGTGCTTTAACAACTACCGCCATTACTACTACGATGGCTCCGGTTTGCACTCCGACAGGCATATCTTCCTTACACGCTGAAAGCCCGGACGAAACAATCAGTTTTTATCCTAATCCTTTTACAACTTCCATCTTAGTTACATTAAACGATGAATCGCGTCTTAATATTGAATTAAAAATCTATAACGTATTAGGAAAGTTGGTTATAAGTAAAACCATTACCTCCAAAACTACTGCACTTAAAGTAAATCTCCCTTCCGGAATTTATTTTTACAGAATATCAGGGAAAGATAGAATTTCACAGTCAGGAAAGTTGGTTGCTCAATAATAGTCATCTTTATATATAAAAAATCCTTTATCCGGTACAAGTCCGGATAAAGAGCTTTAATTTTTCCTCACTTTGCTCCTCGTCTCCCTTTCGTCATCATCTCAAGCGTTAGCTTGTGCGTGAGAGAAGAGGATGGATTGAAACGAAAATAAAGTTTTTAATTTAATTTTAAAAGGCATTCAATGAAATCATTTAATATCTTTAAAAAGTATATTTTCGTAGTAGGTTACTTCAATATCTTCTTAGAAATCGGAACACCTGAACCGTCAGTAAGGTGAGTAACGTTTCCTACTGGTGTGAAATTTACTGAAAAGTTTATTTTTCCCATTCAGCTACTACTTTTTCCTATTCAAAACATATTTTTATATTTCATAAGCGGGTGTATCATATACTTGCATTAATCGCTTTTCTTATTCTTAAACTATAAAGCCGGCTTTAAGGGGGTCGGCTTTATTTTTAAAGTGTATCCTCGTTTCGGTACTGGTTGCCATTTCTCTTTTTTGGCACTCCTCTCCTTTTCTTCATCAGCTGAAGCGTTAAGATGTGCGAGAGACGAGAATGGATTGAAACGGAAATAAAGTTTTTAATTTAATTTAAAAAGACATTCAATGAAATCATTTAATATCTTTAAAAAGTATATTTTAGTATACGATTTCTTGAGAGTCTCAGCAGGTATCAGAAGACACTGAAGCAACACGAGATTTCGGATATGGGTTTGTTTATCACGAATGCTGTAAAATAAATCTTTAGGTTTGCAGCATTATAACTGACAATAGCATTTTATTTTAGTTCATTTTATCCCATAAATATGGGGGAATGAAAGTTAATGGATTAAACGTTTTTTGTACGTTCTAAAACGAAACAAGTGATACGAATACTGATTTTTGAAGATAACGAAGATTTCATTGACAGTATGAATGAATTAATTAACAATGCCGGGGATATGGAATTGTGTGCTGTTTATAATAACTGCAAAAACGCAGTAAGGCATGTAAATTATTTTAAACCCGATATTATACTGATGGACATAGACATGCCCCTTGAAAATGGTTTGGAAGGGTTGCGCAGCATTCGCACTGCCGGGCTGGAAGTAAACATTTTAATGCTCACTGTTTTTGATGATAACGACAGAGTATTCCAGGCGGTGTGTAACAGGGCAACAGGATATGTGCTGAAGCGCACTCCCCCGGAAAAAATATTAGAATACATCCGCGAAGCGCACAATGGCGGAGCGCCTATGACACCTTCTATTGCCAAACAGGTATTAAAGCTTTTTTCAAAACAATTTCAAAAATCAAAGGAACTGCAAACCCTAACTCCGCGTGAACATGATGTGCTTTCTCTTCTTGTGCGGGGCTATAGTTATAAAATGGCTGCTGGTGAAATGGGTGTTGGAATTGAACCTTGCGTTACCACATTAAAAATATTTATACCAAGCTGCATGTAAATTCAAAGAGTGAAGCGGTGGCACGTCAGACAGATATACTTTGTCAATATGCTTTAACATTCCGTCCGTTACTGAAAATGGTGAAGGGTTGATCAAAAATAGTTCTCCCATTTGCATAAATAGTTGTATCGCTATCATATATAGTTGTACCAGCACAGCAAATAGTTGTTCCACGCAGCAAATAGTTGTTCCGCGACAACAAATTTTATCAGTTGTTTGAAAATGAATCAAAAACAATAAAAAATTGATTTTGAAAAAGGTGTAAAAATGGCAGAGAAATTAAATTCCGGTACTTTCATTGTGAGTTTCGTTGAGACCGTTTTCTGAATGTTTGAAAAGGAATGCATTTTATTATATTTGCGCCACTGAAATAAACGCAAGTAATCCTTTATGCTCATGACGAGTCGTTTCAATAATTTAGCACAGGTTAAAATAATAGGATGGTGTTGCTGTTTTATTTTTTTTGTGCGCTTGTGCAATGCCCAGGAAAACGATGCTGGATTGTGGGCAGGTGTGAATGTCGAAAAAAAAATAACTTCGAAATGGTCGGCAAGACTGACAGAGGAATTACGTTTCAATGAAAATATTTCAGAGCTCGGAACAGCCTATACTGAAATCGGAATGGATTACAGATTTTATAAATTTGTTTCACTTGGCGTGAGCTATCGTTTTAGTCAGAAAAGAAAAGTGAATGATATTTATAGCTTGCGTCACCGGTATAATATAGATTTGTCTTTAAAACATAAATTTAAAAAAATAAGCGTATCACTCCGGGAGCGGTTTCAAACGCAATATACAGATGTAAATACCAGCGAAGATGGCAAAGTGGCGGAGCGATATTTAAGAAACAAGCTCACACTGAAATATGATCTCGGAAAAAAATACACTCCTTACTTTTATACTGAATGGTTTTACCAGCTCTATAACCCCGAAGGAAATGAACTTGATAATGTTCGCTATGGAGCCGGCTTCGATTATGAAATTAGTAAATTCATGTCACTTGAATTTTATTATCTCATCAATAAGGAATTACATGTGAAAAACCCCTTGACATCATTTATTTCAGGAGTGGAATTTACTTATTCGTTTTGATTCAGGGCAGTTATATATAATTCCATTTGGATCTTTAATCATTTTAATTCCGGCAATTTTTTTACAAGTTTAGTTTCTTGCAATTTTGAAGTCATTCCCAGCTGCAAAATATAACTTCCTTTTAGTTCCTTTTGTTTAGGTGAAGTAAAAGCAATTTTATACAAACCCCTCGATAGCCGGTTGACCGGATTGCTTACAATCCGAACTAAGGAATTGGAATTTTTTCCGGAAGGCTGCACAAATAATTCCGGTGAGTCGTCATTAGATCCAAGCAGCATCCAATTTATTTTTTTTTGATTTAATAGAGCTTCGCCTTTTGTAAAAATGCTGTCAGCGCGTTCCAGCGAAATCCATGTATCGAAATAATTTTCCTTGTTTTTTTCATTCTCAAAATAATTTTCAGAAGTAAGATCACCCCTGTCAGGCATTACAACATCAGGAACGGGAGAGATGATTCGCACCCCGATTTCGGAAACCGAATCCGAAAGCCAGAAATAGAAATTATAATAGTTTAGTGAATCGCGAATTTCATCCGGTTCACTACCGGGCTTAATATAACCGAAATAAGTTATCACTTCGCGGTAAGGAATGCTCTGTTCTTTATTTATTCTTACTACTTTACCGGTTTCTGATACGAATTTATCAAGCCGCTGGGCATAACATGCTCCGGTAAAAAGAAAAAGCGAAACTATAATCGCAGCTATTTTTTTAGTCACAGGGATTTATAACTACTTTTAGTTTTCTTCCAGTCAGCAAAAGTCATTTCAAATTTGATTTCAGTCCATGGTAGTGAAGATGGGGAAGAGGCTGCTTTTTCTTTCCTTGATATTTCAACCCATCCTGATGCTTTATAAAAAATTTCAGCTCTCGTGTTAGCTGCTGTTCCTAACCAGACTTTTGCATTTGACTGGTTAAAATACCAGTCAAGCATAGTATCATGTAAGTTTTTCCCGATTCCTTTTCTTTCATATTCAGGCTTTACAAATAAAGCCCAGATGCTATGATCTTTCAAATCAGCAATTGCAAAACCAACAATATTAGTATTTATTTCACACACCCAGCCTTTCCCACGGACTGTGAGATATTCTATGTTTTCTTTTTCAGTTACTAATGCCGGGTTTGAAAGTACATTTTCTTTTACAGAAAATCTCACTTCCATTATTTTTGTAATATCCCTAACTTTTGCTTCTCTTATTTTTAGTAACCCGGTTTCAATTTCCATTATTATTTCTGTTCTTTTTTTCCTTCATCCGTCCCCACTTCAGCGCCTTTTAATTTATCCGTTTTACTTAGCCCTTCTGCCACTTCAATATTTACACCATCAGATAGCCCCGTTTTTATTTGGCGTTTCACAAAATTTTGCGGACTTGTTTCAACTTCAACAGATGCAGTGTCACCATTAAATTTAATTAAACCTTCAGGAACTGCAAGAACGCTGTCTCTTCGTTCAAGCACAATATCAGCATTGGCACTATATCCTGCACGGATAAAATAATTTTTTTCCAATTCAACTTTTGCACGGATGGGGAATTGTATGGCGCCATTTTCAGCAACTCCTTTAGGTGAGATATATTCAAGCTTTGCCTTGAAATTTTGTTTGTCTATTGCTCCAATAGTTAGAATGAGTTCCATGTTTTCTTTAATTTTTCCCACTTCTGACTCATCAACTTTTCCTTCAAATATCATTTCACCCATATCAGCAACTGATGCGATAGTGGTTCCTTCATTAAAAGTATTGCTTTCTATCACTGAGTTTCCTTCTTTTACAGGAATATCAAGTATCATACCTGTGATGGTAGAGCGTATTAATGTGTTTGATACAAGACCTGTTTTTTTAGAAGCTCCTTCTTTAATTAACTGCAAGTTACTTTCTGATGATTCCACCTCTTCTTTTGCATTATTAAATGTAAGTTCTGTTTGTTGAAAATCAGTTTTTGAAATTACCCCATTTTTAACCAACTCAGAGTTGCGGTCGTAATCAGTTTTTGCATTATTAAAATTTATTTGTGCCCGCGATAAACGGCTTTCTGCATTATTTAAATTAACCATATCAGGAATAATTTTTACCTTGGCAATCACTTCACCTTCTTTGATAGGGTCTCCTGCAATTTTATACATCTTTTCTATAATGCCCGAAACTTTTGATTTGATTGCAATTTCCTTTCTCGGGATAACTGCTCCTGTGGCTACACTTTTCTTAATTATGTTGGTGACAAACGGGGATTCGGTTTTGTATGTGACAGGCTTTGCCTGGCTTTTTGCATAAAGAAAATAAATGGTTCCGATAAAAATTACAAGAATAACCACAGCTAATAGCAGCTTCAAAATAACTTTAAGTTTCATAAAGAGGATTTATAGTTTTATTAGTTAACAACAAACAATGTATTCGTAAATGCTTTAATTTTTAACAGAGAAAATTTTTAATGTCATTCAGCCCGCAGAGCATCCACTGTATTTACGCTTACTGCTCTTTTAGCGGGAATAAGGCCTGCAATTGCCCCGGCTATAATAAGAATTACCAATGCCTTTATAGCAATGCCGAAATCTACCTCCGGATAACGAAACATGCCCCCTGAATCACCTAATGCCCCGGATACCAATTCAAGCAGACCAACACCGGTTACTAAACCGAAATAGCCAGCAAAAGATGTGAGAAAAACAGATTCAAGAATAATCTGGCTCATTATAGAAATCGGGGGAGCGCCTAACGCCCTGCGAACACCTATTTCCCTTGTTCGTTCCTTTACCACAATCAACATAATGTTGCTCACACCAATCACACCGGCAAATAAAGTTCCTATCCCCACGACCCATACCAGTATATTTATACCTGAAAATAATCCCTGCATTTTAACAAATTGTTTTTCCACGTTCCAATGTCCGATTGCAAACTGATCTTCGGGGGCTATTTTATGCCTTGTTTTTAAGAGTGCGATTACTTTTTCTTCTGCTTCAGATGCAGGAATATCATGCCTTGAAGTGATTGCGAAAAATCCAACATCATTCCCATAATTAAAAACATGCTGAAAAGTAGAAAACGGAACATGAACTACTTTTGAGTCTTCGCCACCGTGTTCACCGGAACTATAAGGAACATATACGCCAATTACCTTAAAATAAACACCATTCACTGAAATGTATTGTGAAATGGGGTCTTCGTCTTTTTCAAAAAGAACATCTCTGACCTTTGAACCAATAACAGCTACTTTCCTTTTTTCAGTAATGTCAACTTCATTGATAAATCTTCCGCTTACAATATTGCGGGGTTCGATTAAATTATATTGCGGGTAATCGCCCATAATATCAAAAGCGCCATTTTTAAGTCCGCGAACGACATTGTTTACGGTTTCATGGCCTCCCAACTGGTTACGGGGAGCAATCACTGCAAGTTCAGGAATTCTTTTTAAAGCGATTGCATCATCGTTATTATAACTAAAAGTTCTTCCCGGCTGCATGCCCATATATGGTTTGCTGGTACGCTGCGCCCATACAAAAAAACTATTTGTTGATGTGCCTTGAAAGTCAGACATGGCACCATTCTGCAATCCTTTGCCTGAACCCAGCATGATTACAAGCATCAGGATACCCCAGAAAACTCCAAATGCAGTGAGAAATGTTCTCAATGGATTTTTTTTCAATGTTGACATTATTTCCTGCCATTTATCTAAGTCGAACATGATATATATTTTTAAGTATTGTTATTAAATGGTCTATTCATCGCGAAGTGCTACAATAGGTTTTATTCTTGATGCATTTAAGGAAGGAAAAAAACCGGCAAGGCTACCTGCTATGATAAGTACAATTGTCGCATTGATTGCAGTGCTGAAATCAACTTCAGGATTTTTGAAAAAGGGAGATTCGGGAATAAACTGCGGGGCTAACTCCAGCAATCCCACTCCGAGCACCAGCCCCGTATATCCTGCAATGGCTGTTACATAAACAGATTCCATCAATATCATGCTGACCACAGACCACGGAGTTGCACCCAATGCTTTCCTGATCCCGATTTCTTTAGTTCGTTCTTTTACCACGATCATCATGATGTTACTAACGCCCACTATACCCGCAATAATTGTAAATATTCCGATTATCCATACAAACATGCGGATGCCGTCCATTACATCCGTGATGCGTTTAAATTGCTCAGTATTGTTGTAGGCCTCCAGCGCTTTTTCATCTTCCATATTAAAGTTATGGCGAAGAGCGAGCATTGTTTTTATCTCTTCCAGCATCCTGTTAGATGCCTGCAGGGATTTGTCACGGGGCACCATCCAGATAACATCAGTTTTATCGGCATAATTATATGCCCGTTGAGCCGTTGACAGCGGAATGTAAATACGGTTCATATCCCTTTCCGCTTCATCAGTAAATAACCCGATAACTTTATATGGAATGCCGCTTGCATTAATATAGTTACCAATAGGATTTTCATCTTTAAATAAAGCTTTTTTAACGTTCGTGCTTATGGCACAAACTTTCCTGTATTCATCAACATCAATCTGGTTGATAAATCTGCCTTCATGTATCGTTGTATTTTCAAGAAATTGATCATCGGGAAGACAAGCAATAATAGCAAATGAGCCATGCTCTTTTTTGTAAGATAAATCCTGTGATCCTCTGCGGCTGAATCTTGAACTCAGCCATTGAATTCCCGGCATTGCTTTAATCTCTTTGAAATCATCCATAGTAAGCCTGATGTCCCTCCCGGGTTTCAAGCCATTGTACGGTATGCTGGTTTGCCCGCCTTCAAGCCATAAGGAATTGAGTGCATCACCTTTAAATTCCTGCGCTACACCATTTTGCAACCCATTGCCGGCTCCAAGCAAAATAATAAGCATAAATATTCCCCACGACACACTAAAGGCCGTCAAAAATGTTCTCAGACGATTTTTGGCGATCGTGCTGAAAATTTCCTGCCATTTATCAAGATCGAACATCCGGTATTTTAAATTTTAGATTTACTATTTCAGATTTGTGAATATTCTTTTGAAATTAAACTCGTTTCTAATTTCTGACTTCTATCTTCTAACTTCCAGCTTCATTAATTATCACTCCGTCTTTCAACCTGATTATTCTGTCTGTCATTGCTGAAATGTCATTTTCGTGTGTAACAATAATTACGGTAATACCTGAGCGATTTACTTCTTTTAACAAATCCATTACTTCAAATGATGTTTGAGAATCAAGTGCACCCGTTGGTTCATCAGCAAGAATTATTTTTGGTTTTGCAATAAGTGCACGTGCAATTGCAATTCTTTGTTTTTGTCCACCTGACAATTCATTCGGTGTATGCTCTGCCCATTCTTTTAATCCAACTCTCTCAAGATATTCCATTGCCAGCTTGTTTCTTTTTTTTCGGCTTACCTTTTGGTAATAGAGGGGTAGTGCAACATTTTCAACCGCATTTTTAAAATTTATCAGGTTGAAAGATTGAAAAACAAAACCAATATACTGATTGCGATAAAATGCTGCCTTGGTTTCACTCATGTTTTTCATGATAGTTTCGTTGAGCTTATATTCACCGCTGTCATAATTATCGAGAATACCTATTATATTAAGCAGTGTTGATTTTCCGGAACCGGATGCTCCCATGATAGAAACTAATTCTCCCTGCTTTATATGGAGATCAATTCCTTTCAATACGTGAAGCGTGTTGTTGCCTACTGAATATTTTTTATTGATGTCTTTTAATTGAATCATTGTGTGTTTACAAATCTACCTGATTTTTTTCTGAGCGCAGCAACATTTTCATGTGATTAATAGTAATAATAAACAATTTAACCATTCTCAAACGACTTCAAACTTTTAAGTATAATGTAAGAAAAGTTTTTTTTTCTACTTAACGTAATTTTATAATTAGTATTTTTACAACATAAAACAATATCAAAATTAATTTAACCGTTAAAACCAAAAGAAAAGAATGAAAAAAATCACTTTAGCTTCGGCATTCCTGTTTGTGATTATGGCTTTCGCGTGCGAAAAATCAAAGGCGCAATCACAGGCTGATCCGAATCAGCAACCAACAAATCAAACAGATCCCAATGCCGGTACAACTACGAGTCCTGATGGAAGTCAACCTGCTGACCCTAATGCAGCAACTGAACCTAACAAAGTGACTATTGACAGCACTGCTGCAGGTACTACACCTGTGGAAAGCGGTAGTTCAACAACAGGAACAACGAGGAGCGAATCCGCAACAAAAATTCATATTTATTCAGGAAAGCATGATGGCAATAATACCATCAACCCCGATCCGAAAAATTAAAATTAAAATTTAATCTTAAAACCTGTTCTTCTTTAACGGACAGGTTTTTTGCTTTTCATGATTGAATTTATTTAAAATGAAAAGACCATTGCATCAATGAACTATTTTTTTATGTGTCATAATCGTTTAAAAAAATAATGTATGTTTGTTCCAATAAAATTTATTTCATGAAAAATGATGACATTTACTGTAAACAGGAGTGCTGCAAAAAATTTGCTGAGCAAGTTTCCGAAAAAAATAACGATGAATTAAAAAGTTTACGATTTAAAGTTTCTCCGGAACAGTCATTCAAAGGAAACTTATTATGAGATTCAATTAAATAAAAAAAATGAAAACATCTATTTCTCTTACCGTAGCATTTTGTCTTTTATTTTCAGCAAAAACATTTTCACAGGAAATTAAAATTCCGGGAATGTGCATGCCATTGCTTGATACAGCAATGTTGCAGGAAGTGAAAATAGATAGTGCTGTGAAATGGTCTGAGTCAAAACCGCTGAAAGTGAAATGTGATGATGGTAAAAGCTATATACTTCACCGTTTTAACATAAGCATTTTTACAAAAAAACCATTGCAGACGATCGAATATGGAACAGGCGAGGAGGGAGGTATTCCTATTCTTGCGGAGAATGCAATTAAAAAAGCAAAAGCAGGCGATACCGTAATTTTAAAGAATGCTGTTTACATAGATGAAAATAAAACTGAGCAAAAGCTACCCGTAATTTCTTTTAAACTGCAATGAAAAAAGCCTGCTTTGCCGTTTGCAATTTCTTAACAGTCTGTTTTTTCGGAAAAGATGCATGTAAAACTAAAAGCCCCAAGGTTTTCATAAGGGGCTTTGAATTATTAATTTTAGTTAATACCGATACGGTATCTGTAATAGTCCGATGAGATTGGACTAAACAGCTACTCAATCGGCATTATACCGTTTTTAGGTTTGGACTAATTTGATGTAAGAAATGGTATAAGTTGTTCTAATCTTGAACTGTGATGAACCAGGTTACTGCTGGAGAATTAGCCGGAAGGTGTTGTGCTGAAGTTCACAAATCTTCCATTACACCATGATGACGGGCTTGCTGAAATATTTGTCGGTGTAGTCGGTCGGGCATAAATAGTAATAGTTCCCGGAATAGTCAACCATGGGCCTGTGGCGCTGATGCTGAACAGCACTCGAAAGGAACTGCTGTAAAGGTTTCATGAAAAACGTATGTTTTGTCCGCCTACTGCATTTACAGTAATCAGCTGCACATCGCCTGAACAGGCATAATTGAATTGCGAAACCGGTATTCCGACTAATGCATATTTGTAAATTAGCCGGCCTTGATTTCCATAATCAAATTAAAAACTTTATTTTCGTCTCCAAAGTTTTCGGTCCCCGAAATGGGAAGATTCAGAAAGTAAACATAACAACTAAAATCAATTAACAGTGAAAAAAAACATCTTCATCATCCTTATTGCATTCACACTTGCAACATTCGGCTGCAATTCAAAAAAACAAACCGCTGATAACGACCGGGCCGGCCAGGCTGATCAGGAGTTTTCAAAATTTGAAGATACTTTCTTAGATGCGTATTGGAGCATGTATCCTTCCGGTTCCATCTTTGCAGGGTATGGAAAATACTACGAAAAGCTCGTGATTCCTGACAGCACGTCATTTGCAAACAACATTACTTTTTCTGAACGATGGCTCGACTCGCTAAACAGCCTGAACTTTAAAGCGCTTGAAAGTAACAACAAAATAAGTTTTAACATTATCAAAAACCAATTAGAGAGCGACATCTGGTACACCTCAGTTTTTAAATCTCAGGAATGGAATGCCGCCAGCTATAATCTTGCGGGAGACTGTGATTACATCGTCAACCAGCCCTATGCTCCGCTGGATGAACGGTTGAAAATTCTTTCGAAGCACCTCGAACATGCTGATGAATATTACAAAGCGGCTCTTTCCGCACTTAGCAATCCAACTAAAGAACACCTTGAACTGTCCATTAAACAAAACCTGGGAGGGCTTTCACTATTCGGGACTTCACTTACCGATTCCATTAAAGCATCGCATTTAAGTGATGCAGAAAAAGAAACATTGCAGCAAAACATCGGCAGGACAACAAAAGCTGTCAATGATTTTGTTGCTGCCCTGAAGGTAATTGATACGGATAAAAAACGTGTGTTCCGCAATTTTAGAATTGGTAAAGAATTATTCACAGAAAAATTCAAATACGATTTGGCCACTGATTTTACTCCTGAACAGGTGTATGAAAAAGCAAAGGCTGACAAGCAAATGTATCATCAGAAAATGATTGCGATGGCAAATTCATTGTGGGCGAAATACTATTCAACACAGGAGAAACCAAAAGACAGCTTACAGGTGGTACAGATGGTGCTGGATAAAATTCAATTGCAGCACGCATCACCGAAAAATTTCTTCGATTCACTTACCAGCCAGGTGTATAGTTTAAAGAAATTTATAATAGAGAAAAACCTGTTTGACTTTGATACTGCTTCGCCCCCGATCAAAGTGCGCATAATGCCGGAGTATGCAAGAGGATTCAGTGTGGCAAGCGCAGAGTTTACTCCGCCTTATCAAAAAAGCGGAACAACGTATTATAACATTGATGATTTAACATTATATACTCCTGAAAGGGTCGAAGGTGTTTTGAAAGAATACAACAATTATTCTTCGCAGCTGCTTTCTATTCACGAAGCAGTTCCGGGGCATTGCTTGCAGGGAATTTACAACAACAAAAGATCTCCCGATGTGGTGAGATCTGTTTTTCAGAACGGGGCGATGGTAGAAGGGTGGGCTGTGTACACCGAAAGCATGATGCTCGAAAACGGCTGGGGAAATAATTCACCGGAAATGGAATTGGTGCATGGCAAATTAAAGCTCCGCGAGCTTGCCAATGTGATTATTGATTACGAATTGCAATGCCTCAATAAACCGAAAGAAGATTTAATACACCTGATGGTGAAGGAGTGTTTTCAAACCAATGCGCAGGCGGAAGAAAAATATCACCGCGCAACGGTTTCGCAGGTGCAGCTTTGTTCTTACTATTCGGGTTCAACAGCCATTTTTTCGCTTCGCGATGATTACAAAAAGAAGATGGGCGATACATACAGCTTAAAAGACTTTCACGAAAAGTTTTTGAGTTATGGAAGTTCCCCGGTTAAATACATTCGTGAACTGATGATGCAGTAACTCCATTCAACCCCTGGTATAAATTATTAAATTAATTAAAAATTTTATTTTCGTCTCCCTTGCAGGAGGAACAAAACTACTGTCTCTATGAAAAAAAAATGTTATCTGTGTATTGGCTTTTTGTTTGTTTTAACAACTGTAAATTTAAAAGCACAAAATGAAAAAGTTGATTTATCCATAGTTTCGAAGATAAAAGATGAGGCGTTCAACCGTTCGAAGGTGATGGATATTTTATTTAACCTCTCCGATGTAAGCGGTCCTCGGCTTACCGGTTCAGCTAACCTGAAGAATGCACAGGAGTTGGCGCGCAAACAACTTCAAGACTGGGGAATGGTAAATGCAAACCTGGAATTATGGGGCGGATTCGGAAAAGGATGGGAAATTCAAAAGTCTTATATGGCAATGACTGTACCTTATTACCAGCAGCTCAGCGGAACTCCAAAAGCCTGGACACCCGGAACTAACGGGCCCGTTCATGCAGCAGCTACGTTATTAAAAGCTGACAACGAAGAAGAGCTTGAAAAATATAAAGGAAAACTGGAAGGTAAAATTATAGTTATAGCATCCGGCACTGAAATTAAACCGGGCTTAAAACCGGAATTCAAGCGCTATTCAGACGAAGAATTAAAAAACCTGTACCTTGATAAAAGTATTGCCTCCGACCTTAATGAAAACAATTTTGACCGGGCAAAGTACAGGGCCGTGCGTTCTTTCCGCCAAAAGAGAAGCGAATTTTTAATAGCAGAAAAAGCATTGGCTGTGACAGGCGCTCGCGGGGGGGCTATGGGAACTTACTGGACATCTAACGGAGCCTCTTATGCCGCTGATGCAAAACCCGTTTTGCCTGAACTTGAAATGTCCCCGGAGCATGTAAACAGGCTTGTTCGTCTGCTCGAAGCAGGTAAAGCCGTGGAAATAGAAATGGAAATAAAAACAGCTTTTAATGATAAGGATACGCTGCAATATAATGTGACAGCCGAAATACCGGGAACTGATAAGAATTTGAAAAACGAAGTGGTTATGATGGGCGCTCACCTCGATTCATGGCATGCCGCCACGGGCGCCACGGATAATGCTGCCGGGTGTGCTGTAATGATGGAAGTAATGCGGATACTGAAAACACTTGACCTGGTGCCCCGCAGAACCATACGGATTGCATTATGGAGCGGTGAAGAGCAGGGATTGCTGGGATCAGAAGGATACGTTAAAAATCATTTTGCCGAACCCGGAGTGATGGTTCTTAAGCCGGAACATAAGAACATTTCAGCCTATTATAACCTTGACAACGGTGGCGGAAAAATAAGGGGAATTTACCTGCAGGGAAACGATGCGCTTCGCCCCATGTTTGAAGCATGGCTGGAACCTTTTGATGACCTGGGTGCCACAACAGTCACCACGCGCAACACAGGCGGCACTGACCATTTATCGTTCGATGCCGTGGGCATACCCGGCTTACAGTTTATACAGGATGAAATGGATTATGATACCAAAACGCATCACACCAATATGGATACCTACGACCGTATTCAAAAAACAGACCTCATGCAATGCGCAGCCATAATCGCATTCTTTGTTTACAACACGGCTATGCGTGATGAAAAATTAATAAGAAAACCATTACCCAAACCTGAAAAAAAATAAAAATTCTTTTTTGCATTACGAATCCTTCTTAACAGGTACTAATTTTTTGGTTGGTGCACGTTTAGGGTTTTCCAATTCCTGTGAAGTCCCGGGAGAAACTGGAGAGAAAAAATTCAAATACCCTAAATCCCTGAAGGGTACTTCTCAGTTCCATTAATAAAACGGGTAATCACCTCATTATTTTTTTGAGGATTATCTTGCATGGTCAGATGCCCTGCGCCTTCTATCATTTCAAATTTCGCTCCTGGTACAAGGCTTTGATAGTACCTCACTGTTGATGGACGTGCTTCATCAAATTCTCCCGTAATAAAAAGTGTGGGAACTTTTATTTCTTTCAAACGATTAGTACGGTCATAATCTTTTAATGGCCCGGTTATAGTAAACTCGCTGGGCCCTCCCATATATACGTAAAAATTCACGCCCATTTTTGTCGGTGAAAATGCACTGTCAACATCCGCGGACCAGGGTAATTTTCTTGCCACATAATGCTCGTAATAAATCCGGACAGCCTGCTGATAACCGGGATTGTCATATGTTTTATTTTGTTCATTAATCCTGATGGCCTGCTGCACAGAATCCGGGAGCGTTGCAATAAGCGTATCAGCATCAGCAAGCCAAAGCGGAATGCTGATAGCAGGGCTGCTTAAAATAATTGCTTTGATTCCTGCGGGATACTTTAAATAAAAATCTGTCCCGAGCATGGTTCCCCATGATTGGCCATAAAGATAATAATCTTTTAAGCCTAACGAGTCACGGATTTGTTTCAACTGATCCACAAAATTTTCTACAGTCATCAATGACGTATCAGTAATCCTGTCTGAACGGCCGCATCCTAACTGATCAAAAAATATTACAGGACGGTCTTTGCTTAAAGCCTCTAAAGGATTCAAATAATAGCTGGGAACCCCCGGGCCGCCATGCAATGTGAGAAGGGGTGTTTTAGCACCTTTGCCCACGATGCGGTAATAAATTTTACCTGCTTTCAGATGAATGAACCCTTCAGCCGGTATTAACTTTTTTTCGTTTTTACAGCTGATAAAAAAAGTCATAACAATTATGAGGTAGAAGAACAAATAAATTTTTGCAGGTTTCATGCTGTCTTTTTTTCAGGTTAACTGTTTCTAAATTTATAAATCAAAAGTAAAACAAAATTTTGCCCTTGCATTCATTAGGTGTAGAACTGTGTCTGCGAAATTTTTTAGTCCTGCGAAGAGACTAAGGAGTTAATACATTTTTAAGCGAAAGTAATTTTTCTTTTTGAATTTGAGATCATCAGATATTTTTAACTCTTTTTTCTAAAAGTATTTTTTTATTGTAAAAAGATATTACTTTGACAATTAAATTTCTTGTTGATGAACCAAATTTACGGACTTGTTATATGCGGAGGAAAAAGCAGCCGGATGGGAGCAGACAAAAGCCTGCTTAATTATCATGGAATGCCCCAGAGATATTATTTATATGAAATGCTCGGAATGATCTGTGAAAAAGTTTTTCTCTCCTGCAATCGTGAACAGGCAAATTCAGTTTCCGGAAAATATAATGTAATTCTTGATGCTCCCCAATATGAAAACATCGGTCCGATGGCGGCTTTGCTAAGTGCGTTTGAATTACACAATGATTTTTCATATTTAACAGTTGGCTGCGATTATCCTTTTATCAAAAAAGAAGATTTGCAAAAGCTAATTGATGCAAGAAATGAAAATTCAATGGCTGCTTCCTTTTTTAATATACATGCTTCAATATATGAACCGCTTCTTGCTATTTATGAAAACAAATCTTTTGGACAAGTGAAAAAGAATTTTAAAGAAAAAAAATATTCACTGAGATATTTTCTTGAAGAGATAAATGCTGCAAAGATTTTTCCTATATCACCTGATGTTTTAACCGGCATTAATACGAAAGAACAGTATGAAGAAGCATTAAAGCGAATTCTCACCCAAAACAATTAATATCTTTTGAAAGGTTCTTTCCAATATTCCTCCTAATTTTGTTGAATGCTTTCACCTTCCGTTTCATTAGTTAAAATAAAAAAAATAAAAAGCGATAGCAGCTTTTATGCAGATGATTTGCTGGTTTCAGAAGAGCCGCTTGAAATCCGCCTCGGCTATGGCCCCGCTTATGACAGGGAGAAAAAAAATATTTCTGTCACCATGCGCACCCCCGGAAATGATTTTGAGTTGGCACTGGGGTTTCTTTTTACCGAGGGGATCATTCAGAATTATAAGGATGTGACACACATCCGGTATTGCACCGATTCAAACCGAATTGAGAATAAAGAAAACATTGTGCGGGCTGAATTAGATGAAAGCATTTTCCCCGATTTAAAAAAGTTGGAGCGCAATTTTTACACAGCATCAAGCTGTGGTATTTGTGGAAAAGCGTCTATTGATTCTGTAAAAATTATCTGCAAAACAAAAGCATTCGAAGAAACTTTATTTGTGAGTGAAAAATATTTATTTACACTGACTGAAAAATTGAATCAGCAGCAAAACATTTTCAGGCATACAGGCGGACTTCATGCATCTGCATTGTTCGATGATTCAGGTAAATTGGTTTTAATGCGCGAAGACATTGGTCGCCACAATGCGCTGGACAAGCTTATCGGTGCATCGCTTGTATCGGGTATGATGCCGCTCGAAGAATATGTGTTACTGCTTAGCGGAAGAGCCAGTTTTGAACTGATACAAAAAGCTGCTATAGCCGGAATCAGTATTGTGGCTACTGTGGGCGCGCCATCTAATCTGGCAGTGTCACTTGCAAAAGAATTTAATATGACTCTGATTGGATTTTTGCGAAATGAAACGTTTAATATTTATTCAGGTGAGGAGAGAATAATTACAGATGTTCCCGCAGATATCGCAGATAAACGCAAATGAAAGTTGAAGACAATCTGCGAAAATCCGCGTAATCTGCTGGAAACTAAAATCGCATAAAAAAATCTCCCGCAGATTACGCAGATAAACGCAGATTAAAAGAATGACTGAAAACGAAATTTCGTATATAATCAGAGGTGCGATTTTTAAAGTATTTAATACACTTGGTCCCGGGTTGCTTGAATCGGTTTATGTTGCTGCATTGGTTTATGAAATAAGGAAGGCGCGCCTGGGGGTTAAAATAGAAGTTCCTGTGCCTGTATTTTATGAAGAAGAAAAACTTGAACTTGGGTTCAGACTTGACATTCTTGTTGAAGATTCAGTTATTATTGAAGTTAAATCTATTGAACACCTTGCTGAAGTCCATCACAAAATAGTTCTGACTTATTTGAAATTGACTAATAAGAAATTAGCAATACTGGTAAATTTCAACTCAGATAATATAGAAAAAAGTATCTTTAGGAAAGTAAATAAATTATGAAAATCTGCGAAAATCCGCGAGATTTGAGGGAAACATAAATCGCATAAAATTCTCTCGCAGATATCGCAGATAAACGCAAATGAAAGTTGAAGACAATCTGCGAAAATCCGCGTAATTTGCGGGAAACATTAACAAAATGAAAATACGCATCAAAGGAAATTCATTGCGCTTCCGCCTCACCCGGCCAGAAGTTGATTTTTTCAAAACGGAAGGTTATCTTGAAGAAAAAATAAATTTCGGAAAAGAAAATTTAACTTACGCTTTAAAAAGTGATCCGGAAATTTCGGAACTCTCTGCTGAATTTTCAGATAACCAGATTACCATGTTTATTCCCGAAAACGATACTAAGAATTGGACCTCCACAGAAAAGGTTGGTTACGAAAGTAAAATGGATATTGGTGATGGGAAAAAATTATTCCTCTTGTTGGAAAAGGATTTCAAATGCCTTGACAATATCTCAGAAGATCAATCTGATAACTATGAGAATCCTTTAGCTTCTGAACATACATGAAAGAAGAAATGGAAGATCTACCTAATGCAGAGAATCCTGAAGAATTTACAGGGTTGAAATTGGCAGCACCAAAAACTGTTGCAGCAGGTATTCCTGCTGTTATTAGCAGCGCAAAGCATATATTCGGTGAAGCCGGAATTGC